>CAZNTD010000030.1:0-11468 GCA_964575915.1 uncultured archaeon | reverse complement strand
ACGGCAAGGCCGACATCCCGGTCGCGATGATCGACGCCGACCCGGAGCAGATCACGCTCCTGCAGATGGACGGGGACATCTCCCCGGCAGACCTGGAGGAGGGACTCGACCTGGCAGCGGAGGGCAACCGGAAGCTGCTCGAGATGCAGAAAGAGACCGTGAAGGCAGCACTGGAGGGTGATGAATGATGCGACGCGAGACACAGCTGGCACGGAACCGTGAATACATCCGCGAACTCGCGGCGGAGGGCGAGCGGCTCGACGGCCGTGACTTCGACGAGTTCCGGGACGTCTCCCTGGAAGCGGGGTACGTCAGGGAAACCGCGGACGGCTCCGCGTACGTCGAGATGGGCGGCACCAAGCTGCTCGTCGGTATCTCCACCGACATCGGGGATCCGTATGACGACTCCCCCGATGCGGGGACGCTCATCACCAACGCCGAACTGGGGCCGATGGCATCGGAGGACTGGGAGGCCGGTCCGCCGACCATCGAGGCCGTCGAACTTGCCCGGGTCGTCGACCGGGGCATCCGTGAGTCCGGCATCATCGACCTCACCGACCTCGGTATCGAGGAGGGAGAGACGTGCTGGCTCCTGTTCGTGGACATCCACGTCCTCGACTTCGACGGCAACCTCATCGACGCGTCGTTCCTCGGCGCCATCACCGCGCTCCTCTCCGGCACCCTGCCGGACTACGACCCGGAGACCGGTGAACTGGACCGTGATGCGGTGGGCGGGGACATCCCCGCTGACGGCATCCCTGTCACGCTCACCGGGCGGAAGATCGGCGACCAGCTGCTCGTCGACACGACCGGCGAGGAGGAGGACGTCGAGGACGCCCGGCTGACGGTCACGCTCAACGACGATGACAACCTCGTTTCCCTGCAGAAGGGCGAAGGCTCGCCGCTGACGCAGGAGGACGCGCTGGACATCCTCGACATGACGGTGGACCGCGCCGCGGAGCTCCGCTCCCTGGTGCGCGACGCCGTCGCGGACGCGTGACTTTAAAAGGTTGCGGGAGGGACGATTCACCATGAGCGAGACACACGAATGCCCGCAGTGCAACCGCGACGCGCTGAAGCGCGAGGCGGCCGGCATCTGGACGTGCCGGAAGTGCGGGAACAAGCTGGCCGGTGGCGCGTACGAGCCGGAGACCGGTGCGGAGACGATGCTGCGCCGTGCACTCACCCAGGAAACCGCCGAACTCGAGGCCGCGAAGGAGCGGCTGGAGGAGGCGTAGACGATGTACGTGTGCACGAAGTGCGAGAACGAGGTCGACATCGACCCCATAAAGGACAAGATCATCTGTCCGCACTGCTCCGGCCGGACGGTGCTCAAGCAGCGGTCCGAGAACGCGAAGACCGTGACCGCCCGATGAGGGCGGACCTGTCCCTCGACGTGGCGGAGCCCGGGGCGGTCGTGGCCGCGGTCGGCCCGTCCCTCCGGTCCTCGGACGCGGTCCGGTTCGACGTGTCGGCGGGCGACACGGTCGACATCACGGTGGAGAGCGAGCGGCTCGGCGCCCTCAGGGGGGCGACCAACACCGCGCTGATGCTGTCCACGCTCAGCAGGAACATCCTGGAGGACTGATACCACATGGACCAGAACCAGCAGCAAGAACTGATGCAGGCGCAGCAGCAGCTGCAGACGATCATGGTGCAGAAGGAAGAACTCAAGACGAAGCGGGACGAGATCCAGCAGGCCCTCGACGAACTGGAGGAGTCCGGTGAGGACGAGGAGCTGTACAAGTCCATCGGGATGCTGCTCATCCGCCGGGACCGGGACGACATCGTCGCGGACCTCGAGGATGACAGGGAGCGGCTGGACATGAAGATCGAGTCCCTGGAGCGGAAGGAGGAGCAGCTCACCTCCAAGCTCCAGGACGCGATGGGCGACCAGATGCCGGCAGGATAGACCAGGTGAGAGCGATGGCGAACATAGCAACCGCGGTGGACCGGATAGAAGCGCTGAAGGATGACGAGCGCGTCCCGAGCAACGTGAAGGACACGCTCGATGAGTGCATCGCGGCGCTGCAGGACGAGGACGAGGAACTGTCCGTCCGGGTCAACTCCGCCACCTCGCTGCTCGACCAGGTCAGCAACGATCCCAACATCGCGCAGCACACCAGGACCGAGATCTGGAACATCGCCTCGATGCTCGAAAGCATGGCGAACGGCGACTGAGGACAACCTATTTAAGGTTCCTGCGACCAAGGATTGGATAACGGAGGATACGACATGCCTTTCAAGAAATTGTTCGGAGACACCCAGGATCTCGAAAGCTTCGATGAAGATGAATACGTCGAGCTCGATGAAGTGACGGAGGAATCCGCGAAGAAGGTCCGTATCAGGGTCCAGACCCTCAACGAGTACGGCGACGTCGAGCCGGTACAGGACATGCTCCGCGACGGCAACATCGTCTGGGTCAAGATCAAGCCCCTCCGTGACAAGGACATGACCGATCTCAAGCGCGCCATCGACCGCATCAAGAAGACCGTGCGGTCCATCGACGGCGACGTGGCAGGCATCGACGAGGACTGGCTCATCGCCACCCCGTCGTTCGCACACATCCACCGCTGAACAGGTATCTGACGGTGGGTCCAGCGGTCACTCCGGTCGGACATCCACAGCTTCTCCCGTGAAGTCCACCTGGCTCGCCGCGACGATGCGCGCCGCGACACGCTCCGGGTCCATCCCGCTGTAACCGGTCATGGCGGTCCGCGTCGTCCCGGGGCATACCGCGTTCACCCGCACACCGGTCCCCGCGAGATCCTTCGCCACGGCCTCGGTCAGGCCGATGACCCCGAACTTGGACGCCGAGTACGCCGCGAACTCCGCGAACCCGGTCTTCCCGGCGCCGCTCGACACGGTGACGATGGCACCGTCCCCGCGGTCCACCATGTGCGGCACCACCGCCTTGATGCCGTGGAACGGGCCGTCGAGGTTGACGCGCATCGTCTCCCGCCAGTCCTCCAGCGACAGGTCCTGGATGGGCGCGGTCCGGGCGATACCGGCATTGTTCACCAGGACGTCGATGCGGCCGGTGCGGTCGAGCACCGTGTCCACCATGGCCCGGACATCGTCCCACTCCCGGACATCGGTCTCCACGAACATCGCCTCGCCGCCGTCCTGCCGGATGCGCTCGTGCGTCGGCGTTCCGTCTTCACGATCCGGGTCCCGCGGTCCCTCCCGCACGTCCGCCACGACCACCCGGAACCCTTCCTCCGCGAACCGGAGGCAGGTTTCCCGGCCGATGCCGGACGCCCCGCCGGTCACGATGACGGTCTCCATACCCTTCTCAATCGGCAGCCAGCTATTTCAAACCCGCCCCGGTTTAAAAATATCGTTCTCGAAGGGTAGTATATGACCGAGGGAGAGACCCCGATAACCAGCATCCGGTTCCCGGAGGAGCAGCTCGCGGCGATGGACGACGCCATCGGTGAGGACGGGGACCGCAGCGCCTTCATCCGCCGCGCCACCGGCGACCTCATCTACCGGGAGCGCGCCCGCACCGGCCGCACCGACGCCATCGACCGGATCGCCGCCGAGTGCTACGGGCTCGGCGACGAGGAGCCGGTCCGGGAGCCGCTTCCCGACCACGTCATGGCCGCCGTCGACAGCATCCACGCGGAACCTGCCCGCGACGCCGGGTACGCCGCGCGCATCGAGATCGGTGCGGGTGCAGCCTACCACGGCTTCGGGGAAACCCCGTTCCAGGCAGTCAGCGATGGGATAACGACGGTGTCAGCGCTCGTCCAGGAGCGTGCCACGTCCCTGTACGGCGTAGAAGGATAGTTCAGAACCGCTTGTTCCGGAGCACGCGGACGATGTAGCCAGCGACCCGGTTCCGCAGCTTCTTGCTCTCCACGAGGTCCATCTCCTTCAGGACCTCCTTGTTGTGGTCGAAGTCCTGCTCGAACTCGTCCTCGTGTGCGGACACGAGATCCCGCGCCAGCCGCTTCACATGCTTCGGTCGTACCCGTCCCATACCGTAAGCCCGCGGTCACCAATCTTATAAACCCTTCCACACCGGGCCGTGAGACACATTTTAATTGTTCCGCCGGCAACCCCGGCACATGCACATCGCCACGACGGTCGCCGGCATCTACGTCCTGGACGGCGACGAGGTCGTGGACAGCACCACGTTCGAGCCGGACGACCTGCCCGGCGCCCTCTTCCAGGACCACCCGATCCACGACGAATACCCGGACGCGGAGCCCGTCGTCCTCCCGCTCGACCGGCTCGTCGACATCTCCGGCCGGTCCCGGGACGACCTCATCGACCGGCAGGTCGCCGCGGCCCGGGACCACACCCGCGACCGCATCGCGGAATCGGGAAGCCGCGACCAGCTCCTGGTGCAGGCCGTCCGCGCGCTCGACGACCTCGACACGATGAACAACGAGATGGCGGAGCGGCTCCGGCCGTGGTACCGCGTCCACTTCCCCGAACTGGGCGATGCGGTCGACGACCACCAGCGGTTCGCCGAACTGGTCGCCGACGAGCCCGACCGGGACGAGATGGACGGGCCCGTCGACGGGACGGACAGCACCGGCATCCCGCTGACCGCCCGCGACCGGGAGATGGTGCAGCGGTTCGCCGCCCAGGTCCGGGACAGCCACGTGCTCCGCGACGACCTCGAGTCCTACGTCGGCGACCTGGCGGAGGAGGTCGCCCCCAACCTCGCCGCGGTCTGCGGCGGCGTCCTCGCGGCCCGCCTCGTCTCCCTCGCCGGCTCCATCGAGGACATCGCGAAGATGCCGTCCTCCACCATCCAGGTGCTCGGCGCGGAGAAGGCGATGTTCCGCCACGTCAAGGGCGAGGGAGATGCACCGAAGCACGGCATCCTCTTCATGCATCCCACCGTCCGCAACCTGCCGGACGGGAAGCGCGGGAAGATGGCCCGGGTGCTCGCGAACAAGGCCGCCATCGCCGCCCGCCTCGACCAGTACGGCACCGACTTCCGCGGTGATGCACTCCGCGCCGAGGTGGACGAGACGTACGAGGAGGTGCGCGATGGGTAACGTTCCCGGCGATGCGGACCGCGACTTCGTGGCCGGCTGCCTCATCGTGGACGACGGCCGCGTCCTCCTCATGGACCACGTGAAACTCGGGACGTGGCTGCATCCCGGCGGCCACGTCGAACCCGGCGAGACCCCGGACGAAACGGCCCGGCGGGAGACCCGGGAGGAGACCGGCATCGCGGTCGCGTTCCACCCCGCATCCCTGCCGCCGGAGACGCCGGACGGCTCCACCAACCTGCCGCGGCCGTTCCGCGTCAACGTCCACCCCATCAGGGAGGACCACTGGCACTGCGAGTTCCTCTACCTCGCCACCGTCGCCGCGGAGCACGAGGCGACCCACGCGGACGAGCACGACGGGCTGCACTGGTTCTCCCCGGAGGACCTCGCGGACGACTCGTACGACATCCCCGCGAACGTCCGGCAGGCCGCCACCGCGGCCATCGACGAGGTGGACGATGGTGGCGGATGACATCCCGGTCTTCGACGCCCACACCCACATCGGCGAGTGGGGCGCATGGGAGATGGCCGGGAACCGTGTCGACCCGTTCACCGACCCCATCACCTCCCGCGACGCGCTCGCGGCACAGATGGAGCGCCACGGCGTAAACCGGCAGGTGGTGATGCCTCACTACCACCCCGACCGGTCCCTGACGTACACCGGGAACCATCTCGCCGTCGACCTCGCACGGCTGGACGGCGTGGTCGCCGCCATCTTCGCCACCCCCGACGACCCGCACCGGCTCGACGACATCCGCGACCTCGCCACGGACCCGGACGTCCGCGCACTGAAGACCAGCGCGGACGCGTGGGACGACGGGTCCTACGACCCGTCCACCTGGACCACGGACCAGGAGGAGATGATGGCCGAGCTGCTCCGGCTGGCCCGGCAGCACGACCTCCCGGTGCACTGCCACACCGGCAGCGACGCCTCCGATCCCCGCGCCCTGTTCGCGCTCATCGACCGGTACCCGGACGTCACCTACCACTGCGTCCACATGGGCGGGACCGCGGCCGGCCACTTCGCGTTCGTCCCCCGGTTCTGCGACCGGCTCGACCTGGACGTGTACGCGGACACGTCCTGGGCCCGCGGGTTCGGGGTGCGCTGGCTCGTCCGTGAACTGCGGGAGCGCGACGCGCTCGACCGGCTCATGTTCGCCAGCGACGAGCCGTGGGGCGACCGTCCCGGCGAACTCGCGACGGTCCGTGGCCTCGACCTGGACAGGGACGAGGAGCGGGCCGTGCTCCACGACACCGCCGCCCGCCTGTACGGCGACCGGTGACCCGGTTATTTAAGCCGCCGGGCCGATTGTCCGTCCATGTGGAAGCGCCTCGTCATCGCCGCCGGGATGGCCGTGGTCACCGCCGCGCTCTGGTTCGCCGACCGGTTCATCGCCGACCCGGCCATCGACCGCGCCATCACGACCTCGGTGGTGCTCACCGCTATCTACGTCGTCGGCAAGCTGGTCATCGAGGAGCTCGCGGTCGAACGGGTGAAGGAGGCGAAGACGCGGTACGTCGTCCGGAAGTCCGTGTCCGTCCTGTCCATCGCCGTCGCGGTCCTCGCCGTGTTCACCATCTGGGTCGCCGATCCGGCGGCGCTGTTCGTGGCGTACGGCCTGGTCGGGGCCGGGGTGGCCATCGCGCTGCAGGACGTGTTCAAGAACTTCGTCGGTGGCATCACCGTCTTCATCTCCGGCGTCTACCAGGTCGGTGACCGGGTGGAGATCGGGGATGTCGCCGGCGATGTCATCGACATCGGCCTGATGTACACAAAGGTGCTCGAGATCCAGGGCTGGGTGCGGGGCGACCAGGCGACCGGCCGCATCGTCATGGTGCCGAACGGCGCCGTCCTCGGCGGGACGGTCAGCAACTTCACCGCGGACAACTCGTTCATCTGGGACGAGATCGTCGTCCCGGTGACGTACGACAGCGACTGGCAGACGGCGCGCGAGACCATCCTCACCATCCTCCAGGAGGAGACCGGGGACCGTTCGGAGGACGCCGCCCGCGAACTGGCGGAGATCCGGCAGAAGTACTACCTCTCGAGCCGCGACACCGCGCCCCAGGTCTTCCTGGAACTCACCGACAACTGGGTCGCGTTCCACGTCCGGTACATCACCGGGGTGCGGGAGCGGCGCCGCACCACCGGCGCGATCAGCCGCCGCATCCTCGAGGCGTTCGAGGCGGACGACGACCTCACCATCGCGTCCGAGACCGTCGACATCGTCGGCTTCCCCGGCACCGAACCCGGGAAAGACTGAAAACCGTTCGCCCCGCACCCCGGTCCATGGACGAACCGTTCCCCGGCGTGTTCCGGCACGACGGCGACCTGTGGACCGCGAACCGGGTGCCGGGCGAGACCGTGTACAGCGAGCGCACCATGTCCCGCGACGGGACGGCGTACCGCCGGTGGGACCCGCACCGGTCCAAGGCGGCCGCGGCCATCACCAAGGGACTCCGCACCTTCCCGGTCGCCCGGGACGACACGGTGCTCTACCTCGGGGCATCCACCGGGACCACGGTCTCCCACCTCTCCGACGTGGTGGCGGACGGCATCGTCCATGCCGTGGAGTACGCGCCGACGGTCGCCCGCATCCTCCTCGGGAACATGGAATCCCGGGACAACGTCGCACCCATCCAGGGCGACGCACGCACCCCGGGGGAGTACGCGAGCCTGTGCAACGAGGCCGACCTCCTCTACCAGGACGTCGCGCAGCAGGACCAGATAGCCATCATCGAGCGCAACGCGAACATGTTCCTCGCGGACGACGGATACGCGTTCCTGGCCATCAAGGCACAATCCATCTCATCGACCGACGACCCCCGCGACGTCTTCGCCGACGCGAAGGAGCAGCTCCAGGACACGTTCGACATCGTGGAGGGCACACGGCTGGAACCGTTCCACACCGACCACCTCTTCCTCGTGCTCCGGCCGCGGTGACCGTCACGTCTCGCGGCGCAGCACCGACACGACCCGTTCCACGAACTCCTCCAGCCGGTCGACCGGCACCGACGCACCGGCGGCCTGCGGATGGCCGCCCGCCTCCCCGTCCACGTCGTCCGGCAACGCCTCCCGCAGCACCGCGCCGAGGTCGACCCGGCCGGACTGGCACCGGCCCGACACGCTCGCCTCGTCCCCGTGCGTGTTCGCGATGAGGAAGATGGTGTCCGGGTCGTCCATCGATATCTGCGTGGCGATGCTCGAGTTGATGTGGTAGTCCGAGTCGAACCGGAACACGACCAGGTTCACGTCCTCGTACACGTCCCGCGTCTCCGGGAAGTCCTCCATGACGCGCTGGATCTCCCGGTGCATCTCCTGGTAGTACTCCTGCAACGTCCCGTATCCCGGCTGCATCTCCAGGTGGCGCAGCGATTCCGCGTTCACCAGCGCGTCGTGCGCCAGGCGTGCGCACCGGTCCGTGTCCCGGTACGGCTTGATGTTCAGCACCGCCGCGTACTCCCCGTACCGGCAGCCCTTCGCCAGCGCCTCCTGGTCCAGGGAGTCCGGGAAGTAGTGCGGGAACTCCTCCCGCAGCCGCACGAAGATGTCCTCGTGCCCCTCCACCGCGAAGTCCTGGATGATGCCCAGGCCGGCGATCCACGCCAGGTCCAGGTCGAACCGGGACGCGACATCGTTGCATAACTTCGCGGCGGGGACGTAGGCATCCGGGTCGTGCACCCGGGGATTGACGAACACGGCGTGCTCCGGCGGTGCATCGAAGCTGTGATGGTCGATGAGCAGCACGTCCACCCCGTACCCCGCCAGTTCCGCCAGCCGGTCATCCGGCACGTTCATGTCCAGGACGACCACGTGGTCCACGCCTTTCGTCTGGATGATGCGCTCCGCCCGGCCCCCGACCGTGTGCCGCCGGCCGCGCGGGATGATGACCGTGTCCGCCGGCCGGCCCCGCACCTGGTCCAGGATGCGGGAGATGATGGCCGCCGACGCGCTGCCATCCATGTCCCAGTGGTGCACCACCAGGACCTCACCGTCCGGTTCCACGCCGCGCAGGTACGACTCCGCGGCATCGTACATCTCGTTCATGGCCAAAAGAACGGGCTGGAGGGTTAAATAAATACGCGGCCGGTGGCTACACCGTCACGTCCCGCACCAGGTCGTCCTCGCCCACGATGAACCGCGGGTCGATCTTCAGCACCGTCTCCGCATCGCCGCCCCCGCCGTAGACCATGTCCTTCGTGATAACATCCTCGTCCACCACCTTCAGCAGGCCCGTCGAGACCGGGGGGACGCCGCCGATGCGGTAGCCGGTGGCCTCGTGCACCTCGTCCGGGTCCGCCATCCGCACGTCGTCGGTGTGCAGCACCGCCGCCAGTTTCTCCTCGTTCACCTGGTCCGCCCCGGTCACGATGACCAGCACCGGCTCACCATCCGCCAGGAACACGAGCGACTTGATGATGTGGTCGACCGTCGTGTCCAGCGCCTCCGCCGCACCCTGCGCGGTCTTCGCGCCCGGTGCCGGGATGAGTTCGGCGTCGATGCCGTGCTCCTCGCAGAACCGTTCGAGACTCATACATCCCCGTTGGACGGCAGATTTTTAATGTTCCCGCGCGCCTCACGGGGTATGCCCGGATACGATGCCGACACGGTCGAGGAGGCCGTGACGGACAGGTGGGAGGAGGACGACACGCGGCAGCGCGTGCTGGAACGGAACGAGGGGAACGACCGGTTCTACTTCCTCGACGGCCCGCCGTACGCGACCGGCTCCATCCACATGGGCACCGGGATGAACAAGATCCTGAAGGACTTCTACCTCCGGTTCCACCGCAAGCAGGGATTCCACGTCCATTCCCAGCCCGGCTACGACGTCCACGGGCTGCCCATCGAGAACAAGGTGGAGGAAGAGGAAGGGTTCGAGACCAAGCAGGACATCGAGGCGTTCGGTGTCGATAACTTCGTGGAGAAGTGCAAGGAGTTCGTCGACGCGCACATCGCGGAGATGAACCACGACTTCAACGACATGGGCGTCTGGATGACCTGGGAGAACCCGTACGTCACCTACCATGACTACTATATCGAGGGGGCGTGGGAGACGTTCAAGCGTGCCTACGAGCAGGACTACCTGTACAAGGGCGAGTACCCGGTCCACGTCTGCACCCGGTGCCAGACCGCCGTGGCGTACAACGAGATCGAGCACACCACGGTCGAGGACCCCGAGGTCTACGTCGCCCTGCCGCTCGACGACGAGGACGCGGCCCTGCTCATCTGGACCACCACGCCGTGGACCATCCCGGCCAACACCGGCGCCATGATGCATCCCGACTATGAATACGCACTGGTCGACACCGGGACGCACCGGCTCTGGATGGCGCGGGAGCGCGTCGAACCGCTCATGGAGACGTTCGGGGTCGACGACTACGACATCGTGGAGACGCGGATGGGCGAGGAGTTCGACGGGATGACATACGAGAACCCGCTGGCCGACCTCGTCCCCGCGCAGGACGACGTGGAGGGACGCGTGGTGCTCTCCTCCCGGTACGTCCACCTCGACGACGGCACCGGCATCGTCCACTCCGCGCCCGGCCACGGGAAGGAGGACTACGAGGTCGGACAGGAGTTCGACCTGCCGCTGCGCAGCCCGGTCGACCTCCAGGGGAGGTACACCGCCGAGGGCGGCAAGTACGAGGGCGAGTACGTGAAGGACGCGGACGACACCATCATGGCCGACCTCGCGGAGCGCGACGCGCTGGTCCACCGCGGCACCATGAGCCACGAGTACCCGAAGTGCTGGCGGTGCGACACCCCGCTGCTCCAGCTCGCCATCCCGCAGTGGTTCTTCCGCGTCACCGAGATCCGCGACGACCTCATCGACGCGAACGACGATGTCAACTGGGTGCCGGACTGGGCCGGCAAGAAGTTCCACGAGTGGCTGGAGGCGCTCGGGGACTGGCCCATCTCCCGGCAGCGGTACTGGGGCATCCCGCTGCCCATCTGGGAATGCACGGCGTGCGACCACACCGTCGTCGTCGGCGACCGCGACGAACTGCCCGAGGTGCCGGACGACCTCCACCGGCCGTACATCGACCAGGTCGAACTGGAGTGCGACGAGTGCGGCGGCACGATGGAGCGCGTCCCCGACGTCCTCGACGTCTGGTTCGACTCCGGCGTCGCCCCGTGGGCCTCGCTCAAGAACCCGGAGGTCGACTTCTCGTTCGAGGACCACAATCCGGTGGATCTGGAACTGGAAGGGTTCGACCAGATCCGTGGCTGGTGGAACAGCCAGTTCATCACGTCCATGATGACGTACGACACGAAGCCGTTCCAGAACGTCATCTACCACGGCAAGGTGATGCTGGAAGGGCAGGAGATGTCCAAGTCGAAGGGCATCGTCGTCTCCCCCGGCGAGGTCATCGAGAAGTACGGCCGCGACATGCTCCGCTTCTACATACTCACGAAGGACCCGAGCGAGGACTGGAGCTTCGAGTGGGACG
>CAZNTD010000029.1:0-12244 GCA_964575915.1 uncultured archaeon | reverse complement strand
TCCTCCTCGTTCGGGTTCTCCATCGACCAGAAGATGCCCATCGGGTCCACCATGATGGTGGACAGGTTGTCCCGCACTTCCTCGTCCGCGTTCTTCAGCTCCTCCGCCAGGACGCCGAGGGTGTACGACTTTCCCGTCCCCCGCTTCCCGAACACGCCCATGACGTGCGGCCGGGCGATGTCCATCCGCAACGTGTTGGCGGTGTGCGCCTCCTGCTTCTCCCCGACGAGGTGCTTCCCGAGCATCGCGGTCGCCCGCGTCTCACCGTACTCCTCGATATCGGAGTCGTCCCGCCCGACCGTGATCCGTGGCATGTATCACGGTGCGGGCACGTCCCATAAAAGCCTTACCGTGGCCGGCTACCGTTCCACCCGCATCCCGACGATGAACCCGGCGAGGAAGACGACCAAGCCGCGCGTCACGCCCAGCGGCAGGAACGACAGGACCACCCCGGTCAGCGCGGCGGTGACCAGGAACGACCCGAACCACTCCGCGGCCTCCCGCGCCGCGTACATCCCGGCGATGAACCCGAGGACGCCGGCGAGCAGGATGCTGCCGAACACCGCGACCGTCCCGGCCGCCGCGAACCCGATGCCGGCCGCCAGCACCGCCAGCCCGGCCAGCGCCAGGATGTACGTCGGGGTCGGGTCCAGGACCTCCGTCATGCCCCACGTTGCGTGCGGCAGGTTTAAGTCGTTTGCCACCAATCCTGCCGCATGGACCTTCCTGCCGGTGGGAACACCGCGTTCATCTGGTTCTCCGGCAAGGGTGGCGTCGGGAAGACCACCATCTCCGCCGCCACCGCGCTCGACCTCGGCGAGGCGGGCCACGACGTCCTCATCATCTCGACCGATCCGGCCCACTCGCTGTCGGACTCGCTCGACATGGCCATCGACGACCTGACACCGGTGACGGACAACGTGGATGCGCTGGAACTCGATCCGGAGGAGGAAGCCGAGGCGTACCGGCAGCAGTTGCAGGCATCGAGCGAGGGTGACGCCCTGATGGCCGAGGTGGTCGAGGGCCTCGACATCATGAAGTCCGGTCCCGGCGTCGCGGAGATGGCGGCGTTCAACCGGTTCATGGACTACATGACCCGGGACGACTACGATGTCATCGTCTTCGACACCGCGCCGACCGGCCACACCCTCAAGCTGCTGCAGTTACCGGAGGTGATGGAGTCGATGGTCGGAAAGGTGCTCCGGATGCGGATGCGGTTCTCCCAGGCGGTCAACACGGTCTCCGCCCTGTTCGGCAAGGAGAAGGACGTGGACAGCGGCGTGGAGAAGCTGGAGGCGATGAAGGCGCGCATCGAACGCGCCCGGGAACTGATGACCGACCCGGACCGGACCCGGTTCAACTTCGTGCTGATCCCGGAGACCATGTCCATCGTCGAGACGGAGCGCGCCCTCGACCGCATCGGCACGTTCGACATCCCGGTCGGCCGCATGTTCGTCAACCAGGTATTGCCGGAGCCGGAGGACTGCGACTTCTGCGCGGCCCGGTACGCGATGCAGCAGGACAACCTCGACCGCATCCGCGACGCGTTCCCCGGCCACGCCATCGTGACCATCCCGCAGTTCCCCCACGAAATCCGTGGCCCGGACCGGCTGCGTGATCTGGCCGCGGCGATGGAGCCGCTCGACTAGAGCAGGAACGTCAGCAGCGCCAGGACCATCGTCCCGATCCACAGCACCTCGTCCCACCGCAACACCCGGTAACCGTCGAGCGGGTAGAACGGCAGCAGGTTGAACACGGCGAGGAAACTGTTTATCCGGGCGCCGAGCACGAGCAGGTTGTGGCCCTGTAGCGTCGGGTCGAACACGTTCGCCGCGAACGCGAAGATGACCGCCAGCGAGAGGTTGATGAGCGGGCCGACGACCGCGATGATGCCGTGCTGCTTCGGGTTGAACCCGGACCACCGGCCGTACCGGTCCGACGGGTTGTACGACAGGACGACCCCGCCGACCGCCGCGACCGCGACGCCGAGGAACGATGTCAGCACGGCGAGGATGACGCCGGGCGTCCACATCTCGTACTCGGCGTACGCCTCGATGGCCCGCGCCGTCACCCGGTGCGCCATCTCGTGCGGGGCGAACGACACCGCGACCAGCACGGTCGTGGCGATGAACGCCGGGACGAACTCGGGGGAGAACAGGAAGCCGAGCCGGTCCGGCGCCCCGAACAGCATGATGGTGAACGCGACGCCGAGTCCGAGGGTCGAGATGACGATGTCCCGGAACTCGTCCCTGCCGATGTTCATGCGTCCACCTCCGGCGCGTCGAACAGCGCCCCCACGTCGTAGTCCGCCGATTCACGGTCGATCTCGGGGTATCCCTGCAGCTCGTCGAGGTGGATGCCGGTCTCCCCCTCCTCGTACCGCCGGGAGAGATCCTTCCACGGCACCAGGAATGCCTTCCGCGGCTTCCCCCGTCCCCGCTTCATCTCCACCGCGAGGTAGCCGCGCCGGCCCGACCGCTGCAGGAAGTCGGTGATGCGCTCCACCTGGTGGCCGTCCGCAGATTCGGAGAAGTGCTGGGAGAAGTACAGCTTGTTCGTCGCACTGGTCGACACCGACTTGTTCTCGATGGCGAGGTAGAACTCCGGCCGGATGGAGTCGACCAGCACGTCCACGAACTGGCTGGAGAACCGGTGCTGCTTCCGCCGGTACGCGATGCCGCGCGTCCCGGTATCATCGAAGAACCGGTTGAACGCCTTCACGAGCTCGCGCTCGAACTCGGTCATGCACGGTAGTGGGGGTTCCGGGTTTAAGTCGGTTCCGCACCCGGTTCCACGACGTCCGCCCCGTCCAGCAGCTCCTGGATACCGGAGATATGGCCCGCCCCGACGAACGCCAGCACGTCCCCGTACTCCTCGTCCAGCATCCGCAGCCGCGCCGCCATCACCCGGTTCCGCTCCCCCACCAGCACCTCGTACATGGACGGGAACGAGATGTGGAACCGCAGCAGCAGGTCGTCGACGAACGACCGCTCCGGCACGTCCCGCAGGTCGACCGCCGCCCCGTCCCGGAGCAGGAGGGGTGAGAGCAGCAGGAAGCCGACGAACTTCACCTTCTCCAGCAGCGGCACCTCCCCCATCTTTCGCACCGTCACCGCGATATCCTGGTCGATGAGCGCCACGTCGATGCCGTGGTCGACCGCCGCCCGGTACGCCGCCACCATGTCGCTCCCCGGCGCAACCCCGGTCTTCCGCCCCACGAAATCCTGCAGCGTCTTCAGCAGCATGAGGAACGGGTTCCGCCGGCCACCGCCCTGGTCGCCGTGCAATAATGCCTGGAGCCGCCGCGGGTCGAGCTCCAGCGCGACCACGTCGGGCTCCCGGTCCCGCACCGCGACACGGATATCATCGATGTCGTCCGCCGCCACGTGCGACGTCCCGCGCAGATCTATCATGGCGGGATGTGCGTGACGGAACGGTAAAAAGGGGTGGGACCGCCGGGAGTGGCGGCCGCCTGACGGCGCAGTGGTCCGCGTCCGTCCTCACCGCCGCGACCCTCCGAACGCCCCGCCGACAGCTTAGGGCTGCTCCCGTCAAGGCCTGACCCGGTTCACTGCCGGAGAAGCCCCGGAGGACGGCGGATCGACGTCGGGACGCGGGGTGCGCCACCAGGACGTCCGCGCCTCCACGGCTCCGCCCCCGCTATCGAGGGTTCGCGGTGACAGGCGTCCCCGAGGCGCCCGGGCTGTCCCGGACAGTGATGCGCGGAAGAACCTTTTAAACCCTCGCGGGCCGCTCTCCGGCCGTCAGGACAGGTCGCTGATGACCCGCTCCGCAAGGTCGTGCGCCTCGTCCACGTCCACGGCCGCCTCGCCCTTGTACTCCTGCAGGTGCATCCGCTGGTAGAACTCGCGGATGTCGTCCTCGTATGCCGTGTCGATGTCGCTCTTCTCCAGTTCGGCCGCGACCTCGAGGTAGGTCAGCTCCCGCTGGATGCCCATGTTCACCTCCAGGAACTGTTTCATGACGTGGGCGATGAGCAGCGCTGCCCGGTGGTCGTCGTCCAGGTCCTGCGCCCGTTCCAAGTCCTGCCGCGCCGTTTCGGCCAGGCCGCCCGTGGCGGCACGGTCGACGTGGCCGCGGACCTGCCCGGCGATGCGGGACACCAGGCCGCGTTCCGCCACCTCCTCGTCCGCCTCATCCTCCTCCGGCTCCTCGTCCTCGCTCTGCCCCCCGAAGTTCTTCTTGAGGTCGATGAGGTCCAGCTGGCTCATCAGGTCCTTGCCCTGTGCCGCACCGCGCTCGGCCTCGTCATCCGTCTGCTCGGCCATCGCGGTGAGATCCGTCGTATCGATATCCTCGCGCATCTCCGTCCCGTCACCGGGCTCATCCGCGTCCCCGTCGGCGGCCGCATCTCCACCGAGGTTGTCGTGGATCTTCCGCAGGTCGTCCATCGTCATCCCGTCGAACCGGCTCCGGGGATAGTCGAACCGCTCCACGAGGTCGTCGATGAGCGCCTCGCGCTCGTCCGTTCCGTCCTCTGCTTGTCCGTCGTCCGCCTCGTCCGCGTCCGCATCGCCGTCCGGCGCACCGGTATCCGGTCGGTCACCGTCCTGGTCGCCCGTTCCGTCCTCTGCTTGTCCGTCGTCCGCCTCGGCCCCGGCCGATCCCTCCCCGTCCATCCGATCCTGCAGCCACTCCTTCAGCCGCGGTCGGTCGCGGCCTGCCCGCTCGGCGGCCAGCAGTTCCGCGAGGTCGAGGTCGCGTGTCCGCACCGCCTCCTTGACATCGTCGATGTTCTTCTGCGCGACCGCCTCGTAGTCGATCACCTCGTCGGCATCAACCCGGGCAGCGTCCACCTGCCCCGGGTCGATGTTGCCGGCCGCGTCCGCCTCCAGGTCGGACATGTCCGTCCGGAGCGAGTCGATGTCCTCCTTCACCCGGGCCATGTCCTCCGCCAGGACCTGGTCGTGCATCGCATCACGCAGCATCCGCTTCGCGGTCTTCCGGTCCTTCACCTTCTGCTCCGCCTCCAGCAGGTACGCGAGCTGGCTGGCGGACAGCGCGTGCTCCTCGAGGAACGTCCGCATATCGTCGATGGTACCGCCCATCAGGTCGAGCACCGCATCCTGGTCCAGCGTGTCGTACTCGTCCGGCAGGTCGCCGTCCACCTCCTCCAGGTCGGCCACCCTGTCGATGATGCTCTTCACGTCCGCCACGTCGCGCTCCGCCACGTCGAGTTCACGGGCGACGGTGGCCGCGACGAGGTGGTCGTCGATCATCTGCAGGACGCGGTCACGCGCCCTGCCAGCCGACTCGGCCTGCCGCAGCGCCTCCATGTCCCCGAGCGGCAGCTCGGCGTCCGACAGGTAGTCCGCGACCTCCTCCCGGCTCCCGGTCACCAGGGCGCCGAGCGTCTCCGCGTCCAGCTCCTGCAGTTCCATGGAGATAGGATGGGGCCGCCGGTACATAAAACCTTACGGCAGCGGGGCGTAGTCGGTCGTCCGCAGCACCCACTCGAAGACGAGCAGGAGCACGGCGAGGAAGACGAGCGGCACCGTGAGCGGCTGCTCGGTCTGCCGCTCGGCGAGGTCGGCGAACGCCGTTTCCAGCCCGGACCGGTTGGAGACGATGGAGGCGTTGCCCCCGGTCCGGTTCGCGATGTCCTGCAGCCCGGACACGTCGAGGTCGGGGTACGCCGCCTCGGTCGCGTTCTCCCCGTCGATGAGCCCGCTGCCCGCGGACGTGTTCGTCGGCTGCCCCATGCCGATGGTGTGCACCGTCGCGTTGTGGCTCAGCGCGTACTCCACCGCCTCGTCTATCCCGATACCGGCGTTGTTCGCCCCGTCGGTCACGAGGATGACGCGGCGCGGCCGCGACGTGTCGAGGAGCATGGTCGTCGCGGTGGTGATGGCGCCGCCGATGGCTGTCCCGGCGGTATCCCCCATCTCGATGGCCTCGATGCTGCGCGCCGCTGCTCCCGGGGCGACGAGGCCGTCCGTCTCCCGCGCCACCTCGCCCGCGTACGACACCACCCCGATCCTGGTGCCGTTCCCGAACGTCCTGACCACGTCGGAAGCGACGATCTTCGCGGCGTCGAACCGTGTCGGCTCGATGTCGTCCGTGAACATGGATGCGGACGCGTCCATCGCCACCGCGTAGTCGCCGTCCGCCGCCGGGACGGTGTCGACAAGCACCGGCTGCGATACGGCGAGGAGGAGGGCGGTGACGGTGAGCAGCCGGCTGACCAGGAACAGGTGGTGCGGGGCGATGAAGTCGTGGCCGGATACCCGTTCCAGCGTTTTGAAGTTGCCCAGGGTGAGCGCCCGCTGCTTCTTCGTCCGGGACTCGTAGAAGAACAGCAGCGCGAAGAACCCCCAGAGGAACACGAGGACGGTGAGGTACTCGCTGGTGAACCGGAGCGTCACCATGTCTGGTTCTCCTCGTCGAAATACGACGCGAACCGCGCCGCGAACTCGTCCCGCGTATCGAGTTTGAGGAAGCTCGCCCCGGCTCCCTTCAGCCGCCGCTCCATCTTCGCCTCCTGCTGCCGGGCGGCCTCCGCGTAGTCCTCCGCCACCGCCGCGGTATCGACGGTGAGCTGTCCGCTGCCGTTCGGCGCCTGGAACCGGACCGTCCCCGCGTCCGGCAGCTCGTAGTCCAGCCGGTCCCGGACCATGATGCCCATGACGTGCCGGAACTTCTCCGAGGAGATGGTGAGTTCGGCCATCCAGTCGCCCCGGGTGTCGATGAAGTCTGAGATGAGGAAGACGGCGGTGTTCTCCTTGATCTGCCCGTTGACGTCGGCAAGCGTGTTCTCCAGGTGGAACTCGCCGCCGTAGTTCGTGTAGTCGGTGAGTTCGCGGAGGATGCTGCGGTACTGCACCATCCCGCCGTCCGGCGTGACGACCCGCGACCCGTCGGCGTACATGCCCAGACCGACGTTGATCCCGGCGTCGACCGAGGCGTACGCCATCGCCCCGGCGATGATGCCCGCGTACTCCGCCTTGACCTGGTCCGCCGACCCGAACAGCATCGAGTCGGAGATGTCGAGGACGATGTACGTGTCCATGTCCACCTCCTCCTCGAACTCCTTCACGTACAGGTCGGGCTTCCCGGCGGACTTCTTCCAGTCGATGCGGGACGCGTCATCGGTCGGCAGGTACTGCCGCAGGTCGGAGAACTCGATGCCGGACGGCTGGAAGTGGCGCTGGTACTTGAGCAGGAACTGGAACAGGTCGGCCACCCGCTTCACCTCGGCATCCATCTCGGTGACGATGTCGTCCGACTCCATCAGGTCCCGCGCGGCGATCTGCGTGTTCCCGGCCGTCTCGGTGTCATCGTCCCGCCACGGAAGGATGCGGCCGAGATCCATCTCACACCACCGGCACGTTCGCCCGCATGTCCTCGATGATGTCCGCCGGGTCCAGTCCCTCGGCCTGCCCCTCGTAGTTGAGCAGGATGCGGTGGATGAACACCGGCCGCATCACCTCGCGGATGTCCTCCGGGGTCACGTAGTGCCGGCCGTTGTACAGGGCGTGCGCCCGGCCGGCCAGCGCGAGGTTGATGGACGCCCGCGGCGTCGCCCCCCACGCGATGAATTCCGAGTACTCCATCCCGTACTTCTCCGGGTTCCGTGTCGCGTCCACAAGGTTGACGATGTACGTCTTGATCTCCTCGGAGACGGTGATGACCTTGGTGAACTCCTGGATATCCCGCACATCCTCCTTCGTCACCGCCGTGTTCACCCCGAAATCGTCCATGTCCATGATGTTGGCGTTGAGGTCGATGATCTTCTGCTCGTTGTGCGGCTGCGGGTACTCGAGGTAGATCTTGAACAGGAACCGGTCGAGCTGCGCCTCCGGCAGCGGGTACGTCCCGCCCTGCTCAACCGGGTTCTGCGTCGCCATGACGAAGAACGGCTCCGGCAGGTGGAAGTCCTCGTCGCCGATGGACACCTTGTGCTCCTGCATCGCCTCAAGCATCGCTGCCTGCACCTTCGGCGGCGCCCGGTTGATCTCGTCCGCCAGGATGAAGTTCGCGAACACCGGACCCTTCTCCACGTAGAACCCCTTGTCCTTGTTGTACGCCTCGACGCCGACGATGTCGGACGGCAGGAGGTCCGGGGTGAACTGGATGCGGTGCATCTCCGTCCCCTCCACCACCCGGCCCAGCAGCTCCACCAGGAACGACTTCCCCAGTCCCGGCACCCCCTCCAGCAGGACGTTGCCGCCGGCCACGACCGCCAGCAGGATCTTCTCGATGACGTCCTCCTGCCCGATGAACCCGTTCTGGATCTGCTCCGTCATGTCCTGGATGTCTTCCGCGAACTCCGCCGCCAGTTCCTCCTTCTCGGCGTCGGACAGGTCCGCGTACTTGCTTGCCATGGTCCACAGAGGGGAGGGCCAGCATAAAAAACTGTGCGCGGCAGCAGGACCGTTCCGGGCAGGTGGTGAAGAGAAAGAAAAGAAAGGAACGGAGAGACCTATCGGCCCCTCCTCTTTCACGTGCTAGTTCTGGGCGGTGGTGTTGGCCGTCACGAGGACGGTCACCGTACCCTGCGACACGTCACCTTCCGAGACCCCCTGCGGGACCTCGACAGCGGTGTCGATCGTCACCCCGTCACCCGGCGTGAGCATGTTGCTGGTCGTCACACCGGCGTTCAGGATGTACTGGGCAGCCTGGCTGTTGGCGGTCGTCAGATCGTCCGCACCGCCGGCCTCCGGGTTGTACCGGGTCCGGACCACGTGCGGCGTACTGGCGGCCGACTTGGACGTATCACAGATGGTGAGGAGGTCGTACGTCCGGTTGACCTCGCTCGCCGTGCCCTTGTCCTTCCACAGGTTCACGCCGTTCGGCGTGTCGGGACCGGCACCGGTGATGCCGTAGTCGCTGCTGGAGAGCTCGTTGATCGAGTACTCCGTCCAGTCGATGGAGGACTGCACGTCCGCCGTGTCGTCGAAGTCGACGGTACCGAGCCGGTCGCTGGTGTGAGACGTGTTCCCGATGCGGATGATGCCGCTGCCACCATCGAAGTCCGTGCTCGTGCCGTCGCATGTCCCGTCAGAGCCGACCGGGATGGCGTAGAAGTACTCCTCGTCCGCCAGCCGGAGACGTCCGACGATGACATCGTCAGGGTTCGCACTGTTGAACTGCCCGTCAACATCGATGTACGACGGGTAGTCGGTCGTGGACCCGAACTCGACCCGGTTGACATAGTGGAAGTCGTCGGAGTCACCGGTCAGGAGTCCGGACTGGTTGTTCGGCCGCACCTGCAGGAAGTTCGCGGCGTCGTAGTTGTCCGGGATTCCCGTTCCGAACGGATCGTCGGACGGCTTCGTCGCGTTCAGCCAGATCTTGTCGATGTACTCCGAGCCGATGTTCTCGACCTCGATCGCGGTGAACCCGCGGTCGGATGTCGTCACCTGGCTCCCGACCGATGCGGACGGGAAGTTCAGGTTCTCCGGGTGGACGTCGATGGCGATCTCGCTGGTCACCGTGACGTTCACGGTGGAGTTCTCCGTCGCGTCCTGCGCGACCGCCGTCGATGAGAACATCAGCACGGCGACCGTCAAGATGGCTGCAAGGGAAAGCGAGCCTGTTGTGAATCGTTTCATGATTTCACCTCCGTTGTCTGTTCAACTAGTTGAGTTTCCGCGCGTTTCCATTCATGAATGGAGAGGTGGTTTCCCTCCATACGAAGAGGATGGACCCGGCCGCCATTTAAAGGTTGCCCCCTCCGCCCCGCGAACCCGATGCAGTGCCCTCCTACCGGAAACGGTTTAAGCATCGTTCCGCAACCCCGGCTCCATGCGACGGTCCGCGCTCCTCGGCATCCTCGTCCTCCTGTTCGCCGCGTCCGGTGCCGGCATCGGGGTCTCCCCCGCGTTCCTGGATCTCGGGACGGTGGAGCGCGGTGAGACCCGGACCGTCACCGTCTATGTCACCACGGACTCCCTCTCCGACCCGTTCACCGTCCGGCCGTCGGCCCGGGACATGTTCGGTGATGCGCTCACCGGCACGCTCTCCGCCGAGCCGGAACGGGTGTCGGAGCAGTCGATGGAGTCCTGGGTCCGGTTCACCCGGCCGTCCTTCCCGGTCGACCCGGGCGACGAGTTCACCGTGGAGGAGGACGGATCGACGATCAACGCCGCCGGCGAGGTCACGTTCCAGGTATCGGTGCCGCCGGACGCGGAGCCAGGGGTCCACGCCGGCTCCATCCGGCTCAACCCGCAGCTGTCGAACGACGGTCAGGGGTACGGGTCGCGCATCGTCGGCGAGTCGGTGTTCCGGTTCACCCTCCACGTCCCCGGGAACGCGCGGCGCGGGCTCGAGGTGAGCAACATCGAGGCGTACCGGACCAGCGAGCGGACGGTCTCCCTCTTCGCGACCGTCGAGAACACCGGGACGGTCACGTCGTACGTCCGCGGCGGCCTGCTCACCATCCGGGATCCGACCGGCGACCGTATCGACCGGGTCAGTTTCGGCACCCACGCCATCCCGCCGGGCGGCCAGAAGACCATCCAGAAGCACTGGACCGGGCCGGACATCGAGGGCGGCCAGTACCAGCTGTCCGGCGGCCTCGACTACGTGACCGGGGAGGCGGCAATCACCGGCAACGTGTTCAGCATCCCGGACACCATCGAGATCGTCCCGCCGAACGCGACCGGCGGTGATGGGACATCCCCGTCCGGGGGCAGCCCGTTCCCCCTGCCGCTCGCACTGATGGTCCTCGCACTGATGGCGGTGCTGATGTACTCGTTCGAGGTCGACCCGGCCTGGATCATCGGCATCATCGGGTTCCTGGCGGTCGCCGCAGTCATCCTCGCCACGGGGATCCCCGATTACACCATCGCAATCCTTATATTGATAGCAGCCGCCCTGTTCTACATCGAGTGACTGATACGCATGGATACTGACACGCTTGCGGCCCGGGCCCGGAACAACGTGGTGCTTCTCGCGGCAGGTCTCGTCCTCCTCGCCGGTATCGGCGGGGCGGTCGCGGCCGAGACCCATCTCGTGGATACGCAGACCATCACGTACGAGGCGAGCGGCACCATCGTCGCGGCGACGAACGACACGAACCGGACCCGTGTCGGTGTGGCGGCCGGTCCGAACATGACGTTCGGTGAGGTCCCGCTGAACGCCAACATCACCCGCTTCGTCCGGGTGTCGACCGCGGAGAAGGCGCGCGTCGCCATCACCGCTGACGGCAACATCTCACAGTTCCTCACGACCAACACGCCGGCGTACTTCCAGGGGGAGCGGGAACTCCGGGTCACGTTCCGGCCGCGGAACAGCAGCGCCGGGACGTACACCGGGACGGTGACCGTCCTGGTCGACCTGCCGACGGGCGAATGGGGGCGACAATGGCTCGACATCACATCCCGGTTCTCCTGATCATCCTCTGCGGCTTCGCGGCCACGGCGGGAGCGCTCGCGTTCAACGTTGGCGTGGCACCTGACATCGACCACGCCGTCCACAACCTGTCCCACCAGGACGAGACCGGGTCGCTGCAGACCGTCACCGCCACGGTGGAGAACGCCGGCTCCGTCGGCTGCACCTACCGGATGGACGCGACCGTCCGGCAGGACGGTGACACCGCCACCCGGTCCTCCGCTCCCCGCCCGCTCTTCCCCGGCGCGGCCGCCGACGTCTCCCTGCCGTTCATCGCGTACAACACGACCGGCCCGGTCGACGTGACGGTGAACCTGACGTACTGCGAGCGCACCGTCACCCTGGACACGTTCACCTACGAGATGACCGGCCGCGTGCTGAACGCCTCCACCATGGAGAGCACCACGGAGACGGTGAGCACGGAGGCGGCGACGGTGTCGCTCCCGGTGGACGACGCGCTGCTGGTGCCGCGGGACGCCCCGCCGCTCTGGCATCCCGCGCCCGCGTCCGTGGTGAACGGCACCGCGACCGTCCGGTACGACCCGCCGCTGTTCAACGACGCCCGCACCCTGCAGTACAGCGTCGTGAACCGGACGTCCGGCGCGCTCATCGCCGAGACCTCCATCGCCCTCCAGGCGGAGGAGACCTGGCAGGACCGGCTGCTGGCCATGAAGTGGCAGCTCCTGCTCGCCCTCTCGCTCCTCGCCAACCTCGCGCTGCTCCTGGTGCTCGGCCGCCACCGCATCCCCCGCGCGTCGCGTGTCACGCACGCGTGGAAACATTTTAAACAGTCGCGGAGAAACTAGCACCAGATGTCCCTCCACACCCGCCGCAAACCCGCCGTTCTCCTCGTGCTGCTCCTCGCACTGGCAGGGATGGGTGCGGCGGC
>CAZNTD010000028.1:0-12463 GCA_964575915.1 uncultured archaeon | reverse complement strand
TGTATCCCATCTCGAGCAGCTCGTCCTTCTTTACCTTGCCCTTGATGAGGTGGCGGATGGCGCTCTTGACGTACTTCGCCCGGTAGCCGAGGCCCATCCGCCGCAGTTCCCGCTCGGACACGTCCGACAGCTCGTACAGCGACGGGAACTGCTTGTACGTCCGCCCGTCGTACTCCAGGTCGGAGCCGTACTTGTCGGTGATGCTGTCGAACATCTCCTTGATCCGCGGGATCTCCATCTGCGGCGAGCAGAGGAAGGAGATGAGCGCCGGCACGAACTCGTCGTTCACCAGGCGGAGCCCGCGGTGCTGCTGCACCGCCTCCTGCATGATGTCGTCCTTCGCGATGGTGTCGATCACCTCGTCGAGCGGTTCGTGCAGCCGCAGGAAGCTGTCAACGTCCCGGGAGATGTCGCCGGATATCTCGTAGTGGAGGTCGTCCCCCTCCTGCCACAGGATGACGACCTCGCCGTTCACCGTCGTGTAGTATTTCTCGTCGCGTGACGGTTCCTCGAAGAAGGGTTCCCCGGACACCTTGTGCCAGCTGAAGGTCTGCCCGCACTGCATCGTCGTATGCAGGTCGAGCTCGCCCTCACCCAGCTCGATGACGCCGCGCATCTGTTACCAGTCCCCGGTTCTGAACTTCATAAGTCTACCTCCCGGTCGCCACACCGGCCGGTCCGGGAGACCCGTTCAACCGGGCAGTCAGGACCGCTCGTCGTTCCGGGTGTACCTGAAGAAGTCGGTGCCGGCCTCGTCGTCCGGCCGCTTGTCCACCACCTTCGCGTCCCGCCGCAGGTACGACCGGTCGCACCGGTGGCAGCGGATGCGCTCCATCGCCCGGCTCTTCTGCGCGTAGCCGCAGTCCGGGCACTGGTAGTACTCGTCCTCCTCCGGCACGGCCGTGGACGCGGTGCGCATGCACCCACCATCCCGGTCCGGCCTTAAATACGGAGGCGTGCTGGTTCCGGTAGTTCCGCTTCCGTTCAGAACAGCGCGAACCCGGGGAGGTAGAGCAGGATGCACAGCACCGCCTCCCGCTTCGACACCTCGCCGTTCAGGAAGAAGATGCCGATGACCACCACCGAGACGACGAGCATGTAGGTCGCGGACAGCATCACGGACGCCACGTTCGTCACCGCCACCTCCGCGGCGAGCGCACCGATACCCAGCGAGAACAGCGGGTCGGTGATGTTGCTGCCGAGCAGCGACCCGGCCGAGATCCCTGTATCCCCCTTCCACGCCGCCGTCCCCGCGACGATGATCTCCGGAAGCGTCGTCCCCAGCCCGGTCAGCAACCCGATGAGGAACTCCGGCACCGCGAGGACGCGGGCGAGCGCGATGCCGTTCGTCACCATGAGATGGCCGCCGCCCGCCACCAGCGCCACCCCGACGACCATCCACGGCACGGTCTTCCGCGGCCCGGCCTGCCCGGTCACCTCCTCCGCGATCTCCTCCCCGGCCTCGTGCGTGTACATGAAGTAGAGGAAGACCGAGTACGCCAGCATCATCAGCAGCCCCTCGAACCGGGTGACCGTCCCCGACTCCAGCGTCAGGATCATGATGACCATCGCCACGATCATCCCGCCGCCGTATATCATGACGTTCTTCCGGTCCGCCGTGACCGGTGCGATGAGCGCGACGATGCCGATGGCCAGCGTGATCTGCGCGGTCTCCGACCCGATGATATTCCCGACCACGATGTCCCCCGCGCCGTACAGCGCCGAGAAGATGGACGTCGCCATCTCCGGGATGCTCGTCCCGACCGCGACGATGGTGATACCGATGAAGAACGTCGAGATACCGTAGTACCGCGCCAGGAGACTGCCGTACTCCACGATCCGGTCGGCACCGTACAGCAGCAGCGCCATCCCGGCGAGGAACAGCCCGACCTCAGCCAGCACCGATATCGTCCCCGAACACGCGGTCGAACAGTTTGACCATCACCAGGTTCAGGGCGAGGAACGCCACGAACGCCACCGCCATCTCCTCCCACTGCGTCAGCGGCAGCGGCACGATCTCGAAGATGACGTTGAGCGGCGTGTACAGCACCAGTCCCTGCAGCACGATGGATGTCCCGATCGCCGCGATGAGCCAGTTGTTCGACAGGATGCCGAGGTCGTACCGCTCCCGGATGGTCTGGATCCGCACCATCTCGATGAGCACCAGGAACGTGAACAGCGCGGTCTGCGCCATGACGAGCTCGACGCCGGCCATGATGTTCCAGAAGAACAGCGCCAGCCCGGTCACCGTCATGATGATGCCGATACCCAGGATGGACGCCATCATCCGCGTGTTGATGACCGGTTCGTGCGCGCCGCGCGGCTGCCGGTCCATGATGTCATCCGCCTTCGGATCCGTCCCCAGCGCCAGGGCGGGCAGCCCGTCCGTCACGAAGTTGATCCACAGCAGCATGACCGGCGTCAGGATGACCGCCTCCGCGTTCCCCTTGAAGAACTCGGGGAAGAGCGCGCTGCCGATGAGCGTCCCGAGGAAGACGAGGAGGACCTCCCCCGCGTTCGCCGACAACAGGTAGTTGACGAACTTCCGGATGTTATCGAATATGCCGCGGCCCTCCGCGATAGCGTCGCGGATGGTCACGAAGTTGTCGTCCTGCAGCACCATGTCCGACGCCTGCTGCGCCACGTCCGTCCCACGGATCCCCATCGATACGCCGACGTCCGCGTTCTTCAGCGCCGGGGCGTCGTTCACCCCGTCCCCGGTCATCGCCACGCTGTGGCCGTTATCCTGCAGCGCCTGCAGGATGTCCACCTTGTGCGACGGCGACACCCGTGCGAACACCTCCACCTCCTCCACGGCGTCGCACAGCTCCTCGTGCGTCATGTCATCGATATCGTTCCCGGTCATCGCGCCCTCGGGGTCGAACCCGATGTCCCGCCCGATGGCCTTCGCCGTCTCCACGTTGTCCCCGGTCGCCATGACCACCCGGATACCCGCATCACGGCAGTCCTGCACGGCCTCCCGCACCTCGTCCCGCGGCGGGTCGATCATCCCCTGCAGCCCGAGGAACACCATGCCCTGCTCGATGTCGTCCGCATCGCCCTCCGGCGTGTCGACCTCCTTCCGCGCGAACCCGAGCACCCGCAGCGCGTCCTGGGCGAACGACGAGTTCGCGTCCAGCACCTCCTCGCGCCGCTCATCCGTCATCTTCTCGACCTCGCCATCGACGAGGATGCGGTCGCACCGGTCCAGCACCTCCTCCGGCGCACCCTTCATGTACGCCACCGTGTCGCCACCGTCACCGTGGATGGTGGTCATCCGCTTCCGCTCCGACGAGAACGGGATCTCACGGACGCGGTCGATGAGCGTATCCGCACCACCCTTCTCCGCCGCCACCATGATGGCGACCTCGGTCGGATCACCGTAGTAGTCCGTATCCTCCCCGCTCGGCGCCACCTCCGCGTTGTTACACAGGTAGCCGCACTGCAGCAGGGGGTGCAGCCGGTCAGGGTCCACGTCCTCCCCGTCCTGCTGGAACGTCCCCTCCGTGCTCGTCCCCGTCCCGGTCACATCGAACGTCTCCCCGCCGAACCAGGCGCGCCGGACGGTCATCGAGTCCTCCGTCAGCGTCCCGGTCTTGTCCGTCACGATGACATCGACCGAGCCCAGCGACTCGACGACCGGGAGCCGCCGCACCAGCGCATCCTTCGCCAGCATCTTCTTCGACCCGAGCGCGAGCGTCAGCGTGACCACGGCCGGCAGCCCCTCCGGCACCGCGGCGACCGCCAGCGTGATAGCGACCAGCAGCGTGGTTATCAGGCCCGCATCGGTGAAGAAGTACTGGACGAGCGCGACCATCGCGATGATGGCCATGATCCCGTACCCGATCTTCCGCCCCAGGTCGTCCACCTCCTCCTGGAACGGTGTCCGCTTGTCCTCCGCCTCGGATATCTGCTCCGCGATGTCACCGACCTCGGTGTCCATCCCGGTCGCGGTGATGACGGCCTTCCCCCGTCCCTTCACCGCGCTCGTGTTCATGTATACCATGTTCGTCCGTTCCGCCAGCGGGCTGTCCGCATCCACCACGCCCGGCTCCTTCGATACCTGCGCCGACTCCCCGGTCAGCGCGGACTCGTCCGTCTCCAGGTTCGAATCCTCCAGGACGTACGCGTCGGCAGGGATGGCGTCGCCCTGCTCGATGAAGACGATGTCCCCCGGCACCACGTCCTTCGAATCGATGGTCACCTTCTTCCCGTCACGCAGCACCGTGGCGTCCGGCGAGGACAGGTCCTTCAACGCCTCGATAGCCTTCTCCGCCTTGTAGTCCTGGATGAACCCGAACACGCCGTTCGCGATGAGGATGAGGAAGATGAGGCCGGCATCCATGTACTCCGGCTCGTGGCCCGGGAAGAACCCGACCGCCAGCGAGATGAGGGCGGCGAGGATGAGCAGGTAGATCATGAAGTCCTGGAACTGGCTGATGAATATCCTGATGGGCGACACGGCATCGTCGCTCCGGATCTCGTTCCTGCCGTGCTCCGACAGCCGCTCCGCGGCCTCGTCCGCGTCCAGCCCGTCCGCGGACGTGCCGAGTTCCTCGAGGACCGCGTCCCGGTCCATCGCATGCCAGTCGGCCATGCCACCGAATGATGGAGGCCGGTTTAAATCGCTGTTCCCTTTCCCTGGTCAGGACACGACCCTGACAGGATAGCCGGCCGACACGTCCTCCCGGTGCGCCCGGATCTTCTCCCGGACCTCGTCCGCGTAGTCCGACACCCGCACCAGGTCGCCCCCGTCCACCACGTACGGGTCGACGTACCGCACCTTCGTCGTCACGGTGAAATCCGGATCGTCCGGGTCCAGCGCGATGGCGATGCCGTCCAGCCGCTCCAGCGTCTCCGCGATATCCGGATCGTCCGCATCCCGCAGCATCCCCATCACCTCCGCATCGGTCAGGAACAGGTCGTCCTGCGTGAGGATGCCGGTGTCCAGCGCCCGCCGGATGGCGCCGGCGAACAGGTGGAAGATAGCCATCTCCCGCGGGTTCGCCCAGAACCGCTCGTCCGCCTCGATGTACTTCAACGCGTACTCCCGTGCCACGTCCCGATCGGACAGCACGAACCGTCCGTCGTGCACCGCCAGCGCGTTCCGGAACCGCTGCACCGGCTCCCCGGCGCACCGGTGCACATCCCGCAGGAAGTAGTCGATACGGTCCGCGCACAGGTCCGGCAGATCCCGCTCCAGCAACGGGAAGTTCTCCTCGTCCAGGATGTGGTCCACGTCGAACCCGTGCCGCTCCAGGATGTCCGGGATATCGGAGTCCAGCACCACGTCCGCCATGAACCGCTCATGGAACTCGTGGTCCTCGTTCCCGTAGACGAAGTCGACCACGTGGGAGAACGCGGTGTGCGGCACGTCGTGCAGCAGCCCGGCGATCTGCTCCGCGACCGGTGCACCGTGCTCCCGCAGCAGGAGCATCACCCCGACCGAGTGCTCGAACCGGGTCACCTCGGTCTTGTCCATGAAGTACCGCTGCGGCCCGGCCTGCTGGATCTTCCGCAGCCGCTGCACCGGGTCGCTCGCCACCAGCTCCTCGAGGACCGGTTCGTCCACCGTCCGCGGCCCGTACACCGGGTCGTCGACCTTCATGAGATGGCGCACTCCACCGGCTGCTGCCGGAGGCTGGTGCAGATGAACGTTTCGATCTGCGTCTCGTTCACCGCGTCGAACGCCCGCTTCCGCTGGAACGCGGTCGCCGCGACCCGCTCATCCATGTCCCGGTACGGCGCCACGAACACCCAGCTCGGCCCGCCGTTGAACCGGTCAGCGATGGACGCCAGCGCGTCCCGCGTCTCAGGGCAGTCCTCGCAGCTGTACTGCAGCAGGACGACGCCGTTCCCGGTAGCCGACCCGGTCAGCAGGCTGAGCTGGACGTCGTGCGACAGCTCGTGGTCGACCACCGTGCCGTCCGGCAGGTCGCCCTGCCGCACGTCCGGCACGTCCGCGCCGGACCGGACGGTGTAGCCGACCGGCGGCGTCGTCTCCTGCGACACGCCGCTTCCCCCGCCGGACGGTCCGGACGTCGGGGATATGGTCGAGTAGTAGAACGCGGTCCCGGCGAACAGCGTCCCCATCAGCACGATGCCGAACAGGACGAACAGCTGCCGCAGGGTCAACGAACGGACGCCGTCGACCACTCCCATGACCGACGAGGCGACCTGCGCCGATGTCCGCTCCACGTCGCAGTCCTCCCGGTGCGACGACAGCGCCTCCTTGCTGTCGAACACGTCCCCGCAGTCATCACAGACGAACCGTGGCATGCCCCGGAACTGCGCTCCAAGATTTATATGGATACGCGCATACACGCGTTGCATGTCCCCGCTCTCCCGGCTCGGTCCCCGCGGCCTGCTCGCGACCGCCGCCGGACTCGCACTCCTCCTCGGCACCGTCCTCGTCCTCCCCTCACCGGTCTGGACGTCCACGCCGCCCGTCGGTCCCGCCGGCTCCACCCACATCCACGCCTCCCTCTTCTTCCACGTCGACGGGACGGCCATCGAACCCACGGACGCGTTCCTCGAACAGGCGCAGCGCGTCCACTTCCACGCCCCGGACAACATCATCCACGTCCACGCCACCGGCATCACGCTCGGCCACGCCCTCGACACCCTTCCCGCGGCCGTCGACGGCGACTGCATCACCGTCCAGGCTGAACGGACGTGTGCCGGCAGCGGGGAGACGGTGACGGTCCTCGTCAACGGCGACCCGGTCGACCCCGCCGCGGCGAAGCGCCGCGTCATCCGGCAGGGCGACACCATCACCCTCTTCCACGGCACCGACCCGGCGGCCCTGCCGGACCGGTTCCACGACAACACCCTCCCGCCGGCGCTCCGGCCGGGACAGCCCGGTGAGCCGGTATGACCGCGACCCGCTCGTGGAGGGGTCTTGGGTGAAGGCGGTCATATTCGACATGGACGGGGTCATCCTGGTCGACACCGAGGACCTGTGGCACGAGCAGGAACGCGCCCTGTTCCGCGACATCATCGACGGCGATGTCGACCCGCAGGAGATCATCGACGCGTTCACCGGGATGTACTTCAAGGAGATATACGCGAACGTCGCGGAGCAGTACCCGGTCACCGTGTCCGAGGACGAGTTCGTGGAACGGTTCCACGCGGCCGCCGAAACGGTGTACGCGGGGGCGACGCTGATGGACGGGTTCCACGACATCGTCAGCGACCTGCAGGACCGCGGCGTCCAGGTGGCGGTCGCCACCTCCTCGCCCCAACGGTGGGTGGACATCGCCGACGACCGGTTCGACCTGCGCGACACGGTCTCGTTCGTCATCTCCGCCGAGGACATCGACGCCCCCGGCAAGCCCGACCCCGCCATCTACCGGGCGGCGGCAGACCGGCTTGGCGTCGCCCCGGCCGACTGCGTCGCCGTCGAGGACTCGGTGAACGGCGTGACCGCCGCGGTCGCCGCCGGGATGTACACCATCGCGTTCCGTCCCGGCCGTGAGGAGGCCCGCGACCGCGCGGACACCGCGGTCGATGGTCCGGCCGACCTGCGCCGCGTCCTCCAGGACCGGTGACACCATCCGCACATTTTATGAATGACCGCATCCCACCCATCTCACATGGACGTCATCCGCCCCCTGGCCGCATCGGCCGTCGCCATCGCCGCGCTGGCCGCGGCGACCATCATCTGGATGCCGGACGCCCGGCTCATCCAGCACGTCCCGCTGTTCATCGGCGTCGGGACGGCGCTCCTCATCGGGAACACGGCCGTCGCGCTCTGGGCAGAGGACCGGCTGGCCGACCAGGGGAAGCGCCTGCTGATGACGGTCTTCCTCCTCGCCATCCTCGTCCCCACGGTCTACACCGTGACCGCCTACATCCACGAGAACCAGACCTCGTGGAGCGAGGGAGAGGTGCATTACCACGCCGACTTCGAGGTCATCGTCGACGGCGAGCGCCATGCGCTCATCGATCCCGGCGCGTTCTGCGAGCGGTCCTCCGAGGCCGCGTACATGTGCCGGCTGAACGACCGGGTCGGCATCACGGAGTACCACGAGCACAACGACCAGCGCATCCACCTCGAGGGGACGTTCAAGTACCGGGAGGAGGCGACGCTGTCCGCGTTCTTCGAGGCGTTCGGCGGCGAGCTGTCCTCGACCGAGATCCGGTACCCGACCAACGGCGACTGGATCAACCGGACCGAGACAGGGAACCGGACGCTGAAGGTGCTTGTCGAGCGTGGCGCGGGCGGCTCGCGGGACTGGTGCGCGCTCGACGCGACGGTGCCGATCGAGGACCGGTGCATCGACCCGTACCTCGGCGAGCACGTATCGACGCCGGCGGACTACGTCATCTCCCCCTACCAGCGGGGACCGACGCTCGACACCATATTCATCATCTACGACGATACACCGATCGATGACGCGCTCACCGATATGCGGGAGGACGGCGCGTACACCTACGGCGGCGAAACGTTCGAGGTCGTGAAGAGCGGGGAGGGATACTGATGGTGCAGGCGACGCTACCCACGCTGAGCGCGGTCATCGTGACCGCCGCCGTCGACGCCATCAACCCGTGCGCCATCGGAGTCGCACTGCTCCTGGTCGCGACCATGATCCGGCAGGGACGGCGCCACGACATGCTGAAGATCGGGGCGCTCTACGTCTTCGCGGTGTACATGACGTACTTCATCGCGGGCGTCGGCATCCTGTTCTTCTTCGTGAACATCCCCGTCAAGATCGCGAACTACGTCACCGTGTTTGTCTCCCTCATCGTCATCGGCGGCGGCCTCCTCGAGATCAAGGATTTCTTCTGGTACGGCAAGGGGACATCGCTGATGATCCCTGAAGAGTACGCCACGAAGATCGCGGAGGGCGTCGAGGATCTCTCCGTCCCCGCCGCCATCGCGCTCGGTGTCTTCGTCGCGCTCGTCGAACTGCCGTGCACCGGCGGCCCGTACCTCGCCATCCTCACGGTCATCGCCCAGCAGGGCGTCAACATGACCGCGTACGGGATGATGGCCATCTACAACCTCATCTTCGTCGCCCCGCTCATCTTCATCGTGGTCGCCGCCTACCTCGGCACCTACACGGTGGAAGAGATGAAACAGTGGAAGCACATGAACCGGCCGCGGATGCGGCTCGCAGCAGGCCTCCTCATGGTCACGCTCGGCTGGATGCTGCTCATCCTCGCGACCGGGATCATCCGGTTCGGCTGATACCATGGAAAAGATATGCCGGAGCGACGGCGAGAAGGTCCCGTTCGACGAGCGGAAGCTGTACGCCTCCGTCTACGCGCCGGCGCTGGAGGCCGAGTTCGACCACGAGGAGGCGGAGGAGATCGCCGACATGGTCGTCGACGCGGTCGTCGACTGGATGGCGGACCACGAGGACAACGTGGTGACGACCGACGAGATCCGTGAGCACGCCGCGACATCCCTCGAGGATGCCGGATACGACGATGTCGCGTTCCTCTACCGCACCCATCTCGACCTGAACTGACGCGCCACGTCGTGTTCCACCGGGAAAACCCGGTGCACGCCGCACCATTTCAACAGGTTTTTAAAAGCCGCGGGGGAAGGGATGGACAGGCCTATGAGTGACGATCCAGTCGACTACGACGATCTCGTGGACAACACTATCGATGATGTGAAGAAACGGATCGAGGACGAGGACCTCGATCTCGAACAGGTACGCGATGCTGAAGCAGCGAACAGGAACCGCGTGACGCTGATCGAATGGCTCGACCAGCAGATCGCGGACCAGGAAGCGGAGGGCGCCGCGGCAGCCATGACCGGCGACGCGGAGGACCTCCCTGGCGGATCCGATACCGCTCCGTACACCGGTGGCGAGGACCGCGGCATGCTCGCCCGTCTGAAGCGGGCGCTCACCAGCCGGTTCTTCATCTCCGGCTTCGTGCTCGGTGCACTCCTCCTCGGTGCCGTCGCGTCGATGGGCGGCGTGCCGACCGGGCAGGCAGCGATGCCGCCGGCGGAAGCCAGCCAGCAGCTCCAGACGTACTTCGATGACAACGCTGCTGCGCTCGGCAACACGAGCGTCACCGTCGCCGACGTCCAGCAGGTGGAGAACACCGAGCTGTACGAGGCATCCCTCGAGATCTCCATCCCCGGCCAGAACGGGACGGTCCCGCAGAACGCGTTCGTGACGCAGAACGCACGGTTCGTCTTCCTCGGCCAGCCGATCGACACCAGTCAGCCGCTCGCCGACCAGGTCGGTGGACAGCAGGCGCCGCAGTAGGAGAGCCGCCATGGACATCGAGATCAGCAGTCACCACCGCCGGGCCCTCGGAGGCCTGGCGGTCCTCATCCTTCTTATCGGTGGATACGCGCTCGCTACCGGAAGCAGCGGTCCGTCCCAGGAGGCTATCGACGAGTTCGCGCAGTGCCTCACCGACGAGGGCGCCACGTTCTACGGCGCCTACTGGTGCCGGCACTGCAACGAGCAGAAGTCGATGTTCGGCGACGCGATGAGCAGCGTCGACTACGTCGAATGCTCCCCGAACGGACAGGAAGCGCCGCAGGCGCAGGAGTGCCAGGACCAGGGGATCAGCGGCTACCCGACCTGGATCGTCGACGGCGAACGGTACAGCGGCGTCCAGTCCTTCGACCAGCTCGCGGACGCGACCGGCTGCGCCCCGCCACGTGACCGGATGGAGTGACCGACGCCATGGACCGTGACACGGCACTGACAGCCCTCATCGGCCTCTCCATCGCGGGACTCGCCGTGGCCGGCTACCAGACCTACGAGTACTACCTGACGGCCGGCACCGTCTGCGACCTTTCCGCCACGTTCTCCTGCTCCGCCGTCACCGGGTCCCGGTTCGGTGCGTTCCCACCCGGCTCCGGCATCGCCACCGCAGCCTGGGGCGTCCTCTGGTGGAGCGGCGTCCTCGTGCTCGCTGGCGGGCTGCGGACCGGGCGGGAGTGGGTCGCGGAGCAGGCGGCCACCCTGTTCGCGCTCGTCGCGACCGGCACCGTGTTCGTCGGCTACCTCCTCATCGTCGAACTGTACATCCTCCCCCGCGAACTCGGCGTGCTCACCATCTGTCCGCTCTGCACGGCGCAGCACGTCCTCATCCTCGCCATCCTCGCCCTGGCGTACAGGCTGCTCGACCGGCCGGTCCGCACCTCGCTCGCCGCAGCCCTCCGCTCCACCTGACCCGGATGGCGCGATAAACCCGTTATGGACACGTTTTTTATACGATGGACGCCCGTGCTGGGGTATGGCCCGCCGGTCCATGACGGTCACCCTGTTCGGCCGCGAGGAGGAGTTCGAGTACTCCGAGCGCCACCTCGGCTACGCCATCCTCGGCCTCCGCCTCGTCATGGGATGGACCCTGTTCTACGCCGGCATCACCAAGGTCCTCGACCCGTCATGGACCGCCCAGACGTTCCTCAACTCCATCCCGCCCGCCAACCCGTTCCAGCACTGGTTCATGCTGATGGCCGGCGACCCGGTCGTCGACCTCCTGGTGCAGTGGGGACTCACCCTCACCGGGCTCGGCGTGCTGCTCGGGGCGCTCCTCCGGACCGCGGCGTTCTGGGGAGCGGTCATGATGCTGCTGTTCTGGGCGGCCGCGTTCCCGCTCGACCACGCGTTCCTCGTCGACGACCACATCGTCTACGTCCTCCTCCTGTTCGGCCTCGGTGCGTTCGGTGCCGGCCGGCTGTTCGGCGTGGACGGCTGGCTGGAGAAGCAGGACGCGGTGCAGGAGCGGCCGTGGCTCCGCTACCTCCTTGGATGAATTTTATAACCCGGCCCGTCCATGGTTGAGGTGATACCATGGCATTCCTCACGAAGACGGACGCATGCGACAACTGCGGCACGGACCTCTCCGACATCGACGACGTCGTCACCGACGGCGACCACGAGTTCTGCAGCCAGGACTGCAAGGAGGAGTACGCCGAATCCCACGACCACGAGGACGACGAGGAGTCGGACGTCTGCGAGTTCTGCTGACGTCCGGCCCCACCCGCGTCCTTTATAAAATTGGCCGCCGCCAATAGCAGGTATGAGCGAAACGGCCGAGAGTGGCGGTTCCGACACATTCACGCTGGAACTCAGCACGACGCACGCGGTCCTCGCCGCGTTCCTGGTCGGCATCTTCGTCGGCGGCTTCTTCATGTCCGCCGCCGGCGCGACCGGCATCCTCGGCCTGCCTGGTGGCGACACCGGGACGCCGTCCGGCGACGGTGGCGATGGCGGCGACAGGGTGCAGCTCTCCGAGAGCTTCATCGAAGGTGAGGCCACGCTGGGAGAGAGTTCCGCCGAACTGGTAATCATCGAGATCTCCGACTTCGGCTGCCCGTGGTGCGCGGAGTGGTTCGGTGTGGATGTTTCCGCCCGGAGCCCGGTCGATCAGGAGGACAGCTTCAACCAGATCGTGTCCAACTACGTCGAGACCGGCGACGCCCGGTTCGTCTACAAGGACTACCCGGTGCAGCAGCTGCACCCCAACGCGCCGCAGG
>CAZNTD010000027.1:0-12507 GCA_964575915.1 uncultured archaeon | reverse complement strand
GCGACCGTATTGCCAACTGCTACGGCAGTTGCTAGAAGTCCTTGTGGATCCAGTACCGCTCGACCTTCTCGGCGTTGAGCCAGTGGATCTGGTCAGCCGCGTCCACCTTGACGATGGGTTCCTCCGTGAACGTGGCGTTGTGTTTGTGGAGCTCGTGTTCTTCCCCGGAGTCGGTGAGGACCATGACCTCGCCGTGGTCGGCGACGGCCTTCTTGAGGCGGTCGTACATAACAGGGACGGATGCGCGTCGACCGGGTATAAACGTTGCGGACGGGAAAGGTTCATTAACGTCGCGACCGGGACTTGGGGTATGAACGACGACTGCCCGTTCTGCCAGATCGTGGCAGGAGACCTGCCATCCTACACCCTTGCGGAAACCGACGAGGCGTACGCCTTCCTGGATATCAACCCGGTCAGCCCGGGACACAGCCTGGTCATCCCGAAGCAGCATGGGGAGACCCTTGACGACCTCGATGAACGGACCGTCCTGTCCGTGTTCGCCCTCGTGAACCGGGTGGCCAGCGCGGTGACGGACGTGGTCGATGCGGACGGGTACAACATCCTGCAGTCGAACGGGCCGGCGGCGGGACAGGAGGTGCCGCACATGCACGTCCACATCATCCCCCGCGTCGGAGACCAGGGTCTGGAGTTCTCGTTCGACCACGGCGACCTGCGGGAGGGCCGCGCGGAGGCGCTCGTCGAGCAGGCGCAGGACCGGCTGGAATGATATTTAAGGATGGGACGTGACGACGCGATGACGATGCACCTGTTCACCGCTGGCGACTTCCACAGCGACATGGACGTGAAGGAAGCGGTCATCGCGGAGGTGAACGGCGGGGACTACGACCTGTGCCTGTTCACTGGCGACTACCATGAGCCCGACTACTACGAGGACCTGGTGTCGCGCATCGACGCACCGTTCCTGTCGCTGACCGGGAACTGGGACTTCGGGTTCGAACCGCCGGAGAACGGCGAATACCGGCACCTGTACAACTACCAGAAGGTGCAGTTCGAGAACTACCACGTGGTCCTGCTGGGCGCGGTCTACCCGCAGGATTTCCAGGAGGACATCCACGACTTCTTCCAGGGGACCGACCCGGCGAAGCGTATCGTGGCGTCGCACTACCCGCCGCACATGCTGGGCGACCTGGCGGACAACGGGAACCGGGCAGGGTTCCCGGAGTTCCGGGAACTGCTGCTGAAGGAAGACCCTGCCCTGTGGACGTGCGGTCACATCCACGAGGACTTCGGCCGGTTCTCATTGATGGATACCGTGGTGCTGAACACCGCGGTCAAGGAGTCCGGCAAGGCGTGGAGCGTCGACCTCGGCCCCGACGGTGTCGAGACGGCGGAGCAGGTCACGCTCGAGGACTAGTCCTGGCTGACCGTCGTGTTCCGGAGGGATTCGAGGAACGCCGGGTAGTGTAATCCGAACCGGTCCTGTGCCGCGACGATGGCCACCGTGTAGATGTAGCTGTCATCGACGGTTCCGTACGCGGCGACGGTCTGCACCGTCCCGTCATCGGACACCGCCGTCGCGTTACGGGCGACCCACCGGGAGCCGCCCACCGTGACGGGCCGGATGTCCGTCGCGTTCCACCGCTCGTGCGGGATGGCGGAGAGGTAGTTCCGGGGATCCCACCGCTGCTCGAAGTTGGAGAGGAGGGCGCCGGCGGAACTCGGATGGCCGGTGGCCGTCATCACGATCCATGCCGGCTCGTCCGCCCCGGCGCTCCAGACCGTCATCCGCGCGGACTCCGAGGCCTGCTCCACGGCGGCGAACCCGGCGGGCGGCTGGTATTCCAGGTTCCCGATGGTTTCCACCCCGCCAGCGGCTGCCTGCCCGGTCGCGGTCGTGCAGCCCGCGGCGAGGACCGCGAGCAGGACGAGGACCGGCGACATCCATCGCATACCCGGAACTGTGGAAACGCGTTTTTAATACGTTCCGGTGGCAGCAGTCCGGTCAGACGGTGAAGAGCGTGTCGATGATCATCATGGCGACGAAGCCGGCGATGAACGTGGCGGTGGCCGCGTCGGAGAATCCGTGGCCGTGGCTGTCCGGGATCATCTCGCGGGAGACGACCGCCATCATCGCACCGGCGGCGATGCCCGCGGCGAGCGGGAACAGTTCGGTGACGGTCGAGACGAGCAGGAAGCCGATGACGGCGGCGACGGGTTCCGGGACGCCGCCGGACATGGTCGTGTAGAGGAGGGTCTTCCACCGGGACAGGTCGGTGCGGCTGGCCGGGACCGCGACCGCGAACCCGTCCGGGACGTTCTGGATGGCGATGGCTGCGGCGAGCGCGATGCCGACCCCATCCAGCCCGGAGCCGAACGCGATACCGACCGCGAGTCCCTCCGGGATGTTGTGGAGGGTGATGGCGGAGGCGACGAGTACGGCCTTCTCGCCGAGCGGATCGTCGCGGACACCGACGTGGACGTGCGGGATGAGCCGGTTGGCGCCGAGGAGGAACGCCCCACCGATGAGGATGCCGATCCCGACCTCCGCCAGCGTCCCGAGTTCGAGGCCGGGGATGATGAGCGTGAACATGGACGCGCCGATCATGATTCCCCCGGCGAGGCCGAGTGCGGCGTCGTACACCCGGTGGGAGACGCGCGCGGTGAGCAGCGCGGGGAGGGCGCCGAGACCGGTGGCGGCGCCGGCGAGGAAGCTGATGCCGATGACGGTGGTGAGGTCGGCCATGGGGAGTGGTGGACCCGTGCGGTTCAAAAAGGTTTTCGAACAGTAGGGGGGTATGGGCACGGGCGCCGCACGGCGCTCCACGTCCACATCCGAACGGACACGTTCGGGCCGGTAGTTCAGCCTGGCAGAACGCTTCCTTGGCATGGAAGAGGCCCTGGGTTCAAATCCCAGCCGGTCCACTTCGTTCCCCGGCGGATTTGATATCTCCGCTTCCTGCGGAAGCTCCGCGGTTCAAATCCCAGCCCGTCCATCCCTGTTCGATAGCGGCTTCCGCGTTCCGTCTCCGGCGACAGGCGGTCAGGTCGCGTCGATGTCGGGCCGGTCGACCTTCCGGGTGATGAGGTCTAGGGAGCGCTCGACGACCTGGATGAAGAACCGGTGGCGGAACGCCGCCGGGTCGTCGCGGTAGATATCGGCGTACAGGTCCTGGAGCGCGGCGATGTAGTCAGCGACGTCCGGGATGTGCGGCTCGTAACACTCCTCGAGCCGGTCCCGGATGATGCTCGCATCGTCCGGCTCGTGGACGACGAACGGTAGCCAGGCGGGAAGGAGACCGAGTTCGAACGTGATGGCGTCCTCCACGCTCTCCAGGGAGGCGTCCTCGCCGTGGAAGTCCGGAGCAGGGCAGAACTCGTCGATACCGATCATCTGCCGGTAGTACGCGGTCAGGTCGTCGGCGAACCCCTGGCGGATGAGCGCCGTGTTCGCCTCGATGTCCTTGAGGGCGTAGATGGCGGTCTGGAACACGGTGTAGATGAACCGCATGATCTCGTCACGGTCGAGTCCGGACGCGGCGAGCCGGTCGACCATCGCGTCCTGGTAGTCCTTCGCCGCCTGCTCCACGGCTTCCTCTACACCGTTCCTGCGCTGGACGGTGTGTATCAGTTCGTGGGCGATAAGCCCGCGGAGCGCCGCAGGATCCTCGGCGAGGAAGTCACGGCCGGGCCGGAGGATGATGAACTCCTGGCCGCCGCTGGTCAGGCTGACCGAGGTCTGGGCGGTGCGGCAGTCCTCGATGAACGCCTCGACATCGTCGGCATCGATCGTCTCGGCCGCCTCCCGGCACCGGTCCGGCGAGTCGATGGCGACGATGCTGAACCGGATGTCCTCCTCGCCCTCAAGCCGGTCCATCACCGCGTCGGCCTGTTCCCGGAGGAACGCCGTGTCGATATCGCCCCAGGCGTGGCAGCCCTCGCATCCCATGGATGTGACGGTCGGCACGCCGCCATAAAAGCCTTCCGCACCGCTCCGCTTAAACTTAAAAGCGTCCGTGGCGCAACCCGGGACGGTGGACACGATGGTTTCTATGGATACCATAACGGCGACCGATATCATGGACGAGAACCCCGTGACCGTCGAGAGGGACGAGACGCTGTCGACGGTGCGGCATACGATGGAGACGCACCGCATCCGCACCCTTCCCGTGATGGACGGGAAGCGGTTCGTGGGGATGCTGAGTTACCGGGATGTCATGGAGCGGCTGCGGTCCGACCCGTCGACGACGAAGATCGGGAAGCTGCTGCACACCCCGCCGCATGTGGCGGACGATGATACACTCGTCGACCTCGCGGACCTGCGCATCAACTCCGGCCGGAAGACGTTCGCGGTGCTGGACGAGCACGACCACCTCCGCGGCATCATCGGGGAGCGGGAACTGGTCGCGGCGGCGCGGGACGCGGACGAGATGGACGGGGTGACGGTGCGCGACCTGATGACCCGGTCCGGTGACATCATCACCATCACCCCGGACGAACCGGTGGAGACCGCGCGGAAACGGATGAACGACAGCGACGTGTCGCGGCTCGTCGTGGTCGATGGCTCCGGGGAACTCATCGGGGTCATCTCGACGCTGGACACGCTGCGGGCGATGGTGCCGCGCGACCAGATGTCCGGCGGCACCGGAAACGCCAGCCGGTCCGGGGACGCCTCGACGGCAGGTGGCGACCGGAAGGGAGAGAAGCAGAGCCTCTCCGACATCCCGGTCAGTGAACTGATGCAGATGAGCGACGAGATGGACGCGGCGATCCTGCGGGACGGTGAGCGGACGCTGCAGGAGGCCATCGACCTCATCACGGAGACGGATGCGCTCGAGATCGTCATCGTCGAGGACGATGTGCCGGTCGGCCTGCTGACGCTGAAGGACGTGGTCGATTTCGTCCGCGGCCAGCAGGCGGTCGAGTCGCTGCTGGTGCAGCTGACCGGGCCGGAGGTCCCGGAGGAGAAGGCGGTCATCCACTCGAAGATCGAGACCCAGATCCGTGGCGGACTGGGCCGGGTGCTGGACCGGCCGGACGAGCTGCAGGTGCACATGAAGAAGTACGAGGCGGACGGGACGCGGCACAAGTACTCGCTGAACTTCAAGCTGTCCTCCGAACTCGGGATGACCCGGGTGAACGCGCACGCCTGGGACCTGATGGACGCGGTCGACGAGGGGTTGGACACCCTTGAACGGCTGGTGAAGGAGGAGAAGGCGAAGATGCGGGACGAGCAGCGAGAGCAGGAGCGGAAGGGCAAGTACACCCGGTCCTGAATCGGCCCAGATATCTCAGTCGCTTCCCAGCATCTCCGGGAGGATATCCCGGACGAACGCGATGACGTCGTCCTCGGCAGGAAGGGAGAGGCTGGACCGGTACCGCCTGTCGTCACCGTCGTAGAACCCGCGGCTGAGGGAGACGATGTCCTCCTCTCCCTCGCCGCCGATGGCCTTCTTCCGGGCGACCTCGATGAACTCGTTTTCCCCGAACTCGATCTCGTCGCGCTTCAACGTCTCGTATTCCGTCATCGTTCATCACGCTCGTTCGCATGCTTCTCCCGGTCCTTCGGCGGGAAGAACGCGTTCTCCTCCCCGTCGTCCAGCAGGTCGTCGAGCTGGGATTTCAGGTCGTCCAGCTCGGCGCGGATGGTCTCGAGGTCACGGTCGCCGGTCTCCTGGTCGTCCTGGCCGCGTTCACCGTGCTCGTCCTCGGCGTCACGTTCCCGGTCGGCCGGCATCTACTCCACCCCCCGGACGCCGGTTATCGATACGGTGACGGTGCGCCCGGTCCGTTCCTCGATCGCGGTCGCCAGTTGCGGTTCGGTGTACTGCGGGTCGATGATGACCAGGTCGACCTGGAGGGTTCCGGGGGTGGCCTGGATGTCCTGCTGGAGCACCCGGTCACCCATCTCCGCGTCGATGAACCGGGCAGCCTCCGTCCGCGCGGCGGTGTCCTGGAAGTCGTTGTATGTGAAATAGCCGACGATGACCGCGATGATGACGATGGAGGTGACCGAGATGATGAGCGCCCGCCGCATCTGCTGCTTCGATACCTGCTTCCGGTAGTACGTGGACGGGGCGACGCCGACGAGTTTGAACGTGACCGAGCCTGCGAGGATGAGCGCCGTGACGTTGGTCACGATGACCAGCGAGATGTCGAGGAACAGCCCGACGTCCTGCATCGCGAGGGCGATGCCGGCGACGCCGGCCGGCGGCACCAGCGCGATGGCGACCGCCACCCCGGCGAGCGCCTCCCGCGCCTCGGTGGTGAACGTGAGCGCGGCTGCCGCCCCGACGAACAGGGAGAGCGGGATGGTGGCGAACCCCGGGTTGGATATGAGGCGGATGAGCGAGTTGCTCTGCAGCGGGAGCGGCAGCGAGACGAGGAACGCGGCGACGATTGCCAGGACGATGCTCAACCCGCCGTACAGCGTGCTCTTCCGGATGAGCTTCCGGTCCCCGATGACCAGGCCGAACGAGATGGCGATGAACGGGCCGAGGAGCGGGGCGATGACCATCGATCCGACGACCACCGTCACGTTCTCGGTGAGAAGTCCGAACACGGCGATGCCGGCGCCGAGCGCGATGAGCGCCCAGGATGCCGCGTTGAACGCGGAGAACTCGAACGCCTTCGAGTACATCTCCTGGACGGACAGGCCGGACGTGCCGCCCTCCCGCCGCTGCCCCTTCTCGATGCGGGCGGTCTGTTCCAGGACCTCGATGGTGAGGTCGCCGGACTCGATGTCGGTTATCCCCTTGAGCTCCTCGGTCAGCTCGTCGATGTCGTCGGAGTCGACCGCGACCTGGAACTGGAGGACCTTCCGGTCATCGCGCTCTCCCTCTGTGGATGTGATATCATCAGCGTACTCCGCGAGAACCTCCTCGACCTTCCCCTTCTGTCCCTTGGGGACGGTGATATCGATACGTTTCATCGTGTGTCGTATGTGGGGTGCGGGCTTATATTAGTGGGGACGCCCGGTTACCGGCCGTACAGTTCCTCGTGGACACGCTCCCGGATCTCGTCCATGTGCTCGTCGATCCACCGGGAGGACTTCCCTTTCTCCCGCAGCTTCCGCACCATCTTCTGCACCGCCTTCTCCTCCACCTGTTTCTCGCGGCGGGACCGTTCCTGGTCCTGCCGGCCCATCCGGCGGCGGGCGCGGTCCCGACCCGACTCGGATTCGTCGGGCATGTGGGACTTGTCCATCCGCTCCCGGAGGTGGTCCGCGGAGGTCACGAACGGTTCATCGTCGTCCTCCCGCTCGGGGTGGAGCGGGACGCGGTCCTTCGCCATGCACAGGCCTTCGTCCCGCGGTATAAAATGGTTTCCCGTCGGAGGGGCGATTTAATAAATTCTGGCCTCGCAGTTGAGGCAGGTGGTTATGTATGGTAAATATCCACGACGATCAGCGCGTCGCCGTTTTCGTCGACGTGCAGAACCTGTACTATTCGGCAAAAAACCTGTATGACAAGAAGGTCAACTTCACCAACCTGCTGCGCACCGCGGTGCACGGCCGGAAGCTGACGCGGGCCATCGCGTACGCCATCCAGGCGGACACGGAGGACGAGCAGAACTTCTTCGAGGCGCTGCGGAAGATCGGCTTCGAGGTCCGCACCAAGAAGCTGAAGGAGTTCTACGGCGGTGCGAAGAAGGGGGACTGGGACATGGGCATCGCCATCGACGCGGTGGAGATCGCGCCGAAGATCGATACCGCGGTCCTCGTCACCGGTGACGGGGATTTCACGTCGCTGGTGGAGCACATGCAGGCCAACGGGGTCCGGGTCGAGGGGATGGCGTTCGGCAAGTCCACGGCGCGGGAGCTCCGCGAGGAAGTGAACAACTTCATCGACATGGACGAGAACCCGGACAAGTACCTCATCGAGGACAACTAGCGGGAGAAGGGGGACGTGGGCGGATGTTCCCGCCCACACCGTTTCACTGCCTGCTCATCGCCGGTCGACGCGGAGGAAGCCGGAGAGCTCCACGACCTCGAGGTCGAACTCGTCGAGCGCCTTGTCGAGGAACAGGTTCATGCCGAGCGAGTCGGACGACATGTGGCCGGCCGAGACGACGTTGATGTTCTGATTCTCGGCCTCCTCGATCTGCTCCTTCGACATATGCATGGCGACGATGGTGTTGACCCCGGACGTGGCCATGGTCTCCATCCGGTCCTTGGTCAGCTCGGTGCCACCGGTGAAGTCGAACGCGAGGTTGCCGACGCGGTTGTCCTCCTGGCCGACGAAGATCTCCGGCCCCATCCCGTAGTCGAGAGCCCACCGGTACTCCTCCAGCTCGAGCAGCTCGTCCACGAGGTCGTCGAGGGTGCGCGGCTCCGTCTCCTCGAGGCGGTCCTTGATGAACGTGTGCGCGTGGTTGTCGGTGATGGTGTGCATCGACATGAACGGCAGCCCGAGCGTCTCGGCGGCGGTGGGTGCGCGGGGATGGTTGACGCCGTGGACGCCCTGCCGCACCGACCGGACGCGGGGGCGGACGACCGCCTCGGCCTGCGAGACCGGGACGCCAGCCTTCCGCAGCGTGTCGATCTGCAGGTCCATCACATCGCTGAGCCAGGCGAGGGAGCGGCCCTCGGGATGGTGGGTGATGACGCCGTCGATGGATTCGCCCTTCTCGTTGAGCCGGTCCACCAGGAGGAGCTCCTGGGTCTCCATGTCGATGCCGATGGCGACGCGGGATACCTCCGCGTCGCCCTGGTTGAGCACCTTGGAGTCGTCGTACGGGTTCTCGAGCCGGTCCTCGTCGAAGTGCTCCTTCCGCGGTCCCTCGAGTTTCTCGTACCGTTCCTGCCGTTCCTCCAGTTCACGCTGGATCTCGTCGCGGTCCCGGGGATCCTCCGCGATCCCTTCCTCGACCGCGAATTCGTGCAGTTCATCGAACGTTACCATCGTATCACGTCCCCCTATGCGGGCGGCGGCTTCAAATCCCTTTCCCGCCGGAAACGTTGCTTCCTACAGGTGGTGAATTTAAAGATAGCGGCGGATGTGACGGTATGTCCATCGGGAAGCTCGACCACGCGTACCGGTTCCCGGACACGGAGCCGGAGGATCTGCGGTACGTCCAGGACGACCTGGACATCACCGCGCACGAGGATTACACGGGCGTGGCGCGCGAGCGCATCATGACGCCGGAGCGGCGGGAGCGGTACGCGGACGGGACGTGGGAGATGCGACCCGCGACGTCGTTCCCCGAAGAAGAGACGACATGGACGGCCGCGAGGAAGGTGCTGGAGCACGACCTCGCCACCACCGACCCCGACGACCCGGCCGACGCGTACTTCCTCGTCAAGAATGCGGAGATGACGTTCCCGGACGCCCGGTCCGAGGCCGTCGCGGAGCTGGCGGTCCTGCCGGACGACCGGATCGCCATGCCGGAGACGCTGGTCCTGCCGTACGGGGACCGTGAGGCGGAGATGTCCCGGTTCGTGCCCAACCTCGTCTGGCACAACGAGCCGACCGAACTGACGGCCGACACGGACTGGCACGCCCGGGCGGACCGGGCGCTCCACGACTTCCTCACGTTCAACTACTGGATCGACAACGACGAGGAGGGCGCGGCGAACTACGCGTTCACGCCGGACGGGAACATCGTCCTGTTCGACCAGCACCCCGCCATCGTCGGCGGCGGACCGGACGACCTCGTGTTCGGCGGCCGGTACACTCCCGACGCGACGCTGTACCGGTGGGACCACGACACGTTCCGCGAGAGCGCGGCGGCCATCGGCGCGGTCACGGACCGGGAGATGGCGGACGCCCTGGCGGATGTCGACCCCGGCCCGTTCACCACGGCGGACGGCAGCACGTTCCCGACCTACGACCTGGACGGGCTGCGGGAGCGCCGGGACATCCTCCGGACCGTGGGACGCGAGTCGGACGAGTGACCCGGCGAGAAATAACGGTATGGGTCCGGGCGGATTCGAACCGCCGATCTTCGCCATGTGAAGGCGACGTCCTGACCGACTAGACCACGGACCCCTTCCTGCAGTAGCGTGGACGGAAAGCTTTATGGGCGTTGCCGTCTCCCCGGGTCAGAACGGCAGGAACCGCCACGTGAGCACCATCAGCACCATACCGATCAGTGCCGCGAGCGCGAACCGGACAGCGAGCTCGACCGGCCGGGACAGCCGGTCGAACTGCGGGACGAACCCGAGCGCCGCGAAGACCACCGCGACATAGAGCAGGTACGGACCGATGAGCCGTACCATGGACTGGAAATAGAGGTCGGCGGTGAGCGCATCGAACGCCATGATGCGATGAGCGCGACGGTGGTTGAAAAGCGTACCGGGTCAGTCCCTGGCCTGCTCGAACCGTTCGATGGCGCGCTCCCGCTCCGCCGCGTGGTCGACGATGGGCTCCGGGTAGTCCTCGCCGATGATGCATCCCGCATCTTCCTGCACCTCCTGCGGCATCTCGTGCGGGCGGTGGACGTACTCGTCGGGCACGTCTTCCAGTTCGTCCACCCGCGCCCGGATGTAGTCGCCGCCGGGGTCGTGGTCCTCCCCCTGGGTCCACGGGTTGAAGACTCGGAAGTACGGCTGGGCGTCGGTACCGATGGAGTAGGCCCACTGGATGCCGCCGATCATGGCCGAGAGTTCCGCATCGACGAACATCGCGTTGAAATGGTCGTGGACGTCCTGCCAGTCGAGGTGGAGGTCCTTGGCCGCGAAGCTGGTGACGGCCATCCGGGCGCGGTTGTGCATCCAGCCCGTCTCCTGCAACTGGCGCATGCCCGCGTCGATGAACGGGTAGCCCGTCTCCCCGTTCACGAACGCCTCCCAGTAGCCGGGATCGGTCTCCCAGTCGATGGACGCGTACTGCTCCTGGAACGGTTCGGTGACCGTCCGGGGATGGTGGTGGAGGACCTGCATGTAGAAGTCCCGCCAGGCGAGCTGGCGCTGCCAGGCCTCGACGCCGTCGCTCGTCTCCGGGGTCCGGGCATCCTCCGCGGCGTGGAACGCCTCGCGGATGGAGACGGTGCCGAACTTGAGGTGCGGTGACAGCCGCGAGGTCGCGTCCGCGGCGGGCTCGTCGCGGCGGTCGCCGTAGAACGCGATGTCGTCCATGAACGCATCGATCCGCGCCAGACCGGCCTCGCGGCCACCGGGCATGACATCCATCCCGGGATCGTCCCAGCCGAGCGCCGACAGGGACGGGATGCGGCCGACGTTCACGTCCGGGGCCGCGAACACCGGGACATCCCGCGGTTCCGGCTTGTCCATGTCGCGCCACGTCTTCCAGTAGTACGTGAACACCTGGTAGGGGTCGCCCTGGTTCGTGTATATGGTATCGGGTGCGTGCATCATCACGTCCTCGAACCGGGTGAACGGGACATCGAGCGCGTCGGAGATCTCCTCGTCGCGCTGCCGGGCGTACGGGGTGTGGTCGTCGTTGGTGTAGACCGCGTCCGCATCCGTCCCGGCGACGATCTCCTGGAGCTCCTCGTGCGGCGACCCCTGGCGGACGATGAGATCGGTGCCACGGTCCCGCAGCAGGTCACGGAGTTCACGGAGGGAGTCGTGCCAGAACTTCACACGGGGCCAGCCGAGCCCGAGGTCGTCCGCGTCGCCCTGGTCGAAGTAGTCGGTGTCGACGACGTAGAACGGGACGACCGTATCGTGGTCCTGCGCGGCCCGGACCAGCGCCGTGTTGTCGCGGACCCGCATCTCCCGGCGGATCCAGGCGATGGCTGTCATCGGGAAGCGGACCTGGAGGGATTTGAACCCTCGACCTACAGCTTAGGAGGCTGTCGCTCTGTCCGGACTGAGCTACAGGCCCGAACGGAAGGCGCCGTTCGATCGCGCCACCCGGGTCGCGCGCGGCCCGGTAAATACCGGTTGAACGGGACGCGTTCGCTACGGCTCTGTAACGTTATAAGCTTCGTTTTGGAATAAAAGGGTATGCGGAAACCCGTCGTGGTTCTTGCGGCGCTGGTGGTTCTCACCGGGATGGCCGGGGCCGCGGTCGATATCGAGCCGCATCCCGAGGAATTCACCCAGTCTCCGTCCGTCCCTCTCCAGGTATCGGTCTCGGGAGCGGACCAGGGAGAGACCATCCGGTACTCGCTGAACGGCGGCGACCGGGAGGAGTGCGGGTGCACCAGTTCGACCACCTACCTGGATCCCGGTGACGGCATCGTCGAGGGATGGAACAACCTCACAGTCTATGCGGACGGCGATGCGCGGGACAGCACCACCTTCTACGTCGACACGCGGGCACCGGCGATCACACAGTACGGCCCGACCGGGACCACCTTCGACCCCGATCCGACCATCTATATCGCGTTCAACGAAACATCCGATCTTGACCGTGACGGGATCAGGGTGACGAGGAACGGGGAACCGCTCAACGTGACGGTGTCCGGCGGCCTCCTCACCGCGGATCCCGACCTCTCCGAGGGGACGCACACCATCCAGCACAACCTCCCGGACGAGCACTGGCCGGATACGAAGGGGGAACACAACCCGCACAACGCCACTGACTCCTGGAACTTCACCCTGCCCATCGAGCCGGTGGTGGTGGACCGGCGGCCGACCGG
>CAZNTD010000026.1:0-12538 GCA_964575915.1 uncultured archaeon | reverse complement strand
CCCTCCTTTGGGCTCCTAAGCCTTTTGAAAGGATTAGTGCGCCGGCCGGGATTTGAACCCGGGTCGCCAGCGTGGGAGGCTGGAGTCGTAGCCAGGCTGGACCACCGGCGCGCGTGACAGTGACGTGACACGGAACGATTTAAATGGTATCCCGCTGTCAGACATCGAGCCCGGCGGTCGCGTCGGTGCCGGCCAGATCGAGGATGGTGTCGTGGAAGTCGGTGATATGCGGGGTGCCGTCGAACAGCTCCCGGTTGCAGGAGTAGAACGCATCCGGCTCGTGCTGGTGGCCGGCGGGACGACCGTGGTCGCTCATGCAGATGACCGTGTCGTAGCCGTCCGCCCGGTCCATGGCCGCGCCGACGAACGCGTCGGTCCGCTCGTACGCCGCGCGCAACCCGTCCATATCTCCCAGTTCGCCGTGGAGATGGTCCATGAAATCGGGGTGGTGGACGTGCGCCATGCAGAGCCGGTGCGGCTCGCCGTCAAGCCCGTCCAGGATGCGGTGGCGGCGCCAGTGGAACTCCTTCATCAGCTCCTGCTCCAGTTCGTCGAGCGGGTAGCCCATGAGGTGGCGGTGCTTCCAGGCCGGGGAGGGGTTCCACGCCGGGACGAACATCGCCCGGGCGTCCGGCACCCGGTCGAAGAGGGAGGGTGCCTGGAGATCTGACCGGTCGTACCGCCGCTTCTCCACGCCGAACAGCGCATGGTACAGCGCGATGCGGCGTGCCTTCCCCCGGTCGAGGGCGGTCCCGGTGATACCCCGCTCCAGCCGGTCGAGCACCGGACTGTCGATCCGGGAGAGGCCGCGGACACCGTGGACCTCGTGGGTCTCCCCGGTGATGAACGAGGCGAACAGTTCCGATGTCTCGATGGACGAGATACCGGTCTCCACATCGATGCGGCCGACGACATCCTGCTGCACGTTCGGCAGGTCCCACTCCTGCACGAGGTCGTGGGCCATCCCGTCCAGCGCCAGCACCAGTACGGAGCCCATACCTCCCGTATGGTGATTGCCGGTGAAATAATCAGGGGGTGGTGGCAGGGACAGCAGGGAACGGGAGCGAAGCTATTCCGTAGGAATGCGGGGCACAGGCTGTCGCGCAGCGAAGCCTGTTGGAGCAGCGATTCGGAGAATCGATGCGGGGGCGAGGAGTTCGAAGTCGGAAACGAGTTTCCTCCGACGAATCCTCGCATGAGCATTCAGAGAGAATGCGGGGGCGAGGATTCGAACATCGCACCTGTCGGTGCTCGGCTTCGAATCCGGAGCGAAGCATCTCGGAAGAGATGCGGGGGCGAGGATTCGAACCCCGGAACCTCTACAGGACAGCGCCCTCAACGCTGCGCCGTTGACCACTTGGCTACCCCCGCGAACGGTAGGCGCCGTTCGATCGCGCCGGTCGGTCCGCCTCGCGGACCGCCCATACAGGTATCAGCGCGTATCTACGCCGCGTTCCTGCTGTGGGAGGTGAGACTTTAAAACCGTACGGCCTCGGCTACACCGCCACGAGCAGGATGAGACCGGGCACGACCAGCGCGAGGATCGGGGCGGCCAGCGTGACCAGCAGCGCGCGGTAGAAGTTCAGGTCCTGCGACAGTTCCAGGCCGCGCACCGTGACCATCGCCCCGTACGGCAGCATCAGCAGTCCGAGGTAGGGGATCCAGAGCACGAGGTAGAGCGCGGTCAGCGCCAGGTAGAGCCGGACGGTCGTCCCCGCTCCCTCTGTGCCGCCGAGCAGCGCCACGAGCAGGTGCGCGACCAGGCCGACCCAGGCCGCGAGCAGGACCGGGCCGGCGACCGCACCGGCCACCGTCGCGGCCATCCCGCCGGTGGCGTCGAGCGTGGGGGCCATCGCCAGGAGGGCGCCAAGCCCGAGCAGCGGGAGGAGCGCGAACCCGATGCAGTTCACCGCGGCGTACCCTGCGAGCCGGGGGAGCGGCCGGTCGCCGACGGTCCGCAGGTACCTCTCGTCCACCCCGAACACCGATCTGACCGTATCGAGGTAGCCGGCGGTACCGGAGCCGGGTGCGGCACGCTGCAGTCCTTCCGACCGGAGCACCATGTCCACCATGGCGGGGTCCTCCCCGTCCGACTCGAGCTGCGCCTTCAGCTCGTCCGGGCCGACACCTGCCTCGACCTTCCGCAGGATCCATTGCCGCGTCGCCTGCGGTACATCCTCCGCGTCCATGTATCCCGGTTGGGGGACGATGCTAAAAAAGTTTATATGGTGCGCGGCCGCAGTCGTGTCCGTGATACGATGACAGCGTTCGATTTCGCGGACAGGAACGTGGTCCTGACGACGGCAAACAGGATGGAAGGGATGGACGTGGTGGAGTACCGCGGTGTCGTCGCAGCCAACGTGACGGCGGGTCGACACGCCGGGAAGGACTTCCTTGCCGGTCTCCGGAACTTCTTCGGCGGCCGGTCGCAGTCCTGGGAGAACACGTTGCAGGAGGCCCAGCAGCAGGCGCTGCGGGAACTCTGTTCGCTCGCCGAGGAGCGCGGTGCCAACGGCATCGTCGCCATCGACCTGGAGGACGAGGTCGTCGGCGCCGGTGGCGGCATGATCAACGTCAAGGTCGTCGGGACCGCGGTCGTCGTGGAGGAGTCGAGGCGGTGACCATGGGAGGGACGACCACCGTTGACGGCTGCACGGTGACGTGGCACGGCCACGCCACCGTCTCCGTCGACGGGTCGGTCCGCGTCACCGTCGACCCGTGGAACGATGTCCTCAGCGGCGACGAGGCTCCGGCCGACCTCGTGCTCGTCACCCATCCACACTTCGACCACTACGACGCGGGCGCGATCGATGCGCTCGCGCATGACGACACGTTCGTCGTCCTCCGCGGCGTCGAACCCGCTGAGGTGGGCGACTGGGGCCACGAGTTCGTCGATATCGGTCACCACGACAGCCACCACGGCGTCGAGGTCGAGGTGATCGCGGCGTACAACGACCACCGGTTCCGGGAGGAGGATGTCCCGTTCCATCCGCGCGACGAGTCGTGCGGCTACCTGTTCACGGTCGACGGCACCCGGTTCTACCACGCCGGCGACACCGACCGCATCCCGGAGATGGACGATCTCGCGGCGAAGGACATCGACATCGCGTTCCTCCCCATCGGCGGGACGTACACGATGGACGTGGCAGAGGCGGTAGAGGCGGCCAGGGCCATCGAGGCGGACGTCGTCATCCCCATCCATTACGACCACGTCGACGGGACCGAGGCTGACCCGGAACGGTTCAGGGACCTTGTCGAGACCCGGACGGATTCCGAGGTCCGCATCCTCTAGTCATACCTGCGCGTTGTACGCATCGTACACCGAATAGATCCAGATTATCGGATAGATGATGAACCCGATGATAACGAATATCAACAGTCCTGCGATGACGGCGCCGAGGAGCATCCCTATACCTTTCCATATCTCGCCCTTCACGATTTGGCCCAGCCCCGGAAGGAAGAACGAAAGTAGTGCCGGCATCCCATACGTCTGTGCAGGTGTGCCGGATTCCTTGTCCTGTTCGGCCATACAGCTCCTTTCGTGACGAGGAATATAAATCCGCGGTCTAGCGGACCGTGACGGTCTTCGCCAGGTTCCGGGGCTTGTCGATGGATGCGCCGCGCTCCACCCCGAGATGGTACGCGAGCAGGAAGCCGATGGTGGTCGCGTAGAGCGGGAACGCATCCCGGTGGGACGGCAGGTCGAACGGCCCGGTGTGCGGCGAGATAGTGATGACGTCCCCGCCGCGCGCCTCGACCTCGGACACGTTCGACAGGATCTCGTCGTCCTCCTCGGGGACCAGCGCGAAGACCGGTGTCCCCTCCTCAATGAGCGCCAGCGTCCCGTGCTTCAGCTCGCCGCCCATCATCCCTTCTGCGTGGACGTACGGGATCTCCTTCAGCTTCAATGCGATCTCCCGCGAGATGGGGTAGGTGGAGCCGCGGCCGATGATGTACATGTCGTCCGCGTCCTGCATCTCCGCCGCCATCTCCCGGACCGTCTCCTCGTTCCGCTCGATGACCTGCCGGAGGTCCCGGGCCACGTCGCCCATGTCGGCATCGTACCCTGCCGCCTCCGCCACAGCCAGCAGCGCGAGGACGGTGTTGGTGAACGTCTTGGTCGCGGCGACGCACAGTTCCTTCCCGGCCTGGATCTCCAGCGTCGCATCGCTCGCCCGCTCCAGCGACGAGTGCGGGACGTTGACGACGGACGCGATGTCCGCACCCCGCTCCCGTGAGTACTCGACCGCGTCCAGCGTGTCCCGCGTCTCACCGGACTGCGATACCGCGACCACGAGCGTGTCGTCGTCCACCCGCTCGTAGTTCCGGAACTCGGACGCGATGAGCGTCTGTGCCTCGATCCCGGCCTTCTGAAGGTAGTAGACCGCGAGCAGCGAGGCGTGGTACGACGTCCCTGCGGCGGTGAAGATGACCTTCTCCGCGTCGTCCAGCATCGCGGCGAACCGTTCCAGCTCCTCGCGCTGTCCGTTGTCCAGCGCGTTCACCAGCCGCTGCACCGCCTCCGGCTGCTCGTGGATCTCCTTCCGCATGTGGTGGTCGTAGTCGCCCTTCCCCGCGGACGCGTGCTCGGTATCCACGCGTTGCGGCTCCTTGACCACCGCCCCGTCCGCCAGGTGGTAGAACGACGGTCCGTCCGAGATGACGACGTACTCGTCCTCGTGCAGGAACACGACGTCCCGGGTGTGGTCCGCGAACGCGTGCACGTCCGACCCGAGGAACACGTCGTCGCCGGCGATGCCGACCGCGAGCGGACTGCCGCGCTTGAACCCGTACAGCGCCCCGGTCTCCTGGTCGACCGCCGCGACCGCGAACGTTCCCTCTGCCCGTTCCATGAACGCGGCGATGGCCTCCTCCGGCGCCATCCCGGACTCCAGCCGCTCCCCGAGGAAGTGGGCGATGACCTCCGAGTCGGTCTCCGACTCGAACGCGTGGCCGTCCAGTTCATCCTTCATATCCTCCCAGTTCTCGATGATGCCGTTGTGGACGATGGCGACCCGGCCGGTGCAGCACGTGTGCGGGTGCGCGTTGTCCTGCGTCACCCCGCCGTGCGTCGCCCACCGGGTGTGGCCGATGCCCACGGTCCCGTCGACCTCCACGATGTCGTGCTTCTCGGACAGCTGCGCCACCTCGCCGGGCTCCTTCCGCACGTCCAGCTCGCCGTCCAGGACGACCAGGCCGGCCGAATCGTATCCCCGGTACTCGAGGTTCTTCAGGCCGTCCAGCAGGACGGGGCCCGCATCGCTGTCACCGCGGTATCCGATGATGCCGCACATATCCCCGGTGTTCCGCCGCCGACACTTTTTAAACCATCCTAAAAGGGGCTGCGGACCATTACAGGATTGGTCGTACCGGTTCCCGGTCCGCCGTCCTCGCCGGCCAGGAACCCTATATTTATATACGAGCGCGGCGAATCCCGGAACGGTAGCCATGGTAACAGCCTTCACGGCAGCGTTCCAGCCGATCATGGAGGCGACGCGGAACTTCCTGCCGTCGCTCTTCTTCGCGACGGTGCTGCTCGTCGTCGGGTACATCCTGGGACGGATCACGTTCTCCGTGATCCAGCGGGTCCTGGAGCACACCCAGGTCGACGAGTACTTCCAGGAGGAGGGCCACCTCGAACTCCAGCTCAGCGACCTGTTCGCGGAGCTGGCGAAGTGGATCGTCTATTTCGCGTTCCTCCAGCAGGCAGCCATCGTGCTCGGTGTCGCGGCGATAACCTCGCTTGTCGACCGCATCGTCGCATGGATCCCCGGCGTCGTCGGGGCCATCGCGGTCTTCCTCGCGGGGTACGGCATCGCGATCTACACGAAGGACCAGATCGTCGGATCCGAGACCATCTACGCGGATCTGCTCGGGAAGACGATATTCTTCTTCGTGCTGTACATCGCGGTATCGACCGCGCTACCGCTTGCAGGAATCGGCGCCCAGCTGCTGAACAACATCCTGCTCATCCTCGTCGCCTCCGCGGGCCTCGCGTTCGCGATCGCGGCCGGATGGGGTCTGAAAGATGTCTTCCAGGAGGAGGCCGAACGGTACATCGAGGAACGCCGGTAGGCCTCCATCCGACATTTCTTCCGCCACAGGCATCACGTTTATAAGATTTCTATAATACGTCTTATAGTGGTTCGATGGCGAAGCTCCTCACAGAGAAGAACGGCGAGACGTACTGGAAGGATGTCACGGTCACCGACACCCCGGCCGACCTGAAGGGGTTGCTGAACGAGACCCGCTGGAGCATCCTGAAGCTGCTCGCGGAGCGGCCGCGCTACCCGGCGGCCATCGCCGACGAACTGGATATGCATGAACAGAAGGTCTACTACCACATCCGCGAACTCGAGTCGCAGGGCATCATCTCGGTGGCGGACCGCAAGGAGAAGGGCGGTGCCGTCGCCAAGTACTACACGGTCGAGGACCACGCCTGGGCGCTCGAACTCCCGTACGGCGATGAGCGCGTCTCCGACATCGGCATGACCGCCGACTCCGGACCGCTCCGGTCGTTCCTCCGGCCGTTCATACAGAACGGCGCGTGCAACGCGGACATCGTGGTCGGCTCCCCCGACCCGCACGGCCCCCACCAGGTCCGCTCCCGCGACGCCCACCTCGCCACCGACCTCGGCCTGTTCCTCGGCCAGTACGGCGCGTTCGACACCGGGCGGACCCGGCAGGACGTCGAGGTCAAGGCCGCGGCGGACTTCACCGGCAACCTGATCCTGCTCGGCGGCCCGCTCACCAACATGGTCACCGCCGAGGTCAACGCCCACCTCCCGGTCAAGTTCGCGACCGAGAACTTCCCGTTCCGCAAGGTCGAGTCGGAGATATCCGGCCAGGAGTACACCGACGGGGCGGTCGGGTTCATCGCCCGGGCTGCCCATCCCGACGACCCGTCCAGCAGCGTCCTCGTCCTCGCCGGCGTCCGCCTGAAGGGGACCCGTGCCGCGGTCATGGCGCTGACCGAGCACCACGACGACCTCCTCGACGGCTACGAGGGCGAGGAGAAGTGGGGCGCGGTCGTCCGCGGCAGGGACATGGACGGCGACGGGAAGATCGACGACATCGAGATCCTCGAGTGACCTAGTCCGGGAACACGACGTCCCGGATGCGGTCCACGGTGTCCGCGATATCCCCCTGGCCGTGCACGATGAGCCGGATCTTCGGCGACGTCCCGGACGGCCGGGCCAGCGCGGTGCAGCCGTCCGCCGTGAACGTCACCCCGTCCACGCTGCGGTCCACACCGTACTCCTGCGCCACCCGCCTCATCACCTGCTGCATCGCGGCGTCCCGGTCGGCCATGTCGCCGTACACCGCGACGCGCCGCTCCGTCGTCCAGTCCGCCACCGCGTCCAGCAGGCCGGGGATGCGGTCGTGGTGTGCCGCGAGCAGCAGCGATGCGAAGATGCCCGAGTTGTACCAGGAGAACGCCGGCACCGCGTAGTGCCCGTTCGGCTCCCCCAGCAGGTCCGCCCCGGCATCCACTCCTTCCGCCGCCACGAACACGTCGCCCACCCGGGTGTAACTCGTCTCCGCGACATCCGCGATGAACGGGGCGGTGTCGACGGACGCCACGATGCGCTCCGGCTCCACGATGCGGGCGAGGACGTAGAACAGCTTGTCCCCCGGGATCCACCCCGTTTCAGGGTGGAAGGCGTACACCCGGTCCGCGTCCGGGTCGTACCCGACCGCCAGGTCCGCCCCCGCCTCCACCATCGTCTCCCGCACCGCTTCCCGGTTCGCCGCGTCGGGCTCCGGCTCCGGGAGGCCGTCCCAGTCGTGCTCGACCACCTCCGCACCGAGCTCCGTGAACAGGACCGGCGCGGTCCGCTCCGCACCCCCGACCGCATCGATCACGACCGTCGCGTCGATACCGTCCGCGAACTCCCCGAAGATGTCCGTCGCATGGTCGATGTACGTCTCGTCGAACTCGTGCTGCACCCGCAGCACCGTCCCGTCTCCGGTCGATGCGTCGTCCGCCCGGAACAGCTCCTCCACCCGGTCCAGGTCCGCGTTCACGAACCCGTTCCCGGCCTCGTACACGAACTTGAACCCGGTCCGGTCCCAGGCGTGGTGGGACGCCGTCACCATGACGCCGGTCCCGCCGTAGTGGCCCGCGGCCACCGCGACCCGGTCGGTCGTCGAGATACCGGTATCGACCACGCCCGTCCCGGTGCTCCGCACACCGTCGATGAACGCGTCGTACACCGCCGCGGAGCTGTCCCGCGTGTCCCGGCCGGTCACCACGGTGTTCCGCATCGTCTCCTGCCGGGCATACATGCCGGCGGCCCGGCCGAGCCGTTCCGCGAACGTCTCGTCGATCTCGCCGGGATGGTCGCCCCGGATGTCGTACCGGGTGAACACCGCATCAGGATCCATTCACAGCCCCTCCAGCGCGCCCTCCAGGTCCAGGATGGAGTCGATGCGGACGTCCGGGTCGCCCGCGTCGTCCCCGACGAGCACCGTCGCCATGCCGAGCGCCTTCGCCGGTGCCAGGTCGCGTTTCCACGAGTCCCCGACCATCACGGTCTCCGCCGGTTCCAGGTCGTGCGCCTCGAGTATCCGCGTGTAGAACTGTGTGGCCGGCTTCATGATACCGGTCTCGTCCGGCGTCACCACCGCGTCGAACAGCTCCTCGTGGTCCGGGAACACCGCTGACAGTTTCTTCCCAAGCGCGTCCGGGAACTCGTCCGTCGCCACCGCCAGCACCGCGTACCGCTCCTGCAGCCGGTCCAGCAGACCGGTCACCTCGTCCTCGTATTCCATATCGTCCACGACCGCATCGTAGAACAGGTCGTGCGCCTCCGCCACCAGGTCGTCGTCGACATCCGCCCCGGCCCGCGCCAGCATGTCCCGGATGCATGCCCGCCGTTCACGGTCGTCGGGATGCGCGGAGTGCTCCACGCTCGTGAGCGCGGCCATCCACGCCGCTTCAAGTTCGTCGACAGGGATGCCGGTCTCCTCCGCGAGGAACCGGAACTTCTCCTCGTACGCCCGGTCGGACGTCGGCGTGTACAGGGTGTGGTCCGCATCGAACACGATGGCGCGTATCATCGTCTATCGAACTCCCGTCCCTCCATCGTCGTGAAGTACGTCCTGTCCTCGTCCACGTTGTGCCGCACCAGCGCCGACGGACCCACGAAGCTCCCTGCGCCGATGCAGACGCCCGGCATCAGGTTCGCCTGCGTCCCGATGTCCGCCCGCTCCCCGACGATGGCGCCCAGCCGCGTCCGCCCGGTGTCGACCGTCTCGTCCGCCGCATGGACGTGCACCTCCACCGTTCCCCGCGTCCCGTCGGCCTCCCGCACCCGCCGGTTCGCGGTGACCGTTCCGGCACCGACCGCCACGTCCCGGTCCAGCACGGAGTCGCCGACGAACCCGGAGTGGCATGACGCACCGGGCTGGAAGACGCTGCCGCGCACCTCGGCGTTCGCCCCGACCGTCGCACCGTCCTCCAGCACGGTGCCGTCCCGCACCACGGCGTTGTTCCCGACCGTCACGTCCCGCCCGATATACACGGGGCCGCGCACCACGGCGTTCTCGTAGATCCGCGCACCCGGTTCCACGACCACGTTCCCGTCGAGCACCGCGCTGTCCGCCACGTCCGCCGTGTCCGCCACCCGCGGCTCCAGGTCCGCGAGCACCCGGTCCACGAACCCGAACAGGTCCCACGGGTACTTCAGGGACGGCGGCTCCCTGTCCAGCCGCGCCACCCCGACATCGTGGGACGCCATGTACCGGTCGAGCGCGTCCTCGAAGCTGTACTCGTGGTCCGCCACCGCGTCGAGGTGGTCGAAGAACGCGGGGCTCAGGACGTACGTCGATACCGCCTTGAGGTCGGACGGTGCCTCTCCGGGCCCCGGTTTCTCGACGATGCCGGTCGCGGCGTCCCCGTCCACGGCCAGCATGCCGTACCGCTCCGGGTGGTCCGTCACCGTGCCGACCACCGCCCCGTTCCGCCCGTCAAGCACCGGCCGCATCGCGTCCAGTAGCCGGCCGGCGTCGAGCCGGTACGGGCCGGTGACCACGAACCGTCCGTCAAGGTGCGGCCGCGCCCGGTCCACCGCGTCGCCCATCCCGGCGGGTTCGTCCTGCACCACGAACGTGACGTCCGCGCCCTCCGGCACGTCGACGATGTCCGCCGCGTCCCGGTCCGGGCCCTGCACGACCACGATGTCCGTGACCCCGGCACCGACCAGCGCGTCGAGCGTCCGCCCGAGCAGCGTCCGGCCCGCGATGGAGACCAGCGACTTGTGCCGCCGGTTCAGCGGCCAGAACCGGGACGACTGTCCGCCGGCCAGCACGACGCCTTGCATGCATCCTCCTGTCCATACCACGCTTAAATAAGTGCTACGGTCGCGCTTGTCTTCCCATTACAAGATGAGTTTTAGTATAGTATAACATCGCTATCATTATTTAAATCTCGGACCCCCGTCACGCCGCATGCGCCTGCTGTGCGAGACCGTGGTGAAGGACATCCTGCCCGCGGTCCGATCCCTCATCGCGAAGGACCTGCAGGAGAAGGGGTACACCCAGACCGAGATCGCCGACCTGCTGGGGCTCACCCAGCCCGCGGTCTCCCAGTACCTCAGCGCGGCCCGCGGCGCCAAGGTCCAGCGCATCGAGCAGGACCCGGAGGCGTCCGACGCGGTCGCCGACCTGGTCGAGATGCTCCTGGCCGATACGGACGATGGCGACCTGTCATCCAAGTTCTGCGAGGTCTGCGCCAGCATCCGGGACCGCGGCCTCGTCGATGCCTCGTTCGAGAACAGCGAAGATCTTCAGGGCATGTGCGACCTGCAGGACTAGACGCCGCTCCACGGCCCTGGACGTGCGTCCGTCTCGTCCTCCTCACCCAGCCGGTCCCGCACCCGCTGCACCGCCGCCTCGACCTGCATCCGCACCGGGTGCTTCCCGTCCGGCCGGTGCGCGAATCCCTCCTCCGGGTCGAACCCGTCCGGTGCAGGGATGAGCCGGTACGCCCCGACCAGGAGTCCGAGGAACAGCGCGACCAGCAGCAGCCGCAGCCCGACCGACTTCGCGGTGTCGAGCCGGGCCCGCGTCGCTGCCGCGGTGAACGTGTTCTCCGCCTCCGCCAGCACGTCCTGGCTCGCGTCCATCCGCTCCGCCGCGGCGTGGTACCGGCCGTCATCCAGCAGCCGGGCGATGGTGGTGATGGCCGCGGCCGCCTCGTCGAACCGGTCGGACATGTTCGTCCCCTCGATGTCCATCGACCGCCGGGACTCGTTCAGCGCCGCGAACCGCTCCCGCATCTCGCCGTACCGTTCCATGATCTCGTCCTGCCGTTCCGGGACCGGCTGCACAGCGACCTGCCGCGTCACCCGTTCCTCGTCGGTCAGCCCGTCGATGTCAAGCGTCACGTTGTGCGCCCCGAGCATCTCCCGCTCCCCGGGCGCATCCACGGATACGGTGAACGTCCGGTTCTCCCCCGTCTGCACCTTCTCCCGTCCCGGCTCCACGGATACGTCGAGGTCGCCGTTCACCGAGACGGTCACGTGCTCGTCCGCCGCCCCGGTGTTCGCGACGTGCATCCGCACCGTCCCGGTCTCCCCGCGGACCACCGGGACGGTGTCCGGCACCGCCACATCGAGCACTGGCTGCTCCCCGGTGTCGACGGTGAACAGCTGGCCGTGGCCGTTCGACCAGTGGCCGGCCCCGTCCTTCGCCCGGACCGACAGGACGTACGTCCCCTCGGCCAGGTCCACCTGTTCCGCGGCCCGCACCGCCTCCTCACGGGCGTCGTACGGTCCACCGACCGCGTCCAGCCGCCCCTCCGCCAGGACATCCGTGCTTCCCTGCCGACCGATGGTCCACCGCGCCCCGACGATGTCGGTCGCCGCGTCGGTGATGCGTGCCGTAGCCAGCACCCCGCCGACGACCGGGTCGGGATAGATGGTCACGTTCGACACGGTCGGCGCCCCGTTGTCCACCCGGATGCGGGTCGTCGCGGTCGCGGCGTTCCCGGCCGTGTCGACCGCAGATGCCCGCACGGTCTGCACCCCGTCCGGCACCCGCGTCGTGTCGATGGTGGCGGTGAACCGGTCGCCGTCCCGCGTCGCCACGACCGATTCGCCCGCGGCGGTCACGTTCACCCGCCGAACATCGCTCAGCGCGTCCACCGCATCGACGGTCACCGTTTCCTCACCGACCGCGACAGTCCCGTTCCCGGGCGAGACGATGTCCGCCTCGGGAGCGGTCGTGTCCACCGTGAAGTTCCACGAATCGCTCGCCTCGTTCCCGCGTCCATCGATCGCCCGCAGCCGCACCGTGTACGTCCCATCCGTCAGCCCGTCGATGGCGGTCCCGATGTCCTTCGTCACCGTCGTCCCGCCCGGCACGTCCACGCCCGTCACCGGCTCCCCGTCCCGCACGACGGTCAGCGATGTCGCCTCCGGGTCGATGCCCGCCGGGTCCTGCAGCGTCACCGCGACGACCGGCGACCCGCCGACCGTCCCGGTCGGCCGCCGGTCCACCACCACCGGCTCGATGGGCAGGGTGAAGTTCCAGG
>CAZNTD010000025.1:0-12717 GCA_964575915.1 uncultured archaeon | reverse complement strand
CCGGCCCAGTTGAGGAACACCCAGCCGAGGAACGCGACCCACATCGGGACGGGGACGCCCCAGAGCAGGCCGACGGTCCGCGGCCGGACGGCCGCCAGCGTGGCGACGACGCCGGAGATGGCGCCGGACGCACCGAGGACCTGGGCGTCGGGGTAGACGGTGAACGCCGAGATGCTGGCCGCGATGCCGGTGCCGAGGAAGACCGCGAGGAACCTGCGGGTGCCGACGAGGTTCTCCAGCATGAAGCCGAAGACGGCGAGGAAGAACATGTTGTTCAACAGGTGCATGTAGTCGCCGGGGCTGTGGAGGAACATGCTGGTGATGAGTGTCCACGGCTCGCGGTGGAACGTGGACGCGGCGAGCGCGAACGTGTCGGCGAGGCCGGGGATAGCGAGCTCCGCGAGATAGATGAGGACCATGCCGGCGACCATGACCAGGGATGCGTAGCGGACCTCGGCCATGTCAACCCCGTGTCGCGAGGACTTTTACCACTTCGTCCTGGCCGCGGGTGAGGATGAAGTCGGCGAGGCGCGGCCCGTCGTCCCGGGAGAGGAGGCAGCGGTAGGCGGCGGTGAAGAACTCGCCGACCGACGCGTTCCCGGAGCGGGCAAGGTCGAACAGTGCATCCTCCAGCTCGTCCGTACCGTCGAAATCCTCCCCGTCCAGGAGGTCGTGGAGCCCGTCCATGGCGGCCCGCTGCGCGTCGGACAGCGACTCCCACTCCCCGTCCGGGACGGCCTCGTTGAACGCGTAGACGTAGTCGTCCGGCGCGTACTCGCGCGCCCAGGTGCGGGCGCGGTCGAGGCGGGCGACGATGCGGTCTTCCTGGTCCCGGGAAAGGTCGTCGGGGGCGTGGCCGGTGGCCTGGAGCGCCTCGATACCCTCTTCGCGCCATCGGCCCTTCGGGACGGTCTGGGCGACGAACGCTGCGTGGTCGAACGGCACCCGGACCGGTCGCTCGTCGGGCACGTCGACGATGGAGAGTTCGTAGACGCGTTTCCAGTGCTCGCGTTTCCGCTCGTTGTCCACCGACCCGGGGTCGAAATACGCCTCCTCGATGCGGTCGAACTTGTCATAGACCGTGACGATGTCGGCGTCGAGCGCGATGTTGAAGTCGCGGGTCGGCTTCGTCTCCGCGAACAGGAACCGGAACAGCGGCGGGGTGTACACCTCGAGCAGTTCGCCGGGGGTCATGACGTCGCCGCTGGAGGAGGACATCTTGCCCGCGCGGCCCTTCAGGTTGACGAACTCGTACATCTGGTAGACCGGCGGGGTGCGGCCGTACACCGTGGAGACGATCTCGGCGCCGGTGTCGCGGGAGGAGCCGGCTGCGGAATGGTCCTTGCCACCGGGCTCGAACGCGACGTCCTCGTGGTCCCACCGCATCGGCCAGTCGACGCGCCACGGCGGCTTGACGTGGCCCTCCTCGGAGAAGTCGAGGTCGAACTCGTCGTCGCACGTCTCGCAGTGGTACCGGATGGTGGTGTCGCCGTCGTAATCGGTCACCTCGGTGTAGTCCGTCCAGCACGTGGTGCAGTAGACCCGGAGCGGGTACCAGGAATCCGGGAGCGGTTCGCTCCTGTGCTGGTCCAGGATGGACCGGATGGCGTCCCTGTTCCGCATCGCGGTCCGGATGCCGTCGGTGTAGGTGCAGGACTCGAACATCTCGTGCTGCCGGATGAACTCCACGTCGATGTGGAGCGGTTCGATCTCCTCCTCGAGACGCGCCTCGAAGTGGGCGGCGTACGAGTCGTGGCAGCCGTCCGGGTCCGGGACGTGGCTGACGGGCTTGCCGAGGTGGGCCTCGAAGGAGTCCGGAACGCCGTCAGGAACCTTGCGGAACCGGTCGAAGTCGTCCCATGAGTAGATGAACCGGACGTCCTCGCCCCGCCGTTCCAGCGCCTTGGCCACAAGGTCGACGGTCATGATCTCGCGGACGTTGCCGACGTGGACCGGGCCGGATGGGGTGATGCCGGCGGCGCAGACGTAGGTGTCGCGGTCCGGGAACGTGTCGACGACCTGCTCGGCGAGACGGTCCGCCCAGAACAGCGCATCGTCGCTCATACGGGAGCAGTGGCGCTGGAAGCCTTAAATAGGTGCGGCCGGCGACGGGTTTAAATAGCTGGTGCGCGGACTGGCATGCATGACTCTGGCGGGTGTCCTGACCGACCTGAACGTGCTGTCCATCATCCTCTTCCTGGTGGTGGCGGCCGCGGTCGTGTGGCGGGACCGGGAGAACATCGAGCGGTACTCCGTCGTCCTGGTGCGGCGGACGAAGCACGGCATCGAGGTGCTCGACCGTATCGCCGACGTGTGGCCGCGCGCGTGGCGGGCCTGGGCGACGCTCGGCATCGGCGTCGGGTTCATCGGCATGGCGGTCATCTTCGTCGTCCTGGTGCAGCAGACGGTGCGACTGTTCCTCGTCGGGGACGCGGCACCGCCGGTCGGCCCGGTGCTGCCGACCGTCTCGACGGTGACCGACCCGGCGCAGGCCGGCTACCTCGGGCTTCCGTTCTGGCACTTCCTCATCGGTCTCTCCGTGGTCATGGTCGTCCACGAGGTTATGCACGGCGTCATCGCCCGCGTGGAAGGGTTCGACATCGAGTACGTCGGTCTGCTGCTCATCGCGGTCATCCCCGGCGCGTTCGTCCAGCCGAAGGGGCAGCGCGACTTCTTCGAACCGGACGAGGCGGCGGACGACGAGGAGCAGGAGCCGTGGGGGAACGGCAGCCCGGTGTCGCGGCTGCGGGTGCTCGCGGCCGGGCCGATGGCGAACATCACCCTCGCGGCCATCCTCGCTGTCCTCCTGATGGGCGTGTTCACCACGGCGCACGGCACCCCGGAGATCCGCGGTATGTACAGCCACGACGGGATGCGGGTCGTCAACGTGACCGACGGGTCGCCCGCGATGGCTGCCGGGCTGGAGCCGGGTATGACCCTCACCGCCATCGACGGGACGGGGACGATGGACCTGGCCGGGTTCGAGGCGGCGACACGGAACCTGACCGCGGGGCAGCAGGTGACGGTGGAGACGGCCGGGAACGGAACGGTCACCGTGACGCTGGGGGTGCGGCCGGAGGGGAACGACAGTTACACGTTCTCCCCGGCTCCGGTAGACCACCTGCTGCCTGCGCTGGAGAAGCGGTATCCGGGGACCATCGCGTTCTACGAGGCGCACAACGACTGGCTGATCGGGGCGACGCCGGACCTCCAGCGGGCGCGGTGGGCCTGGATCGCGGAGACCCATCCCGACCTTGCCGGGACCGCGTCGGAGCGGATCGCCGCGCTCGATACGGGCTCTGACGGGCCGGAACCGGGATTCATGGGGATCGTCGTCGTCCCGGAACGGGAGGTCGTGGACGCGTTCCGGCCGGTCGCCGGGCCGATCTTCCTGGTGGCGCAGGTGCTGTTCTTCGTGGCGCTGCTCAACCTGATGATCGGCGTGGCGAACCTGCTGCCCATCAAGGGGCTGGACGGCGGCTGGATGCTGGACACGGCGATGGACGAGTACGGTCCGGGGTGGGGTGACCGGGTGACACACTGGGCGACCCTCATCACGCTGGCGGTCGTCGCCATCAGCTTCGCGTTCCTCATCGGACGGGCCCTGTTCTGACCGGACAGCCGGACCACAGGATATTTGTAGGGAGGATGCGTAGACCGGGACATGGATGCGCTGCTCCTCGAGGTGTTCGTCGCCGCGCTCATCACCGACCTTGCGACCGGGCTGGGCGCGTTCCCGTTCTTCTTCATGCGGGAGATCCCGCGGGCGTACAACGGGTTCGCCTGGGGGATGGCGGCGGGGCTGATGGTGGCGGCGTCGGTCATCGATCTCATCATGCCCGGCCTGGACCTTGCCGGGCCGGGCGCGCTGGTCGTGGGCGGGCTCGTCGGGCTGGGGTTCTACCTGGCCGGGGAGCGGGTCGTCGAGGAGCTTGACCTCGAGTTCGAGGACATCCACGACGCGGAGGGTGTGAAGCGGATCATCATGATCCTCGGGGTGATGACGGTTCACAGCTTCCCGGAGGGGTTCGCCATCGGTCTGGCATTCATCTCCGGCATCGAGGGGCTCGGCCTCATCCTCGCGCTGGTCATCGCCATCCACAACATCCCGGAGGGCCTGGCCATCTCCATCCCCCTGAAGAGCGAGGGTGTGTCGACGTGGCGGTGCGTCGGATACGCCATCCTGTCGAGCGTGCCACAGCCCATCGCCGCGGTCGCGGTCGTCCTCGGCATGGGGCTGCTGCAGCCGTTCCTCGGGGCCGGGTTCGGGTTCGCGGCCGGGGCGATGATCGCCCTGGTCGGGCTGGAGATGGTTCCGGAAGGGCTGGAGTACGGCCAGAAACCGACGTTCGCCGTCGGCGCCATCATCGGCGCGGTGCTGATGTGGGGGATCAACGTCCTGGTCCAGTTCCCCGGCGTCTAGCCGGGAACTGGTCGCAGGACCACCGGTTCCGAGTCCGGTTCCCCGGCGTGTGAGACAGGAAGCAGCGGCACCGGCACCCCCGACTATTTCAATATTGGTGGGAATCCCACCGCATGGCATACTGGCAACTGGGCGCCGCGTTCGTCGCGGGCATCGTGGTCGGCGCCGGCGGCCTGCTGTACTACATGCGGTACCGGACCATGAAACAGATGCAGCAGATGCAGGACCAGCTCGGCGGGATGCTGGACGCCGACGCGCTCGACGAGGGCGACCTGGACGACCTGTAGCGGCATGGCCACCATCCTCCACATCGACCTGGACGCGTTCTTCGCCTCGTGCGAACAGGTGCGGGAGCCGTCGCTGGACGGTGAACCGGTCGTGGTCTGCATCAGGTCGGGACGGGGCACGGACGGCGGGGCGGTGTCGACGGCGAGCTACGCGGCGCGGGAGCACGGCATCCACGCCGGGATGCCCATCGTCACGGCGAAGGACATCGCCGCGGAGACGGACAGGGAGTTCACGTTCGTGGATGCGGACCACGACTTCTACAAGACTGTCTCGGAACGGGTGATGGACCTGGTGCGGGAGCGGGCCCGGGAGGTCGAGGCCGCGTCCATCGACGAGGCGTACGCGGACCTGTCCCACCTCGACGGGAGGGATGCGGCGCGGCAGGTCGCCAGGGACCTGAAACGGGAGATCCAGGCGTCGGAGGGGTTGACCGCGTCGGTCGGCATCGGACCGAACAAGCTGGTGGCGAAGATCGCGTCGGACCGGGAGAAGCCGGACGGCCTGACCGTGGTGGCGCCGGACGCGGTGCAGGACTTCCTCGACCCGCTGCCGGTGGACGAGCTGCACGGCGTGGGGCCGAAGACCGCGGAGCGGCTGGCCGGGATGGACGTGGGGACCGTGCGGGAACTGCGGGAGGTGTCGGCGCAGCGGCTGGTCCGAACGTTCGGGGAGGCCGCGGGCCGGTCGCTGTACGACAAGGCACGGGGCGAGGGAAGCACGGAGCTGGAGGAGCAGAAGCGGAAGCAGCTGTCGAAGATAACCACGCTCGAGGAGGACGCGGGCACGATGCGGGAGCTGCGGCCCGTCGTCCGGGACCTTGCCGACCGGGTCATGGACCGGGTGGAGGACCGCGACTGGCGGTACTCCCGGGCAGCCATCATCGCGGTGACCCCGGGGAACGAGACGCGGACCCGGTCGACGTCGTTCAAGACCCCGACGGCGGATCGGGAACGGTTCTACCGCGCCGCGGAAGACCTGCTGCAGGAGTTCCTGGACGGGCACGATGGCGACCTGCGGCGGGTCGGGGTGCGTGCGGGCGGCTTCGAGACATCGGGACAGCGCAGCCTCGCGGACTTCCGGTCCCGGTAGCTTTTTAGCGGTCGGTGCCCAATGCGGGTGCATGACCGACTGGCGGGACAAGACGACGATGGAACGGGCGGAGGCGGACGAGTTCGACACCAGCCTCACCCACATCACGGTGTCGGAGAACCGTATCCACGTCGAGTTCCGCGACGCGGAGGACTGGAAACGCATCCGCCGCGAGGCCGGGGACGAGGTCATCCTCCACGAGGTGTACTGGGACGAGGTCGCCGGCGTCGAGGCGACGACCGAGCATCTCTACTACATGCATATCGACGTGACCGTCATCGAGGACGACGAGGAGGTCGAGAAGCGCCTCTACTTCCTCGAGGACGAGGAGGAGACGTTGCAGGACTGCCTCGCCGCCATCAGGCGGCGCCGGAACGCCTACCGGCAGCGGCACGCCGCGCCCGGCGGCACGTATTCGTACGCCGCGGTCGACGCGAGCGAGGGGGACGAGGTCGAACTGGAGGACACCGATGCGGAGATGCATGTCGAGGAGGCGGCGGAGGACCATGCGGAGCCCGCGTCCGGACCGGCAGCCGCGGAGCCGGAGGAGAAGACACCCGACCAGGCGGCCGTGGAGGAGGCGAAGAAGATCGTGCAGACGGCGCGGAACAAGCTGCACGGGAAGACGCAGCAGGCAGGGGAGGCCGAACAGGAGCAGGAAGCCGCTGGACGCCGGGAAGGGGCTGCGGAGCAGGAGGAGTCCGGGGAGGACGCGGACGGGGATGATGACGCCGGGGACGGCGAGGAAGATAAGGTAGAGGACATCGTGGACGATTTTCTGCGGGACTAGGCCCGTCACCATCTTTAAATATGCGGACGCGCAATACCGTGGTGTGAGAGCATGGGGATCATCAACGAGATCGAGCGGCGCGTCTTCGGTGGCGAGGGAGGCGGCGGCCTGCGCATCGAGAACCTGACCCTTGAGGATCTGAACCAGGAGAAGGCGAGCATCCGGGCCGATGTCAAGCTGAAGCGCGACCGACACTCCGACCTGTCGAAGAAGCGGGAGAACCTGTTCGAGGAGATCGTGGATACCGACGACGACCTGCTGCAGAAGGAGCTCGCGGAGGAGATCGTGTCCATCGAGGACGAGATGGCCATCCTCCACAACGAGCACGCCAAGCTGATGGATGCGCTCCGGGTCATCGACGGCCTCATCGCCATCAAGCGGAAGGAGAAGATGGCGCAGCGCGAGGGGCTCATCTCCCAGATCCAGCAGATGAACAAGGAGGACCTGGTGGAGAAGCTGCGGCGTGCCGACGTGCGCGAGATGATCCGCGAGGAGAAGTGGGACGAACTCAACTCGTTGATGAGTGGCCAGCTGACCCCGGACAAGATCGAGAACGAGCGGGTGGACGAGATCATCCAGCAGGCCCATGACGTCAAGCATCTCGAGGACGAGATGGGGACGAAGGAAGCGGTCAAGCACGCGCTCAAGGACCGGGACAGCAAGAAGGACGAGGAAAAGACGTCGGAGTACGCCTGACCGGGGTGACGGGCGGTGTACGAGAAAAAGCTCCGGCAACTGTTCAAGGCGTCCCAGAAGAAGGCCGAGGAGGCGCTCGAATCCGGGGATGCCGAGGCTGCCGCGTCGTACTACGAGCAGTGCGGCGACATCCTCGAGGAGCAGGCCAAGAACGTGACCGGGCCACGCCGCAAGAAGAAGCAGGAACTGGCCGACAAGTATTACGAGATCCGCGACAACCTGATGGGCGAGTCGAGCTCGCTCCGCGGGAAACGGCGCAGGGTACCCGCAGGGGGTGACGGGGATGAGGAGGACGACCAGGACTTCTCCGGCTACGTGGAGCGGTTCGTGCAGAAGAGCTCGGTGACCTGGGACGACGTCGCCGGGATGCACGAGACCAAGGAGAACCTGCGGGAGTCGTTCGCGCTCGCCGCCATCCAGGACAAACCCCCGGCCATCGAGCAGCTGCACAGCATCCTGCTGTACGGTCCGCCGGGCACCGGCAAGTCGCTGCTGGCGAGTGCGGTAGCGGGCAGCCACGACTACCCGTTCTTCAACGTGAAGCTGTCGCAGGCGCTCTCGAAATACTACGGTGAGTCCGGGAAGATCATCTCGTCGCTGTTCGAGGCGGCGCGGGAGCGGTCGCCGAGCATCGTGTTCTTCGACGAACTGGACTCCATCGCGATGGCCCGGGGGAGCGGGATGGACGAGGCCACCCGCCGCGTCCTGTCCACGCTGCTCACCGAACTGTCCGGGTTCGACGCGAAGAACGAGGACATCATGTTCATCGCTGCGACCAACGCGCCGTGGGACCTCGACCCCGCGGTCCTGTCGCGGATGGAGCGGGTCATCTACGTGCCGCTGCCGGACGAGGAGACCGCCGAGAAGATCCTGCGGCTGAACACGACCGAGAAGGAACTGGATATCGACGCGGACATCGCGAAGCTGGCGCGGGAGTGCGTGGACCGGCATTACTCCGGCCGGGAGATCAAGAACGTGGCCAAGGAAGCCATCAGGCACATGGTCGACGAGGAGAACCCCGGGCTGGAGGAGCTGTCCGACCGGCCGACGGAGGAGATCCGGGACTACAAGCTGCGGATGCGACCGCTGACACGGGCGGACTTCGACTACGCGTTCGCACACGTCGACCCGAAGACGGACGAGGCCCTGCTGCGGCGGTACGAGGAGTGGGACGCCGACGAGTGACCGTCATCGTCCGGTCATAACGGGATTCATAATACATGTATCAGAAATAGTCCGACATAACCGTCTTTTCGTTCATTATTATCCGTCAGATGTCATCGTGTGTCAAAAACGGTTTTAAAATGGAGTGCGCATACCGGTGCGGGGAGCGGGGATGGAACCGATACACACCACCGACCGGAGCGTCGCCGACCACTGCGATGTCTGCAAGGAGGAGCGCATCAGCGTCCGAGAGGGAGATACGTTCGTCTGCGAGGTCTGCCTCGACCAGGAGGCCTCCGGCATGCTGCACCCGCTGCCGTAGTCACCACATTTAATACTGTGGGAGCGGTAGTGGGGGTATGGTCGAGCGATCGAGGCTCGAGCAACGGCTGAAAACGTATTTCAGCACCGGCTCGCTGCTTCTCACGCGCCTCATCGTGCTCATCACGCTCGTGCTCGGCCTCCACTTCCTGTTCATCCGGGACCGTCTCATCGACACCGGGATCGGCCTCCTCATGGTCACCGTCGGCAGCTACCTTCTCATCCACAACTACAAGAGCTACCGGAAGGAAAAGGCTTAAGGACCGGGCAATCCACGTCCACCCATGGGAGACACGGATGAGCGGGACGAAGCGGATTCCGACCCGGTAGAGGACATCTTCGATATCATCGACCGGTACTACGAGGGGTTGAAACGGGAACAGGAAGGGATGGGCGCGGACTGATACCGTCCGTCACGACAGGTTGCCGCGCAGCCGCTCCGCTGCCATGACCCGCTCGAGGGAGAGGTGGTAGGCCGCGGTCCGCATCCGGCATCCCTCCGCGTCACAGATGTCCTGCACCGCGTCGAACGCCCGGCCCATGTGCTCCTCCAGCTTCCGGTTCACGGCGTCCTCGTCCCAGTACTCGTTGGCGATGTTCTGCAGCCACTCGAAGTAGGAGACGGTGACCCCGCCTGCGTTCGCGAGGATGTCCGGGACGACCGGGATGCCACGGTCCGCGAGCACCGCGTCCGCCTCGGCGGTCGTCGGGCCGTTCGCCATCTCGAGGACCGCGTCCGCCCGGACGTCGTGGACGTTGTCCATCGTGATCTGGTCCTCGATGGCGGCCGGGACGAGCACGTCGACGTCCAGCGTCAGGAGGTCGTCGTTGGATATCTCGTCGGCATCCATCTCGAACAGGTCGCCGTTCCCCTCGTAGACATCGAGGAGCGCCGGGATGTCGAGGCCGTCCGGGTCGTGGATGCCGCCCGCGACATCGCTGACCGCGACCACGTCATAACCACGGTCGTGGAGGAACCGGGCGAGGTGGGAGCCGACGTTGCCGAACCCCTGGATGGCGACGGAGAGGTCATCGCCCATGTCCGTGTGGTCCACGAACCGGTCGAGGACGATTGCACCGCCGAGCGAGGTCGCGTACTCGCGGCCCTTGCTGCCGTTGAGTCCGACCGGCTTGCCGGTGATGACGCCCGGCGACTTCTCGCCGGTGATGCGCTCGTACTCGTCCATCATCCACGCCATGATGGTGCTGTTCGTGTTGACGTCCGGCGCCGGGATGTCCGTCTCCGGACCGATGTGCTCGTGGAACGCCCCGATGTAGGCGCGGGACAGCCGCTCCAGTTCCGTCTCCGAGAGGGTGGACGGGTCGACCGCCACACCGCCCTTCGCGCCGCCGTACGGGATGTCGACCACCGCGCACTTGAGCGCCATGAGGAACGCGAGTTCCTCGACCTCGTCCTGGTCGACCGCCGGGTGGAACCGGATGCCGCCCTTGGTCGGGCCGCGCGCATCGTTGTACCGGATGCGGTACGCCGGGAGGACGGTGATGGAACCGTCGTCGCGGGTGAGCGGGATGGTCGCGGTCACGACCTGTTTTGGCCGGCTGAGCAGCGCCCGTGCATCCGTAGGCAGGTCGACGGTGTCGGCCATCGCGTCCAGCTGGGATGCGCAGAACTCGCAGACGGTCTCGTCCATCTCGGTGTCTGGTGTCATGGCCGGACAGTGCGCAGCGATATATAAAAAACGGGTGTGTGGAGTCCGCCATAGTAAAGTATTTAAACCCTCCGGGCATTGTGGGGGGATTATGCAGGAAGAAATCGATACGCGGCCGGATGAAGACGGGGAAATCGAGGAATTCGAGGGCGAGCCGCTCGATGACATGCACGAGTTCGACGAGATGGAGCACGACCCCGAAATGATGGACGAACCGGACGCGGATCCCGACCTGATGGACGACCCGGCGCCCAACACGCGGGAGGCGTTCGAGGAGGACGAGGAGGACGATCTCCTGTTCGTCGAGGAGTGAGGACCACACATCTCTTTTTAACGGTTCAGCGGGACGATCGCCATATGCATCCCATGAGCGCAGGTGACGGCACGGTGGAGGCCAGCGACCCCGCCGGGCCTGTGGCTCGCGAACCAGACGCGAGCGGCGCGTTCGCCGATGTCTACCGCGACGGGGACCGCGTCACGAAGGTCGTGACGAACAGCAGCCTCGACCGGGTCGTCGACAACCTCGCGGCCTGTCTTGAAGCGGATATCGCGGTCGCACCGACGTTCGCCACGGAACAGCTTCTCCCCGGGTACGGCGATGGGGCGCTGGTGGTGCGGCAGCCGGCGGTGGCGGTCGACGAGCGGCCAGACCCAGAGGCCTACCTGGACCGGGTCGCACCGCTCGCCCGGCGCGCCGCCGATGCCGGGTTCGCCATCGATGTCAAGCCGTCCAGCTACGGCGAACACCGGGGCGAACTGGTCTACCACGACGTGCAGGACCTCGGGTCGGTGCGGCGCGTCCCCGAGCCGGAACGGGCGATGGCGGCGCAGGCCGCGCACCACCTCGACGGCGGACGGTACGGAACGGACGATATCATGGCGCGCTGGTTCGAATGAATCGGGGGAGGGATGCGCCGCACCGCGAGCCGCGAAGCGGTCGCGGTCCAAGCATCCCGAACGAAATGAGAGATGCACCGTGTCCCGTTCCCGGCAGGGAACGCGGAGACAAGCAGCAGCCGCGAAGCGGCTGATGCGCCGGCCGGGATCGAAGATCGGAGATCTTCTCGTCCCGGCGCCAGCACTCCAGCGGAGTGCGCCGGCCGGGATTTGAACCCGGGCACGAAGCTATCGCTTCTCAAGGGTTCAAATCGCGGGAAAAGCAGACCGAAGGTATGCGCCGGCCGGGATTTGAACCCGGGTCGCGCGCATGGCAAGCGCGAGTCGTAGCCAGGCTGGACCACCGGCGCGCGGACATACAGGCGCGGGCAACCTTCTTAAAAGGTGCGGGGCGGACTGATTTAAGGCACGAGTGTACGTCGAGGTGTATGTCGTTCCACGTGGAGCTGCTTCCGTACGTGGCTGTCGGGGCGGCGGCGCTCTACATCCTCGTGAAGGGCGCCCGGGTGGTCGTGGACCGGGCGACGCTGGTCGCCCAGCACTACGACATCCCGGACACGCTCATCGCGCTGACCATCATCTCCATCGGGACGTCGCTCCCGGAGATCGCGTCGCACGTGACCGCGTCCCTCGGCATCCTGTCCGGAACGCTCGACCCGGGTATCGCGTCGGCGACGGTTCTGGGTGGGAACATGGGGTCATCCATCGCGCAGCAAACGCTTCTTATGGGCCTGTTCATCATCGGGTACGGCCGCCTGCAGATGGGGAAACGGCTCCTGCGGATGGACTACATCCCGATGGTGCTTGCGTCCGGCCTGCTGCTGGCGCTGGCGGTGGACGGCATCGTCGGACGGGTGGACGCACTTGTCATGCTGGCCGTCTTCGGCGTCTACCTCTACTACAGTTTCGACCGGCGGGAGCGCGGGACCACACTTCCCGGGACCGGCAGCACCGACGTGCGGCGGGACGTGCTGTACATCCTTGTCGGAGTCGCGGCGGTGCTCGGAAGCTCGTTCGTGGTCCTGGAGGTCGTGCAGCAGGTGGTGATCGAGAACGGGCTGGGCGGCTCGATGATCGGCGTGGTGACGCTGGGCGTCGCCGCGGCGCTGCCGGAGCTGACAACGGTGATGGAGGCCATCCGGCGGGAGGCACCGGGCATCGCGCTCGGGACGCTTATCGGGTCGAACATCGTCAACCCGCTGTTCGCCATCGGACTCGGCGGACTGCTGTCGACGTACACCGTGCCACCGTCCATCCTCCTCTGGGACCTGCCGTTCAAGATAGTGGTCGGTGCCGGTCTGCTCGTGTACGTCGTGGCGGTGTCTGACCGGACGCTGCGGCGGCGGGAAGGGATGCTCCTGGTCATCGCGTACTTCGTG
>CAZNTD010000024.1:0-12788 GCA_964575915.1 uncultured archaeon | reverse complement strand
CCCTCCGTCGGCCGCATCTGGATGGTCTCGGATCCGAGCGGGAGCTGGTACGTGTACTCCGCGATGTACCGGGCCCACTGCACGTCCGACCGGCCGGTCAGGTCGATGGCGCTGGACGGGATGGTGCAGCTCTTCCGGTAGCTCTCGCCCTGGCGCTCGCCGGAGCCGTACATCCGCAGCTCGTCGTTCGCCGGTCGGCACGACGCACCGGCGAGGACGCCGGGACTGTCCGGGTCGCGTTCGATCCGCTGGATATCTGTTATCTCGCCGCTCCCGCCGTTCCGGAGGAACGACTGCACGACCAGCGTCCCCTGGTCGACCACGAAGCTGTCCGGGGCATCGATGACCAGCCGCACCGGCTCCTCCGCGGTCGTCATGCTGTCCAGGCTGGACGCGTCCGGCACCTCGTCATCCGTCTTCAACTGGATCTGCTGGCCGGACCGGATGGTCTGGTTGAACGTCATCTCGAAGTCCATCGGGCAGCTGTAGCCGAGCTGGGAGACGTCGACGTCGGTGGGGATGTCGAGCGTCCACACCATGACGAGGCGTTCGTCCCCGTCGAGCGTCACCCGCTCCGGGAACGCGGCATCGTCAGGGTACTGGTCGAACCGGGACGGCCCCTCGACGCGGCCGGAGAACCCGCCGATATCGCTGTCGAGGGTGGCGATCTCGTCGTTGCATTTCGATACCATGATGTTGCGGCCGTTCGCCCCGACATCGATGCTGATGGGTTCGTCACCGAAGTTCTGCACCTCGAGCCGGACCTCGGCGGGGCCGCCGAACCGGGTGATCGTCGTCTCGGCGCAGGTCCCGCCGCCGACCTGGCAGTCGGGTCCGGAGATGCTGATGACCTTCGGCTCCTCCTCGGGCTGCTGCTGGCCGGGCGCGGTGCAGCCGGCGATGACGACAGCGGCCACGAGCAGGAGGAGGATGCGTTTCATGTATCCGGTCACCCGATCTGCGGGACCTCGTACGTCGTTCCGTCCTGCACGTTTAAGGTGATGTTCATCGTCGTCCGGCAGGCGATGGACTGCCGCTCGCCCTCGACGGTGACGGCGCGGGTGATGATGGTGGTGTCCTGGCTGCCGCCGGACGTCCAGCCGTCGATGCCCTCGGCGGTACCGAACCAGTCCGTGGTGATGCCCGGCCGGCCGTCGTTCCGCTCGCCCGCGAGGATGGACGTCTCCTCGGCGCCGGGGAGGCAGGTGGTCTCTGCGGCCGTGATGCGGAACGCCTCGCTGTCCGGGAGGTGCGACACGGCATCGGACTCCTCGTTCACGTTGACACCGATCTCGATGTCGATGGAGGATTCCTCGCCCTGGACGATGTTGCGGAACAGGCTGATGCCGCAGTCGGTGTACATCACGGGGACGACCGGGGTGGTGAGTGCGGCGGTCCGCTGCTTGGTGAACGTCTGGCCGTACTTCTCGACCTCGCCGCACTTCGTGGACCGCCACTGCTGCCGCTCCTCGAACGGCAGGTCCTGCCAGGCCTCCTCGGTCCACACCTCGAGCAGCTGGTTGCCGCTCCGCCACCGGCTGGACTGGGTGAACGCGGCCTCCGCGTTGTACTTGTATTCCATATAGACGTCGATGCTGTACTCGCGGCCCTGGAGGATGACCGGTGGCAGCGGCTCGCCGACGTGCTCGTGCAGGTCGTCGCAGACAGGACCCATCCCTGCCGGGTCATCACAGGAGAGCTCGTCCGTCGACCGGATGATGAACGCGACGCGTTCACGGCTGAGCTGCCCGTTCTCGAACCGGTTGATGAACCAGTCCGGTGATTCCTCCCCGTCGCGCACCTGCGCCAGCCGTGTCCGCAGCGACGAATCGGTGTAGTCCCCGTTTATCACCGGGAACGTCGCGAAGTACGGACTGCCGCTATCCCGGGATTCGAAGTCGAACTGGCGGGTGTCGCCGTTCGGGATGGTCCCGGCCGTCTGCTCCGCGGTCGCGACCACGGTGTCGAGGTACCGCCACTCGACCCGCATGGCGACGTCGCGGGCGGGCATCTCGATGGGGACGCCCTCCAGGTCCTGGACGAGCGTGTTGGTGACCGGGACGCTGACCCGGACGTGGTCGCTGAACGGTTCGACCTGGATGTCGCCCATCTGCACCTCGAGCGGGTCCGTCACCTGCTCGCTGCGTGCCTGCGACTCGTTCCCGCCGAGCATCTCCTCGACGCACTGCGACATGGATGCGCTGCCGGACGCGACCTCGAACACGCCGCCGCCGGACAGCAGCTGGCCGGCGCAGACGAGCTGTGCAAGGTTCCGGTTGCGCGACGGGTTCAACACCCGGTTCTGGATGTACTCGAGCTGGTTGCCGATGGGTTCGGTGACGGTGCCGAACGCCTGGCCGACACCGTACCCTGCCTCGCCGATGAGCCCGCCGGCGTTCCCCCAGGAACCGCCGAGCAGGAACTGCCCGCCGAAGTAGACGATTGGGAGGGAGACGACCAGGACGATGGCGACGACGCCGCGCGTCCCGATGGATGCGCCGACGGAGGATGTCGCCAGGCCGTGGTACAGCATCGCGACGATGGAGAACAGCGATGCGAACAGCGGGAGGACGATGGGGTGCGGCCCCATGAACAGGTTCGTCGCGCCCATCATGGCGCCGACGAGGAGGAGGATGGCGTACCCGAGGAGGCCGCCGAGGAAGAGGATGAAGTAGATGGCGCTCGGGTGGCCGGCGGTGATGATGTGCGGATGCCGCCACATCGCGATTATGTAGAACAGGACGATGGTGGTAGCCAGGAACTGGTGGCCGATATCCATGAGGTAGGCGATGAACAGGAGGGATGCGAGCATCTGGATGGCGGTGATGAACACGGTGAACCGCAGCCCGCGGAACGGTGTCGCCATCTATCCAGCACCCTCCTCGGCGTGGCGCTCGAGCGCCTCCTCGAGTTCGTCGATGGCGTTCCGGATCGTGTCCTCGGCCGTGCCGAGTTCGGATTCTGACGCGTTGCCATCACGGGCCTTGGACAGTGTGTCGCGCGCACCCTGAATCTTCGACCACTGGGAGCGGACCGACAGGCGTTCACGGTCGGCCTCGTCCTGCAGCCGTTCCGCCCGCTGGATATCGCTGTCAAGGTTGTCGATACGTTTCTGCCAGCTCCGGATCTCCATCTGGCTGCCGGCCTTCGAGGCGCGGCCCATCCGCTGCGGGAGGCTCCGCTCCTCGTCCGGTCCCCGGGGCTGCCGTCCCTGCCCGTAGCCGGCGCGGCCCTCGGAGTAGACCTCCTCGGCGAACGCGGCGCCTGCACGGCCGATATCTCCGGCCCGGGTGAGCAGGTGCCAGAACGCCAGCGGGCCGAGCATCCCGGCGATGAACGGTAACGCCGGGTTCTCGAAGATGAACCCGATGACCGGGATGTTCACGCCGCTGAACAGGAGGAACGCGTAGTAGAACAGGCCGATGGAGCCGAACGTTGCGGTGTAGAGCTGGGTGCGGCCGCCGCGGACCTCGTGGCCGACGACGAGGTATTCGTAGACGGTGGCGGCGCCGTGGCCGATGCCCGAGTAGACACCGAACGCGTCCTGGATGTTCCCGGCGAACAGGTACGCCGAGGTGCCGATGGAGGCGACGACCATCGCCCCGAACCCGAGGTTGAAGAACTGTCCCGCGAATATCGATAGCACGGCGTTCGACAGGGAGAGTATCCACAGCGGGACCATGATGGCTGATATGGACTGGAACAGGATGTCGCCGGACCGTCCCAGCGCGTTCTTCGTGGATTCCTCCACGCCTGCCAGGGCGAACCCGGCGATACCTGTGAGGGCGGCGAGGACCGTGAAGTCGAACCCGATGGTGATGAGCAGCAGGACCGATGGGTGGAGGAGGAACAGTATCCCCAGGAGCATCGACAGCGGCGCGTCCTCGCCGGACCGCATGAGCAGGGCGACACCGACGATACCGGTCACCGGCGCCATCCAGAGGCTCGCGAGGCCGATGGTGGTGATGAGGATGAGCATGAGGAAGGTGCCGAGCATGTAGCCGGCGAGCCGGGTGCGGCTGATATCCCCGAAGTCGAGCGCCTCGCCGAGGCCGACGGACCCTGACCGCCTGTTCTCGGTGACGTACGACTCGAACATGCCCGGCGCCACCTCGTCATCGTAATACGCGTCGAGCACGTCGTCGCTGAGCTGGTCGGCGTGCGCCTGGACGATATGGTCGGTGAGGCCGCGGGCGTCGGAATCGGTGAACTCGCGGCCGCAGAAGTCACAGTGCCACGACGACTTCCGGGCCTGGACGGTGGCGATGGCATCCTGCCACTCCTGCCGCACCTGTTTTATCCGGGAATCGACATCGGCCATGCTACCACCTGTATGGGGGACGGAGGCTCTTAAGTGGTTTCATCAGCCGCCCTCCTCGCGCAGCTCCTCGTATTCAGCGTAGAGGCCTTCGAGATCCTCCCGTAACTCCTCGAGTTCGGCCGCGGCGTCGTCCGCCCGCTCCTGCCATACCTCCTCCCCGGTCTCCTTGTACCGGTCCTCGAGCTCCTCCATCCGTGACTTGGTGCGGTCGAACTTGTCCGCGAGGTGCTCGATCTCGCTCTCCAGGTACGTGATCTTCTGCTGGATCTCCGCCTGCTCGCCGCCTGCGGTCCGCACACCTTCCTCGAAGAACCGGGCGTGCGCCGCGGCCTCGGAGTGGGTCGGGCCGAACGCGTCGAAGTACGCGATCGGGGGGCCGAGCGGCAGGAACCATCGGACCAGCAGGAGGTATTCCATCTTGTGCTCGAACAGCGGGTTGATGTAGTGCTCGTCGATCGCCTTGTCCACGCCCTGCTGGGCGAAGAGGTAGTAGTTGGGGACCATCCGGCGGTTGATGCGGGAGCCCCACTTCAGATAGCTGGCCCGGCGGAGGAACCGGGAGTGGAACCGGAGGTCGAGCCGGTGGCCGATGACCATCCAGATGTCCACGAGGTCGTAGTATCCTGCGTCTTCCCGGCGCTCGCCGTAATGGGCGGGGTCGAGGCTGTGCTTGACCTGGCCGTACATGCTCCGGGCCATGACGGCGGCTTCCTCCACGATCTGCTCGCGGGTGAAGACCCGGCCGTGGCCGCCCTCTCCTTCCTCGACGGTCTCCTCCTCGGACCGCCGGATCTCCTCGGCGACCCGTTCGGTAAGCTCGTCGACGCGCTCGTTCTCCGCCGTCCACCCTGGCGCGTCGCCGGACCCCTGGTCACGGGTACCGGGCGCATGCCTGTCATCGTCGTCAGCCATGGCTGCTCGCCTCGCTGGGCATGACAGGTAGGGATGGGCGGACCGGTCTTAAGTAGTTTGAGGCGGTCATTCCGCCGTCGTGATGGTGAAGTTGCGGATCTGGTAGGAGCCGCTGGTGGAGATGGACAGCTCGTTGTCCCCCGACTCGACGTCGTCCTGGCCGAACGTGAACGTGTTCTCGCCGCCGTTCAGTTCCCGTTCGAACGTCGCATCCCCGAACCGGATGGTCGCGGGCCGCCGCAGCATGACCCGGTCCACGTCAACGATGATGCGTCCACCGTCCTCCCCGATGCGGCCGTGGTCGCTGCTGGAGAGCGGGACGGTCCGGGTGACGGTGCGCTGCCGGTCGGTCGCGAAGTAGTACAGGGTGACCCGGACGTTCTCGAGCCGGTAGTCCGCGTCGCCGGAGGTTCGGAGGGACAGCACGTTCTCGCCCGGTGTGAGACCGGTCCCGTTGGCCGAGAACGTCGCGGTGTACGGGAGAGCCCGCGTGATTGCGGTCCGCCGCATCACCTCGTTGCCGTTGATGGAGGCGACGAGCGGCTCGGTCGCGTTCACGTCCTCCGTGATGGAGAACCGGAGTTCGCCGCGGTCGAACCCGGCGACCTCGTAGTCGAACGCGCGGAACGGCCGGAGTGCCGCCTCGTTCGCCCGGTCATCGACGATGACGTCGACGTTCCGCAGCGTGTATCCCGGCATCTTCCAGAACGCCAGTCCGGGGTTGCGGGCGGTGACGCGGATGACGTTGGTCCCTTCTTCGACGGCGTCGGACGACAGGGTCACCTCGTCGCCCGGTTCGAAGTCAGGGATGTCGACCTGTTCGCCGTTGACCGTGATCTCGAGGTCCTCCGGCGAGGACGCCTCCGCGGCCACGAACCGGATGTAGACGCGGCGTGGCGCGGTCGCCTCGAACTCCATGATGTCGGCCGAGGCACCGAGGATGGAGGCGCCGACGTGGATGCGGCCGCGCTCCACCGCGGTCCTGTTCGGCTCGCCGCGCGTCACCGTCGCGTCCCACCCGTCGATGGGGGTGCGGGACGTGGCGTTGATGGTCCCGATCGTGCCGAGTTCCTCGGAGAAGATGAAGTCACCGGAGACCTCCCCGGTGCTGTCCGGCGCCTCCGCGACGAACCCTGCGAGGACGCCGCCGACGATGAGGATGGCGAGTCCTGCCCCGGCGACGTAGAGGAACTCGGATGCCATGCCACATGTATGGGTGCTTTACATTAAAAACGTACTGGAAACAGTTGTTCCTGTGGAGCGATGAACCTTCTTGACCGGGACCGGAAGGACGGATACATGAAACTTGAGGTGGAGAGCGACAGCGACCTGTGGCACCTGTCCCACGTCGTGGCGCCGGGCGACCGGCTGCGGATGACGGACCGGCGGACGACCATCGAGGGCGGGGAGAAGGCGGTCGTGACCATCGTCCTGGACGTGGAGAAGGTGGACTACCAGGGGAACCGGCTGCGCGCGACCGGGGACATCGTGGAGGCACCGGAGGACGTGGAGCGCGGCTACCACACGTTCAACCTGGAGCCGGGCGTGACGTTCGAGATATGGAAGGAGGAGTGGCAGGACTACCAGGTGGACCGCATCGACCGGGCGACGGCGACCGCGGACTACCGCATCGTGGTATGCATGATAGACTCGGAGTCGGCGACGTTCGCGGAGATCACCGAGACGGGTATCGAGGAGCTGAACGTGCTGGAGAGCGGCAGATCGGGGAAGATGTACGTGACGGATGCGGCGAGCGAGGAGGAGTTCTACGACCAGGTGCTCAGCGTGTTGCGGGGCCACCCGGACGCGGACCGCATCATCGTGGCCGGCCCGGGGTTCGCGAAGGAGAACCTGGTGGACCGCATCGACGACCCCGACCTGGAGGCGCAGGTGGCGCTGGAGGACGCGTCGACGACCGGGATGGCGGGGGTGCAGGAGGTCATCAAGCGCGGGGCGGTCGACCGGGTGCTGCACCGGAGCCGGGTGGCGGACGAGGTCGCGGCCGTGGAGGAGTTCCTTGAACGGCTGAACACGGATGATTCACGGGCGACGTACGGCGTGGAACCGGTGCGGGACGCGGTGGAGATGGGTGCGGTCGAGACGCTGCTCATCAGCGAGGAGAAGGTCCGGGAGCACGAGGAGCTTATGGAACGGGTGGAGCAGATGGACGGTGAGGTGCAGATCGTGCATACGGACCACGATGCGGGGACGAAACTTGCCGGGCTGGGTGGGATGGCGGCGTTGCTGCGGTACCGTATCGACTAGTCCTCGTCGCCGCCGAGGATGCGTCGGACGGTGTCACGCAGGCCGTACGCCGCGGTTATCTCCCCGAGAAGCTGTGGGACGTTGTCGTCGTAGCCGCGCTTCCTGACGTAGTCCTTCACGGCCTCGATGCGCTCCTCCGCCTCGTCGACGTCGTACTGCTCCTCGCCGGTGTCGATGACGTCGTACCGCTCGAGCGCGTCGAACAGGTCGTCGAGCCCGGTGGCGTCCCGGATGGCCTTGCGGTAGTCCCGCGTCGCTCCCATGTCCGGGTGTGCGGTATCACGCCTCAAATAGGTTCCGGGTCAGATGAGGCCGCCGAAGATGCGGAGGATGGTGCTGATGACACCGTACATCACGGTGTTCCACAGGCCGGTGACCTCGTACCGGATGTCTCCGCGGTTCAGTGCCTCGACGGCGGCCTGCGCCGGGTTGTCGGACGCCGCTACCGTCTCCAGGGTGGCGCGGTCGGTCGTGAACGTCACCGTCGCGTTCGCAACGCCGCCGGGATGCACGGCCGTGATGGTGGTTCCGTTGAACACGGCGCCGATGGTCGTGTTGCCGTCCGGCCCGGTGACGTGGACGTTCACCCGCTCGTCGGCGACGAGCGACTGGACGATGCCTGGGATGGCGTCGCTGTTCCCGTTGTAGACCGTCGCGATCTCGTCGGGGTGGTCGAGCAGGTCGGAGACCGTGGCGTTGTCCGGGAGCGCCCCGGAACCGTGGCTTCCGGCGTGCGCGGCCGCGGGGATGGTGAACAGGAGGACCAGCCCGGCGAGGAGCGGTGCGTGTCGCATACCGGCCGGTTGGGAGGGAACGGTTATAAAACGGGCGGTCAGGGGAGGCCGTCGAAGTGGGCGATGACCGCGTCGACATCGATATCGTCGAGCACGCGGTCCGGTGCGGCGCGGACGGTGAGCCGGCCCGCGTCGTCGGCGGGGTCGTCGCGCTCGTGCGCCAGGACGGTCTCGCCGTAGCCGGTGCCGGGGACGCGGATGTTGGTCCCGGTGTACCGGGGGACGTTGGTCGCGAGTTCGTCGCGGAGCTGCCGGGGACCGATGCGGTGTTCGCGGCCGTCGGTCGCGGCGAACGTCCAGAAGTCCATGTAGAACTGGACGCGGGCCTCGCTGTCCGTCTCCTCGACGTAGTCGGCGGCATTGTCGACGAACCCGTCGACGGGGTAGGGTTCGGCGTAGACGGTGCGGTCAACGCGTGTGACGTCCATACACTCCTCAGCGGAGCCGTATTTTTATAACGTTCAAGTGGCTACACTGCGGGGATGGGGCTCGGTCCACGCATCGAACGGATGGCGTACCGCGACACGGACGTGACCGTGTTCGGGGATGTGCACACCGCGGAGGGACTGGACGTGTCACGCGACGACATCGCCCAGGAGATGGCGCGGCACGACGCGTTCGCCTGGGAGGCACGCGGCTACCGGCCGGACACGTGGCTCACCGAGATGGACGACCACGTCTACGACGGCCTGGTGGCGGCGAACGAGACGCTCCGGGAGCTCGATATGAACAGTTTCGACCGGTACGCGGCCGCGGTCGATGAAATGGCGCTCGACCACTTCGACGAGGCGTGGGGACCGGATTCGCACCATGCGTTCCCGTACGCGGCCGGGCTGCTCGGCCCGGTCCTCATGGCCGGCGGCACGGGATACACCGCGGCGGCCGCGGTCGACATCGACCCCGACCTCCGCACCGCGGTCCGGGAGGACGTCCGCGACCTGACGCGGATGGCGCGGGGCCGGGAGCACGGCTGGGGTGAGCGGAACGCGGAGCTGTCCATGACCCGGCGGCAGATGGTGGTCGCGGGCGGCATGCTCGGCCTGGGCGGCGCACTGGGATGGACCGGCGGGGCGTTCCCTGACGCCCCCGGCATCGACCTCCCGGACGACTGGACGTACACGGACATGCGGGACGTGTTCACCACGACCGGCGTCGACCGGGTGGTCGACGCAGCGGCACCGGACAGCCTGCTCGTGCTGGTCGGGACGGCACACGTCGACGGCATCACCCGATACCTTGACGATCCGGACGGGCGGGCGCGGCGGATGGACCGGTACGGCCCGGTGCTCGACGCGGTGCTGGAATCCGACACGCGGATGGCCCGGTGGCAGGACGCTGGCGGCTACTGGGACCGTGCCGACGTCGTCGACCTCCACCCGTAGCCGCACCGTTTATCAATCTGCGGACGTAGCGCACGGTATGGGCGCAGGACGGGAGATCGTGGCGGGCGGCATCGTCGCCGGTGCCGGCGGGGCGCTCCGGCTTATCAGCACGGTCATCTTCTCGACGTTCGACGCGACCGACGGGCCGTTCGTCAACTACGCGGAACTGATGGACCTCGCCAGCACCGGGCTCATCGGGCTCGGCGCACTCATCGCCGGGTTCGGCATCCTCCACGGCATCTACACCCTCTGGACCCGGTCCCGCACCGCGGACAGGGAACAGGATGGCGGACGGCCGGAGCGCGGCCCGGATGCCGGGCGGGAACGGCAGGGCCGCGGCGGGCAGCGTGACGGACGACGGGAGCAGGACCGGCGCCGGTGACCGGTCAGGACAGGACCTCCCGGTAGTTGCCACGGGCCACGTCCCACACGATATCGGCGAGGATGTGGACGATGAGCGCGGCGACGGCCGGCACCAGCACCGGGAACTCGAGGGAGACGAGGTAGACCGCGACGAGCACGGTGCTGTGGGAGAGGAGTCGGTGGAGCACCATCCGCTCGTACGCCACGTCCGCCAGGAGCGAGCGGGGCTCGCGGAACGCCCGGACGGGACGGCGCATCCACGCGAACGGGGCGCTGGAGCGGCTGTACACCGCCGGGAGGAGGACGTGGTCGACGTCGACGAGGACGCCGGCGGCGATACCGAGGACGACCGCGACGGCCGTCATGCCGGGGGAGAGACCGAGGAACGGCACGGTCGCGATGGCCGCGACGGTCGAGAGCACGAGGTGGTGGAGCGGGTACACCGTACCGTGGTCGATGCGGCGCGTTAAGAACCTTGCGACGGACGGCCGGGAGCGATGCGGTAGATGCGGCCGGTCGCATCGTCGGAGACGTACAGGGCGCCGTCCGGGCCGGACACCACGTCGACCGGGCGGCCGTGCACCGTCCCGTCGTCCCCGAGCCAGCCCGCCGCGAAGTCACGCGGCTCCCCGAACGTCCCGTTCCCGGCATGGTAGGGGATGCGCACCACCTTGTACCCGGTGGGGGGCTGCCGGTTCCACGAGCCGTGGTACGCCACGTACAGGTCACCACGGTACCGCTCCGGGAACGCGGCGTGGCCGTGACGGGTGAGGCCGAGCGGCGCGGAGTGCGCCTGGAGCGGGACCGCCGGCGGGACGGTGCCGTCGCAGCGGGACGCGTTTCCGAACGCGGGGTCGGGGACGCGGTCGCCGTAACAGTACGGCCAGCCGTAATCGTCCCCCTGCGCGATGACGTTGATCTCGTCCGGCGGGACGTCGTTCCCGAGCAGGTCGCGGCCGTTGTCGGTGCCGACCATCGTCCCGTCCACGACGATGAACCCGACCGTGTTCCGCAGCCCGGTCGCGTACCGGTCACAGTCCGTCCCGTCCAGGTCGCACCGGGTGATGGCGGCGCGCCACGGGTCATCCTCCTCGCAGACGTTGCACGATGAGCCGACCGAGATGTAGAGATGGCCGTCGTGGATGCGGATGGTGCGGGTCCAGTGCTGGCCGCCCGCAGGGTAGTCGTCGACCACCACCTCGCGCGTGTCCCGGTCCACGGACAGCCCGTCCAGCCGGTATGAAACGGTCCGCCCGGTCTCCGCGATGTAGATACGGCCGTTGTGGAACGCCATGCTGTGCGGCCGGTCGAGCCCGTCGACGACGGTCACCGGCTCGGGGTCGCCGGAACCGTCGGGCAGCGCGACGATCCGCCCCTGGTCCGGCAGGGCGACGTGCAGCGTCCCGTCGTGGAACGCCATGAACCGTGGACCGGGTGCGGGGCCCGGCGTGGAGACGCCGGTCCCGCCGAAATCGTCGGCGTAGACGGAGATGGAGAAGCCGTCCGGCACGGAGACGTGGGACAGGTCGTCACCGCTGTCGACCGGGGCGAGCCCGGCGAACCGGACCGCGGCCGTCGCCAGGATGACGAGGAGCAGGACGAGCGCGACGGCGACGTGGCGGCGGTCCATGCAGGAACGGTTCGGGGCGGCCGCATTTAATGGTTGGCAGCTAGCCGCGCTTGAACCCGAGCGCGAACCCGGCGACGAACCCGCCGCCCAGCCCGAGGGTGGAGACGATGCGGTCGAACACGGACGGGGCGGCACCTGCCGCGGCACCGCTGATGTCGACGAGACCGCCGGATACCGCGGACCAGTCGACCGAGATGACGCCCTGGCCCTCCAGCCACTTGGCGAACAGCAGCGCGCCGCCGACCAGGATGGCGACGATCTTCGTCGCCTTCTTCGCGAGCAGCCCGGAGATGTAGCCGAGGACCGCACCGCTCCCGATCTCCAGGCCGAGCCCCTGCGGGCTGACCGCCTGCATGAAGGAGGACGGTTCCGCCATGCCCCTGGTTGGCGTGGCGAGGTATAAATTGGTTCCGGACGGCGACGTCAGGCGTCCTCCTCGCGTTCCGCCGCCGTCGGAGCCACGTCCTCGCCCGTCTCCACCGTACCGAACCGGGTGATGGTGACGACCCGGAGCACGAACTCGAGCAGGACCGTGAACAGCCAGTACGTGAGGATGATATGCCAGAAGTCCGGGAGGGTCTCGAGGATGGTCACGGTGCCGGCGACCGACAGCGCCTCGATGCCGTCGATGACGAAGACGCCGAGGATGGAGAACGGCACCATCTTGGCGATGTCACGCGACAGGTCCTCGCTGTAGTACGCGGTGACACGGGTCGTGGTGACGACCGCCATCGTCAGGACGAGAAGGGAGTCGATGGCCGTCCCGCCGCTGAGCAGCGCGACGAGGACTGTGAACGCGAGGTACCAGGCGATGATGACCGTCGGGAACACCAGCAGGTACTTGACCGCGTACAGGCCCATCCGGCCCAGGTTCCGGAGCCGCGCGCGGCCGCCGGCGTACTGCACCAGGTCCAGCTCGAACAGGTCGCGGCGGGCCACGTACCGGTAGAACTCGAAGATGAACACGGTGTAGACGACCATCCCGGCGACGTACCCGATGAACGGGAGCATGACCCGGACGACCTCGGGGAGGGATGTGATGGGCAGCGCGTCCGCGATCGGCATGCACGGACATCCGTCCGGCCGGCATAAAAATGCGGCGGGTTCAACGTCGGGGGTGG
>CAZNTD010000023.1:0-15567 GCA_964575915.1 uncultured archaeon | reverse complement strand
CCATCGACGAGGTCCAGGTCTACCCGTACGCGGTCCACTGAGCCGTAACCGGCCGCTCCATTGATTTAAATAGTTTTACCCGAAGTTGTTGAAGCAACGATGGAAACACCGCTCTGCAGCATCTGTCTCGAATCCGACGACATCCTCTGCACGGGATGCCAGGCGAAGCTCGAGGACGGCGACATCTCCGATGTGGATGTCGAACTGTCCCGGCTGCTGAACGACCTGGCCGACAGCATCGAGACGCTGCAGGATGTGACCATCAAGAAGACCATCACGACCTCGAAGGCCGTCGTGGTCCTCACCGCGGAGGGCGACGGACCCAAGGTCGTCGGGCGGAACGGCCGCGTGGTCAAGGAGATCGCGGATACGTTCGACCGGTCCATCCGTGTCGTCGAGGACACGGGTGACGTGGACAAGGTCGTGGACAAGCTGCTGGCCCCGGTCGGCCACAAGGGCGTCCGCACCGTCTACAAGCCGGACGGCGAGGAGCAGAAGGTCATCGTCGACAGGGACGACCGGCCGCGGGTACCGTTCACCGCGGAGGAGTTCCGTGACGTCGTCGAGGACCTGACGGGCGAGGGCATCATGCTCGCGTTCGAGTAGACCCGTACCAGGCAGAGTTCTCCGGGGAGTCTCCCACCTATTTTTAAATCCAGCAACCGCGGGTTGACGTATGTCACGGAACCGGATGGAGCAGAAGGAGCGGTACATCGCGGTCATCGACCAGGAGCAGGTGACCGACGAGGTGCGGGACATCGCGCTGAAGTACGACCCGCTCAACCGCTCCGGCCGCGGCGAGGGGTTCCACGTCACCGACGACGGTGAACTGCATATCGATGACGAGATGGTGATGGAGTCCCACCGCCTCATCCAGAAGAAGATCCCGAACGAGGCCATCAAGATCCTCCGGCTTCCGACGGAGACCGGTGAACTCGTCCACCAGTACGGGGACAACGGCTTCCGCCTCTACAACCTGCCCGCGCCGGTCGAGGGCAACGTGGTCGGGCTCCTCGGCCGGAACGGCACCGGGAAGACCACCGCGCTGAAGATCCTCGCCGGCCTGCTCAAACCCAACCTCGGCGAGGACGAGGAGCGGGACTGGGACACCATCATCCACGAGTTCCGCGGCACCGCCATCCAGAACCACCTCGAATCGCTCAAGGCCGGCGAGGTGGAGGCCGCGTACAAGCCGCAGCAGGTGGAGGACATCCCGGGCAGGTACGAGGGGACGGTGCGGGACCTGCTGGAGGAGCAGCCCGGCGACCTCGACGACGTGGTGGACGCGCTCGACCTGGAGACCGTGCTGGACCGCGACCTCGCGAACCTGTCCGGCGGCGAACTCCAGCGCGTCGCCCTCGCCGCCACCGCGCTGAAGGACGCCGATCTCTACCTCATCGACGAGCCCTCCTCCTACCTCGACGTCGGGCAGCGGCTGAACATGGCACGGGCCGTCCGCGATCTGGCGGAGGACGCTGCCGTCCTGGTGGTCGAGCACGACCTCGCCACCCTCGACCTCGTGTCCGACACCATCCACGTCCTCTACGGCGAGCCGGGCGGGTTCGGTGTCGTCTCCCATCCCCTCTCCGTGCGGAAGGGCATCAACCAGTTCCTCGACGGCTACCTGGAGGAGGGGAACGTGCAGATCCGGCCGGACTCCATCGACTTCCTCACCCGCAGCGACCGTATCGTCCAGCAGGAGCACGCCATCCTCGAGTTCCCCGAGTTGCGGAAGGACTTCGGCGGGTTCGAGCTGACCACCGGACCGGGCGCCATCCACGAGGAGGAGGTCATCGGCATCCTCGGGCGGAACGCGCTGGGAAAGACCACGTTCGCCAAGATGCTCGCCGGCGCCATCGACCCCGATTCCGGCGAGGTGCCGGATGACGTGGACATCGCGTACAAGCCGCAGTACATCGAGACGGAGTTCTCCGGCACCGTCCGCGAACTGCTCATGCGCGAGGCAGATATCTACAGCCAGGCGTTCAAGACCCGTATCAAGGAGCCGTTCGACCTCGAGCCGCTGTACGACCAGGCCGTCTCCTCGCTGTCCGGCGGCGAACTGCAGCGTGTCGGCATCGCGCTCTGCCTCGCGCGCGACGCGGACATATACCTGCTGGACGAGCCGTCCGCGTACCTGGACGTGGCCCGGCGCGTCGCGCTCGCCAAGCAGTTGCGGTCGTTCGCGGAGCACACCGAGGACCCGGTCATGGTCATCGACCACGACCTGCTCCTCCTCGACTACGTCGCCGACCGGACCATGGTGTTCGAGGGCGACCCCGGCATCTCCGGCCACGCCGACGGTATCGTCCCGGTCCGCGAGGGCGTCAACGAGTTCCTCGCGACGATGCACGTCACGTTCCGCCGCGACCCGAACACCGGGCGGCCGCGCGCCAACAAGCCGGGCAGCCAGAAGGACCGTGAGCAGAAGGACGCCGGCGACTACTACGCCAAGTAGGAGTTGGTCACGCCCCGGTGACCACAGCGCTTTAATATGTTGACGCCCGTCCCGGGTACGTGCACGACGCGGCACCGGTCCGGGACCCGTACCGCATCGGGGTCGTCGGGGTGGGCCACTGGGCCACCAACTTCGACGACGCGATGGACGGCGACCTCACCTTCTACAGTGCCGTCGATGTCGCACCGGTGAGCGACAAGCGCGACACCCTCGCCGCGCTCGACATCCCCGAGTCCCGGTACACGCAGATCTCGCCGGGCGACCCGCTGCCCGAGTCCTTCCTCGGTGATGTCGACATCGTCCACGTCGCCAGCCCCATCGCAGCCCACCGCGACCAGACCGTGCAGGCGTTGCAGGACTCCGACGCCCTGGTCGTCACCGAGAAGGCGTACGGCCCGCACCTGGATGACCACGACGCGGTGCAGGACGTCGCGGCGCGTGAGCCGAACGACACGTACCTCCACCTCCATTACACGCGGAAGATGCCGACCCTCGCGCTCCGCGACACCATCGACGAGGCGGTGGATGAGCACGGCCCGGTCCGGGACGTACAGATGGCGTTCCTGGAGGGATACCGGGAGGAGGACGTGGACCGGAACTGGATATTCGACCCGGCGAACGGCGGCATCGTCCTCGACTGGATCCACCCCATCGAGGTGCTCGTCTACGCGGCCGACACCGGGATCGGCGACCTGCGGACGGCAAGCGGGGTGCGGACCACCGACGCGTACGGCGTGGAGTTTCCCACCGGTGCCGAGCTGACATACGACGTGGCCGGCGACACCGTCGCGGACGACGCCACCGCATCCATCCGGCTCGGCAAGGGGTTCCCCGGCGACATGCCGCACAAGGCAGCCCGGTTCACGTTCGACGACGCCACCCTCGACGTGTCCTACGCAAGTTCGTTCGACGAGCGCGGCTCCCCCGACCGCGGCGCCATCGCGATGCAGGACCGGGACGGGGTCGCCGTCAAGCCGCTGGACGGACCCACCCCGTACGACCTGATGGCGGACGACATGGTCGCCGCGCTGGAGGACGGGACGGTCCCGTTCACGCTGGACGAGGGCAGGGAGATGATGGCCGCGGTCCAGCAGGCCAACGACGTCCTGTTCGCCGACGATGCATCCACGCTCGAGACGGACGCGGTGGTCGAGTCGATGGTGGCCGACGCGCTTGGCGAGACATGGGTCCGCGCCACGGAGCCCGCCCGCTAGCCCGGCAGCAACACGTTCAGCAGCGCGACCACGAGCCCGGCCAGCCCCATCCGTATCCCGGCGTACCACCACCGCTGCTTCGATATCCGTCCCATGTAGGCGCCGAACACGAACAGCACCGCCACCCCGATGGCGACCGATGCGATGGTGGCCTCCCGCATGGTGAGGACGGTGCCCTCGAGGAGGAACGGGGAGATGATGGACAGCATCGCGATGACCGGGCCGATCCCGCTCATCAGGGCGTTGACCGCGCGGTCCTCGAACTTCCGATCCTCCAGCCGGGTGTCCTCCAGCGACCGGAGCATCGGCCGTTCGAGCTCATGGATCTCCGCCAGCTTCTCCGCCCGCTCGATCTCCCACACGCTCCAGACACCGGACGTGGCCAGTCCGACCGTCGCACCGAGGCCCACGGCGATGACGGTCGTGCCGTCCGGGACACCGGACAGGTAGGAGCCGACCGTCACCCCGGTCGCGGTCAGCGTCCCGTCGAATCCGTTCGAGATGAAGTAGCGACGGGAGATGGAGCCGACCTCGCCCTTGCGGAGCGAATCTGCGGCGTGCCGGAGCGATGAGCGGAGGGAGGGCATCGTCAGTCCTGCGGGGTCTCGCTCTCCTCGACGATGCGCTTCCCGCACACGATCTCGTCGATGGAGTGGATGCTGCCACCAAGATCCTCGATGGTCTCGCGGATGACCTCGTAATCGATGTCCTCGCCCTCGAGCGTCACCTTGATGTTCTGGACCTCCTCGTCGATCTCGACGAGGATGGCGTTGACCCCGGCGACACCGTCGCTGTCCGCGATCTCGTCGGCGAACGTCAGGATCGTGGGTTTGTGCGGTTTCAGGATGTCAAGGACCATCCGGCGGATCGCGCTCATGCTCTCCCACTTCCCTGCGGCGCCTCATAAAGGTGTCGTTCGCCGGGCCAGCGTCAGAGCCGGTCCTCGAGCCAGTCGGTGAGGGTGACCCGGCCCTTGTTCGCCTGCTCCGCCTCCAGCACCTTCCGGACATCGAGATCCTGGCTCTCCACCGCCTCCTTCACCTCGTCGACGGTGCCCGCGACCACCTCCTCGTAGTCCGTGTCGTCGGCCGCGCTGTCAGCGGTCCCGACCGCCTCCTGCAGGTCGGTGGTCATGTCCCCGGTCTCACGCTGCTGCATCTCCCGGCGGATCCGGAGCTCGTCGCTCTCGATCCAGACCACGAACAGGCCGATGAGGATGGCCAGGAGGCCGAGCCCGCCCTGGAGCATCGCGATCAGTCCCTGGAGGTTCGTGACGGTGGAGAACGAGACCAGTGCGGTGTTGAGGCCGCCGGCCGGTGCGTACCACCAGACCCCCGCGACCGCGAGCAGGGCGCCGATGACGATCTTTCCACGTGGACCCATGTGTATCACACGACGTGGTGCGCCGTGCTCGTTTATTAATGTGATGCTCCCTCTGTGCGGCCGGCACGGACGGATTGTTTTAAAAAGATTTTACCGGAAGAGGGTGTTGTGACGATGAGTCTGTACAAGCATGTGCGCGAGGCGTGGAAGAACCCGAAGGAGAACCTGGGCGATGTCTGGCGAGATCGCCTCGTGCAGTTCCGCCGCGAACCGTCCATCGTGACGGTCGACCGGCCCACCCGGATCGACAAGGCCCGCGCCCTCGGCTACAAGGCCAAGGGCGGGTTCACGATCGTCCGGGGCCGCGCACGGCGCGGCGGCCGGAAGCGGGAGAAGCCGCAGGGCGGACGACGACCGAAGCGGGCTGGCCGGAACAAGTTCTCGACCGGCAAGTCGCTGCAGCGGATCGTCGAGGAACGGGTCGCCCGGAAGCACCCGAACACCGAGGTCCTCGCATCCTATCCGGTCGCCGAGGACGCGATGTACAGGTGGTTCGAGGTCATCACCGTCGACCCCGAACATCCCGAGATCCAGGCCGACGACTCGCTCGACTGGATCGGGGAGGCGTCCGGCCGTGCCGAGCGGGGCAAGACGCCTGCCGGCAAGAAGGGACGCGGGATGCGGAACCGGGGCAAGGGTGCGGAGAAGGCCCGACCCTCCAACCGTGCGAACGACGGACGCTCCACGTAGGACCGTCCGGTCCCGGCCGAACAGCGCCCGACACGTTTTTAATCTCCTCGCCCAAGTGAAGGGGTATGCGCAGGGAGGGAACCTACCGCGTCGCCATCGCATCCGCGCTCATCCTCCTCGCCGCGCTCATCCTCGGGTTCACGAGCCCGCTCATCCTCGACGCGGGGATGCCGGTCCTGCAGACCGCGGCCGAACCGGAACGGTGCGCCGTCGTGGTGCAGGGCTGCCACGGTGAACGGTCCGCCATCCACGAGCGGTGGGTCGGCCTCTACGACCTCGTGTACAACCGCGGTGCCTGCACCCAGGAACTCCGTCCCATCGATGCGGTGAACTACAGCGCGGGGTGGGAGGCGGGCCGGTGCCAGATCGAGGCCACGATGCCGGACGACTGCGAGCAGGAGTTCGGTCCCGACATGTGCACGGCCATCTCCGACGTGATCGACACGACCTACGGCGACTGACCGGGCGGCACTTTTATTAACGCGTGATGCGGACCTACCGGTATGGCGATCGAGTTCCTGATGGCGTTCCCGCTGTTCTTCGCGCTCTTCGGGATGATGTGGATCGCCCTCACGCTCTTCGTGTTCTACGACGTCCTGTTCGTCCAGGAGGACATGACCGACAGCCAGCGGATCGTCTGGGTGCTCATCGTCCTGTTCCTCAACGTGATGGGCGTCGTCCTCTACCTCATCATCGTCAAAATGATGGACATGCGGCCGTTCGCCGAGATGCTGCCGAACGAACGGCGACGGCTCACCACGCTCGAGCGCCTCCAGCGGCTGAAGGAGAAGGGGACGTTGACGGACGAGGAGTTCGAGATGGAGAAGGACCGCATCCTCGGCGACAGGGACTGAGTCCATCCCCCACAGATTTAAGATTGATTTATAAAGAGAGGGGTATGGCGCGGCGGTTCTACGACCTCGACATGCAGACCGACCTGTCCGCCGGCGACGACGCAGCCGGTGCGATGGCGCGGCGGGCCGCCCGGCTCGGGTTCGACACCATCGCCCTCACCGATTACGTCGTGGACACGGACGACATCGACCGCATCCGTACCGCGGCGGCAGGCGTGGACGCGGACGTGACCGTGCGGGTCGGGGCGAAACTGAAGCCCGACGACCCCGGCGACATGACGGAGATGGTGCGGTCGGTCCGGGACCGGGTGGACGTCCTCGTGGTGCATGGCGGCGACACCGCTATCAACCGGGCGGCGACCGGCGACCCCCGCGTCGACATCCTGGCCCACCCTGCGCTCGACCGGTCAGACCCTGGCATCGACCACGTCATGGCTGACCAGGCCGCGGACAACCGGGTGGCGGTCCAGGTCTGCATCCGCCGCCTCCTCGAGACCAGGGGCAAGGCCCGGTCCCACGTCCTCAACCACATGCGGGAGATCGTCCGTCTCTGCGACCGCCACGACGCACCGGTCATCGCATCGGGCGCCGCACGGTCGGCCGCGCAGCTCCGCGCCCCCCGGGAACTCGCCGCGTTCCCCCAGGTCCTCGGGCTCCCGCTCGGCGACGCGTTCGACACCGTCTCCGACGTGCCCCGGGCCATCCTCGACCGTGCCGACCGGGTGAACGACGAGGGGGCGGTGCGGCCGGGCGTCACCGTCGACGAAGGAGGAGGTGAGGGCGGTGGGTGACCTGCAGACCCTGCCGTCCTCGCTGCGGGAGAAGCAGCGGTACATCATCGTCGAACTCATCGCCGACGGCGACCGGTCGCTCGGCCAGTTCGTCGACGCGGTGTGGGAGGCGGCGCTCGACCTGCTCGGGGAACGCGGGGTGGCGGAGGCCGACCCGTGGATCATCAAGGACCTGTTCGACCGGGACCGGCAGCGCGGCGGCATCAGGGTGCGGAAGGAGGAGGTGGAGGAGATGCGGGCTGCGCTCGCGCTTATCACCGATATCGGGGGTGTGGAGGCGACCGTGCACGTCCTCGGTGTCACCGGGACGATGGACAGCGCCCGGGACAAGTACCTCTGACCGGTCACCGAGGGTGACACATTTTATAAAACTCCGGGCGAAACCCCGGTGCAGATTCTTGGAGGCATAACGCATATGCAGCTAGGCAACCAACAGATGCAGTATGACCGGGCGAAGACGATCTTCAGCCCGGAAGGACGACTGTTCCAGGTCGAATACGCACGCGAAGCAGTAAAGAAGGGATCCACATCGGTCGGGCTCGTCTACGAGGACGGCGTCGTCCTCGCGGCGACCCGGGAGAACCCGGAACTCCAGAGCCGCAACCCGGACAAGGTGTTCGAGGTCGACGACCACATCGCGGTCACGGTCTCCGGCCTGGTCTCGGACGGCCGCGCCCTGCTCAACGAGGCGCGGGACGAGGCGCAGCGGCACATGATGATCTACGACGAGCCGGTGCCGACAGGCTCCCTCGCCAAGTTCATCGCGGACCGGCAGCAGATGTTCACCCAGTACGGCGGTGTCCGGCCGTTCGGCCTCGCCATGCTGGTCGGTGGCGCCCGTGACGATCCGGAACTCTACCAGACCGACCCGTCCGGCATCCTGAAGGAGTGGATGGCCATCGCCATCGGACGTGGCGCGAACGCGGCCAACGACGTCTTCAAGGAGAACTACGAGGAGGGCATCGACGAGGATGCGGGCATCCAGCTCGCACTCGACGCGCTCAGTGCGGCGGAGGACGACATCACCCTCGCGAACATCGAGCTGTCCATCATCGACAGCGACGGGTTCCGCAGGGTCATGCCCGAGGACCTCGAGGACCGCGACTTCACACTCTGATCCCTGTCCGCCACCCTCCCAACCGATATAAAGGAGCGGCGGGAACATCGCGGCATGGATCCGGAGGACGCCATCACGGTCCGGTACGACGGTGACTCGGAGTTCGAGATCCTCGTCAACCCGGACGAGGCGTTCGCCTACCGCCGTGGGGAGATAGACGACTTCGACCGCGTCCTGTTCGTCCAGGAGGTCTTCACCGATGCGGCGGCCGCGGAGCGGGCGAGCGCCGACGACCTCGAGGCCGAGTTCGGCACCCGGAACATCGTCGAGGCCGCACAGGAGCTGTTCGACCGTGGCCGGATGGAGCTGACCACCGACCAGAAGAACCGGATGCGGGAGGAGAAGCGGAAGCAGGTCGTCAACATGATCGCGACCCGGGCGATGAACCCGCAGACCAACGCGCCGCATCCCCCGAAGCGCATCGAGAACGCGATGGAGGAGGCAGGCATCCAGATCGACCCGATGGAGGATGCCGAGGCCCAGGTCGGGCCGGCCGTCGAGGCCATCCGCCCCAAGATCCCCATCTCGATGGAGGAGAAGGAGATCGCCATCCGCATCCCGAACGACTACGCCGGCAAGTGCTACGGCAAGATAAAGCAGATGGCGTCCGAGGTCATCGACGAGGAGTGGGGGAACGACGCGTTCATGGCCCGCGTCAAGCTCCCGGCCGGGGTGCAGACGAAACTGGTGGAGGAACTCGAGTCCATCACCCACGGCAACGTCGAGGTCACGGACGTCTAGTCCCTGCCCACACACCTGACGCATGTTTATCTACGGGGAAGTGACAAAATATACTTAAGGTTCGGTGGCGGTCCCTGGAGAGGAGGGATCCGCCATCATCGACCGGCCGGACGACGTCGCGACCACCATCCAGCCGCTCCGCAGCAGCGACGGGAACACCGACCGCCTCGCCCTGTTCGACGCCGCCCGTGACGGTGCCGCACGGACAGACCTCGTGGACGCCGTCGATACGCGGTACGACGTTGCGGCCCGGTACCTGTCCGACCTCTCCGACGACCTGCTCATGGACGAGGAGGTGCGCGGCACCCGGCTCTACGCCCCCACCGCCATCGGCGGCCGCGTCGCCGACGCTATCGATACCTACCGGGAGCAGGTCCTGGCCGTCGACGGCGGCATCGATCCTGACCGGTACCTCGCTGCCGCGGTCCACCGGCTCACCCCGGACCGCATCCGCATCCTCGACCGGGCCGTGACCCGTGACGGCATCCCGGCGACCGATATCCGGGAGATGCTCGACGTGGACGGCGACGCGGCCCGCGCCCGGGCACGGCCACTCCAGGAGGTCGACCTTCTCACCGCCGACGCGCGGGACGGCATCATATACGCGTACAGCGACACCGGCGAGGCGGTGCTTGACGCCCTCGGACAGGTCGACACCGGCCTGGCCGTCGACGCGTTCCACACCCTCCGGAACGGCGACAGTTACCGGGTCCTCTGGGACGACGACGTGGACAGCATGGCCGCGCTCGCCCGCGACCTCGACGTCTCGAAGCGGACCGCGTACAACTGGCGGGACGGCCTGCAGGGATCGGGCCACCTGGACGACGAGGCCCGCCCGACCCGGCACGGCGCCCGGTTCCGGGACGCGTTCGACCCGGTCACCGGCGACATCCGGGATGTCGCGGCCGCACTCCAGAGCGAGGACCGGCTCGCCGTCTTCTGCAACGCGGACCAGGCCGCCCGGACCGACATCGCCGAACGGACCGGCATGCCGCTGAAACGGGTGCAGAACCTGGCGGACGACATCGAGGACCGCGGCCTCCTCGACCGGGTCACGGACCAGGGCACCGTCTACCACCCCGGCACGTACGCCGGCCCGGTCCACCGGTTCCTCACCGCCGTCGACACCGCGCTCGTCGACGGGGCTGGCGACGCACCCTCCCCGGCGGAACTGCGATGGCCGGACCTGCCCGACGGGTTCGACTCGCCGGACGGGTACGAGGAGTTCCTCGTCCTCGCCGGCGTCCTCGGCCGGGACGGCGACATGGAGACCGCGGCCGACATCCTCGACATCCACGAGGAGACCGCACGGTCCCGCGCCGCCGACCTCGTCGCACAGGGCTACCTGGAGCGGGAGGTGGACCGGTCCGGTGCGGGACGCGGCTCCACCAGCACGTACCGCGTCTCCCAGGACCTGTACGAGACGTTCGCGGACGACATCGACGACCGGACCGCCGACGCCATCGACACCGACCGCGACATCCGTGTCACCGACACGGTCCGCGACCCGGTCCGGCGGTACACCGGGATGGTCGTCGACGCCATCACCCGCCGGTTCCCTGACCGCGAGACGGCAGCCGACGCGGCCACGCTGGGCGCGGTCCTGCTGCACGGCGGCACCGTCCAGGACGCCGCTCCGCACCTCGACGTGGCGTACCAGACCGCGCTCCGCCGCCGCGACGACCTCGTCGACCAGGGCCTCCTCGCCGTCGACGGGTCGGGACGGGCGACCACCTACCGCCTCGACCTGGACTTCGCCGACGACCTGCAGCGGTACCTCGAGGTGTTCGAACCGGCCGCCACGCTCGGGACCGGTGCGCGGACCGCCCACCACCTCGACCGGGTCACGGACCGCCAGGCGGTCCCCGATGCACCGCTCCGCGACCTCGTCCCGGACGCCGACCTGCCGGAACCGTTCGACATCTGGCCGCAGCTCGAGGAGGCGCTCGTCTTCGCCCGCACCGCCAGCGAGGACGGCACCCTCGCGACCGCCACCGACCACCTCGGCCGCTCCCGCGGCGTCGCCAAGGACCGCATCGCCACGCTCGAGGAGAAAGGGGTGCTCCGCGTCGACATCGACACGAACGGTGCGGAGTTCCGGTTCGACCGGTCGGTGGAACCGGTCATCGCCGAGTACGCCGACCTCTACGGCATCGACATGGACGCCGTCCGGTTCACCGATCTCGGCGACGCCTGGGCCGACGACCTGTTCGACGACGACCGGCTGGCGGACGACCTCGCCGCGTTCGCAACGGTCGCGGCGGAGCACGGCGGGGTCTCCACCCTCGCCCGCGTGGAGGACATCGACATGGAGACGGCGCAGGAACGGTACGACCGGCTGGCTGACGCCGGCTACATCGCCCGCGACGGATCCGGCCGGAAGTTCCTGTTCGACGAATCGGTCCGTCCCTACATCACCAGCGTCATGGACCGCCTCGACACCGGTGAGGACGACGGGACGCGGCACGACCCGATGGACGCCATCCGGTTCCGTGACCTCGAGCAGATGCAGGCGAACCGGGAACGGGTGGCCGCCGCGCAGGACGCCGCGGACCGGGACGAGGCAGACCTGCCGTTCCGGGCGTACGACGGCAGCAGCCCCGGTAGCGGGCCGACCGGTCCCGGGACCGGCGGCGGACCGTCCCGGCCGGAGCCGGATGTCGTGCTCGACACCATCGCGTTCCACCGCATCGCCGACCGCGACCTGGACGGCCTGCTCGACGACATCGACACGGCGGTCGCGGACACCGGGACCGACCCGGGTGCGGTCAACGACCGGGCCGACCTCGACGGGGTCCGGGCCGCCCGGCCCACCAACACGGACAGCAGCATCGTCACCCTTCCCACCGGGACCGGGGACAACCTCCAGATGGACGGCGACCGGTACCGGCGCGTCGAGGCGAAGACCGGCGACCTCGACGATGGCTTCCTGCTGGTCACGCCCGGCAGCCGCGACTCGATGACCGGGTTCTACGAGGTCGACGAGGTGCTCGGTGCCGTCCGCGACCGTGAAACGAACGTTTAGTCCCGTTCAGTAGTTATTTAAGACTCGCCGGGTGTGTCGGACGCATGTCTTCGATGGCGGGCGGCGACGGCACGGGGAGTGACCCCGTCGCGGTCCCCGACGATCTCGCGGCGGTCCTCGACACGGACAAACGACGGGCGGCGTACTGCGCGATGGTCGACACGTTCCGGCACGACGGTCAGAAGAGCCATGTCGCCCTCCGGGCCGAAGCGAGTTACAGCATCGTCCACGACATCTACGACGCGATGGAGGACAGCGGCCTCGTCGAACAGGAGGGGGAGCGGCGCGGCGCGACCTACTCCCCGACCGGGACGGCCATCGCCATCCGCGACCATCTCGACACGGAGCATCCCGGCTGGACCACCGACCTCGAACCGTTCTGGGAGGCCGCCTACGAGACCGGGATGGACGACGTGCTCTACGACATCGTCGACTCCGGGAAGAAGCAGGACGCCCTCGTCGCGCTCGTCACCGGCATCGACATGACCGATGCGGCCATCTCCCGCATCGCAGAGGGAACCGAACTGGGATACAGCGGCGTCAACAGGCTTCGCACCGGCCTCGAGGATGGCGGGCTCGTCACCTCCGACGGTCACGCCCGCGGCCGGCGGTACGACCTGGCCGGTGATGCCGATGCGCTCCGCACGGTCGCCGCGGCACACGCGCCGCACATGGACCCGTTCGACATCACCGGTCTCCCGGCCGAGGAGACCGACCCGGCGGCCATCCCGCAGGACCGCATCGACGCGTACATCGCCGACCTGTTCACCGTGGAGATCGGGGACAGGGAACCCGCGGACGGGGACGGTCCTGACCGGCCCGGGACGGGATACCGCGACGCTGCCCGCGCGCTCGTCCACGCCGAACGGGCCGGGGCGGACATCGCCGCCGTGGCCGACCGGTACGGTGTCGATGCCGACGCACTCCTCGCCGTCGAGCGCGATGTCGCAGCATCCATGCTCGCGGACGGCGCCCTGGCCGGCGGTGAACTGGCCGACGCGCTGAACGCCGCGCACGCCGACCGGCTGCGGGAGGCCGATCCCGACCCGGAACCTGATCCGGTGGAGGAGACCGAGGTCCCGGAGACCTGGACGCCCGACCCCGCGACCCTCCGCGACCTGCAGGATGCACCAGGCCTCGGGACCGCGGGGAAGCGGCACGTCCTTGCCTACCTCGCCGAGGAGGGCGACGCGGACCGGGACACCATCTACGCCGCCGTTGACCAGGACAACCGGGAACTCGGCCAGGCCATCCGGTTCCTCGCGGAGGACGGCCTGGTCGCCGAGACGGGGGACGGCGTCGAACTGACCGATACCGGCGAGGCGCTCTACGACGATCCGTTCGCCGGCGACGCGGCCGCGGTCGGCCGGGAGACCATCGACCTCGACATGCTCACCACCGTCGTCGCCGAACTGCGGAAGGGGAACACCCTCTCCGACGTGCAGGACCGGGCAGGCGTCAGTTACGGCACGGTGAAGGGCCGGTACGACACGTTCGAGCGGCTCGGGTTCGTCGACCACAGCGGTCCGAACTGGAACCGGAACTACACGGTCGATGACGGGGCGCTGGCGGACGCCGGCGTCCTCGGGGCAGTCGAGGAGCGGGCCGCGGACGACCTTCTCGCCCACGGCGCGTCGCAGGCAGCAGACCTCGTCCGGTTCGCGAACACGTACGACGTCGCCGCCCACCGGTTCCGGGACGTGTGGGACGCGGACGAGCTGCCCGAGGACCTGATAATCCCGCAGTGGCAGGAGTTCCTGGCCGTGGCCCGGGCATCAACCCGCGAGGAGGGGACCATCGCGGACGCGACCATCTGGACCGGATGCTCCGTCAACTCCCTTGAGGACCGGCTCGACCGGCTTCCCGACGACGCCGTGACGCTCCACGCCCCCGACGCGGAGACCCCGAAGAAGGAGCGGCGGGTCCGCGTCCATCCCCGGTTCCGCGACGTCCTCGAGTCGTTCCAGGACCGCCTCGACTTCCCGGCCGGGGCGGTGACATACGCGGAGCCGGAGACCGAGGACCAGAGCCCGGAGCCGGAACCCGACGGGGGACGGGGCGGGCAGGACGGTCCGACGTGGACCGACTTCCACAACCGCGACTGACCGGCCGTCCCGCCGGAATCACGTATAAAAATCTTCCGCTCGCATCCTCGAACGGAAAAGAACAGAGAGGAGGGCGTTCGTACGATAATCCGCTTCTCCCCGTTGTAAGGTGTAGTAGAATGGCATTGATGGTAGAAAACGGCGACATGGTCGTCCCTGGAGACGTGCTGTACGAGGGGGACGAACTCACCGCCGAGGACGGCACGTTCGAGAAGGAGGGCAGGATCCGTGCCAAGTACCTCGGGGCGGTCCGTGTCAGCCACGGTGACTCCGTAAGCGTTATCCCGAAACAGAACCCGTACAACCCCGAGAAGGGCGACCTCGTCATCGGCGAGATCGTCCGGGTCGGCCCGTCCAACTGGAACGTCGATATCGGCTGCCCGTACGACGCGTTCATGCACGTGAACGCGGCCGTCGACGAGTACGTCGACCACGACGACGATATCTCCCAGTGGTACGACATGGGCGACCTCCTGGTCGGCAAGATCAAGGCCGTGACCAAGGGGAAGGATGTCAAGATGTCCATGGACCACCCGAACGCCCGGAAACTGTCCGGGGGCCGCGTCATCACGGTCGCACCCGCCAAGGTGCCGCGCATCATCGGCAGCGGGGGTTCCATGGTCGAACTCATCAAGGAGAACACCGGTGCGAAGATCATCATCGGCCAGAACGGCCGTATCTGGCTCAAGGGAGACGGCTCGTCCACCGCGGTCGACGCCATCCGCGAGATCGCGGAGCGGGCGCACGAGGACGACCTCACCCGGAAGATGAAGGACTGGTTCGACGCACGAGGTGGGAACTGATATGCCACAGAAGCAGAAGGAAGATCTGATCAGCCCGGACGGCGAGCGGCTCGACGGCCGTGGCCCGACCGAGATGCGGGACATCACGATGGAGGTCGGTACGCTGGACCGTGCCGAGGGCTCCGCCTACGTGGAGATCGGTAACACCCGTGTCATGGCCGCGTGCTTCGGCCCGCAGGAGCTCCACCCGGAGCACATGCGGAAGTCCGACCGCGCCGTCCTCAACGCCCGGTACAACATGGCACCGTTCTCGGTGGACGACCGGATGCGCCCCGCCCCGTCGCGGCGTGACAAGGAGATCTCCCTCGTCACGGAGAAGGCGCTCGAACCCGCCGTCTTCCTCGAGGAGTTCCCCAAGGCCGAGGTCAAGGTGCTGGTGGAGGTGC
>CAZNTD010000022.1:0-15721 GCA_964575915.1 uncultured archaeon | reverse complement strand
GTCGCCGACATCGTCGACCAGCTGTTCCTCATCACCCACGAGGAGCGGCTGGAGACCGCGGCGACCGGCGACCTCTACCAGCTGACCGCGCAGGGCAGCCGGAACGGCCTGACCACCGTCGAGCAGGCCGGTACCGACATGGAGGGAGCATGATGCCCGCGTACACGCCGGACGCGGAGGACCGGGAAGCGTTGCGGGAGCCGCACGGCACCGTGGTGCAGGGCGACGAACTCATCGACCTGGTCCGCGGCCGGAAGGAGTACCAGCGGCTCATCACCGTCGGCGACCGTGTCTCCCGCGACCTGGCCGGTGCAGGGATGCAGCCGGACATCGCCGTCGTGGACGGGAAGATCGAGCGGGAGGCCGCCGGCGACCCGCTGCGCCGGCTCGACCCGGATGTCACCCTGGACGCGGCCAACCCGCCGGGCGGCATCACGGAGCAGGGATGGGCCCGGGTGCGGCAGGCCGTCGCCCACACCTGCACGTCCGCCGTCGTGGTCGACGGCGAGGAGGACCTCCTCGCGCTGCCCGCCATCGCGAACGCCTCGCCGGACTCGCTCATCGTCCACGGCCACTGGGAGGAGGGAGCGGTCGTGCTCGAACCCGGCGCGGACCTCAAGGCGTTCGTGAACGATCTGGTCGGCCACCGGACGCACGACCACGTCATCGTCGGCGGCTCGTGGGACCGGTTCCATGCCGGCCACCGGTACATCCTCCTCGCCGCGTTCGAGGCCGGGACGCACGTGGACATCGGCATCACGGACGACGACATGCTCCGGGACAAGATCGGGCACGACGGGTTCGACGCGTTCGACGACCGGAAGCGGAACGTCCGCAGGTTCCTCGACGCGTTCGGTCTCCGGTCCCGCGCCCGCACCCTGCAGATAGACGACTTCCGCGGGAACGCGGTGGAGGAGGGCGACGCGCTGATGGTCACCGACGACACCCGGGATAGCGCGGAGCGCATCAACCAGGAGCGGCGCGATGCCGGACGGGAGCCGCTCGACCTGCTGCACGTGGACCGCATCCGCGGCCCGGACAACCGTGTCATCTCGTCCACCCGCCTCCGTGCGAACCGTATCGACCGGGACGGCCGCCCCCGGGAGGATGCGGGGCGCCGTCGGTAAGGTTCTTAACGCTCACCGTCCCGCACCGGTCCATGACACGGCTGCTGCTGTGCCGCCACGGCGAGACCGACCACAACCGCGAGCGGATCATGCAGGGGCAGACCGACGTGGAACTGAACGCGCGCGGTGAACGCCAGGCGGAGCGGCTGGCCGCGCACCTCGCGGACGAGGACGTGGACGCGGTGTACGCCAGCGACCTGTCACGCGCCCACCGCACCGCCGAACTCGTGGCGGAGCGGCACGGCCTCACCGTGGAGGAGCTGCCCGAACTCCGGGAACGGTCGTACGGCGAGTTCGAGGGGAAGCATCTGGACGAGCGCGACCGACGCGTGCAGGAGCAGGACGTCTCGCTGGACGACTGGAAGCCGCCCGCGGGCGAGGACTTCGACGACGTGGTGGACCGGGCGTTCCCGGTCATCGAGTCCATCCGCGACGCCCACCCGGACGGGACCGTGGTCGTCGTGGCGCACGGCTGGGTGAACCGCGCGCTCCTCCTCGCCGCGCTCGACGGGACCGCAGGGGAGGGCCAGCGCATCAAGCAGGACAACACCGCGGTCAACGAGCTGCGGTACCACGACTGGCGGGGCTGGCGCATCCACGCCGTCAACGACACGTCGCACCTGGACTGAGTCTCAACCGTCCGGCTGCACAAGGCCGTGGATACCGTCAACGTCGGGGATGCGCCCGGTGTAGTCCGGCCCGATGCGCACCGTCACCCGGTCGACCATCCCGGCCCGGACGCCGTCGAACAGGTCGGACTCGAGCAGGTACGGGTCGATGGATGCCGGCGCGTCCGCGTCGTCCACGGTCAGGCCGTACCGGACCACGACCTCCGCCCCGTCGCGCCGGGGCGGCGCGAACTCGGTCACCATGGTGTCGCCGTCCCACGTCCCGCCCTGCTGCTCGAAGCCGTACCGGTCAAGCAACCGGTCCAGTTCCTCCTGCACCAGCAACGCCCGGTCCCGGTCGCGCGGCTCGTACACCGCCTCTGCGCGGTCCGCGTCCACCCGTGCCGTGTCGCACTCGTAGATACCGAACCTGCCTGTCTCCGGGTCGTACGCCGCTATCTCACCCCGCATCCGGTCCTCCCACACCCAGCAGTCCGCCAGGCCGTCCAGCGGTCCGTCCGAGACCTCCGCGAACTCGTCGACGTAGTCTTCCACCGTGTTCATCCACCGCAGCCCGGCACGCTCCATCACGTCGGTGAGAAGGTCCGGGTCGCCCCGGAGATGGATGGTGCCGTGCTCCGCGGTGCTCATGGCTACATGAACGTTTCCACGTCGTCGTCCTGCTGTTGCGATGCCTCGGTGTACCGCTGCGCCGCCTCCTCCATCGGCATCCCGGTGTCGAACTCCTCCGAGTTGCGCTCCCGGATGGACACGAACGTCGGCGACTTGACCGCCTCGCCCACCACCACGCCCTCCCCGACCCGCAGCCCGGTGATGTCGTCCAGCACGTCGCTGGTGATGCCCTCACTGCCCTGCTTGATGCGGTCGAGGTCGAGCGGGTTGGTGATGCGGAGGAAGATGTTCGTGTTGCACTGGGACAGCGCGGTCTGCGACAGCTTGGCCGGCCGCTGCGAGATGAGCCCCAGCGAGGCGTGGAACTTCCGCCCCTCCCGCGCCACCTTGGTGATGGTGCTCCGGGCGGGATGGTCGCTTCCCGATGTCCCCTCCGGTGCGAAGTTGTGCGCCTCCTCCACGAGGAGGAAGAACGGCGGCACCTCGTTGTTCCGGCGCGCCCGGAACAGCCGCGCACTGAAGTAGGCGGCGATGATCTGCTTCTTCCGGTGGTCCACGATGTCGGAGAGGTCGAGCACGACCATCTTGCCCTGCTCCACCTTGTCCAGCGACGGGTTGTCGTACCGCTTGAACAGGTGCATGTACTTCATCCGGTTCAGCCGGTCCAGCCACACCTGCTTCGTGCTCTTCTTCATATCCCGCTCCTCCACCGCCGCGATGACGTCGTCCAGGTCGAACACGCCCTTCTCGTCCTTCAGGTCGCCGAGCACCTTGTTCATCTCCCGCTTCTGCGCCGCGGACACGTCGTAGAAGTACTGGTCCAGCTTCCCCGCAGATAACTCGGGCATCCCGATCTGGATGTCCCGGTCCCCGAACACCTTCACCCGGTCCATGTACTCGGAGTCCTCCGCGAACCCGGCGTACTCGCCGTGCGGGTCGATGGCGACCACCGCGAGCTGTCCCGTCTCCGGATCCCGGTCCAGCAGCTCCTCCAGCAACACGGATGCAAGGTAGGACTTTCCTGCTCCTGTCTGCGCGAGGATGGCCAGGTGCTTCTGGAACAGCCGCGTCAGGTTCAGTTTCGCGTCCAGGTCGTGGTGCTGCACCGACCCGAGGTGCAGCCCGTCGTCGTCCAGCCCCAGGAAATCTTTCAGCCGGTCCACGTCCACCGGTGCGATGTCCGTGCCGGGTGACGGCGGGAACGTCGGCCGCTGGATGAGGTCCCGGTGGTCGTACACCCCGAGCACCCGGCCTTCCCCGACGAGGTACTCCCAGTCGTCCGTCGGCAGCACCTGCTCCATCGACACGCCGGCCTTCTCGTACTCCGACACCGACTCGGCCTCCATGAAGTACCGGTTGGTCTTCCGCACGTTCGCGACCCGGGCGATGGCCCGGCCCTCCTCCGTATCGAACTCCACGAACTGCCCCTTGTTCACCGGCTCCCGGAGCACGAAGAAGAACTCCTCCGGCGTCGGGGTGTCCTCGGAAGAGATGATGGTGCCGACCGGCTCGTCCATGCCGCCCCGTGCGGCACGGAACGTCTTAAGGGTTGTGGTGCGGCTACCGGGTGCTGTGGTAGTATATCTGCACACCACCGAGCATGAAGTGGTCGTAGTCGCTGGCGCTTCCATCCAGCCCGTCCGGGATGGTCCACTCGATGCGCACCAGGTCCCGTGCATCCAGCGTGGTCTGCGCGGTCACCCCGCTCACGTCGATGACGTCGCAGGTCCGGAAGGCCTTCCAGTCCGGGTTGCCGTAGTTCCAGTCCGTGGTCTGCGTCGTGTTGTACGACCCGGCGGCCCCGTCGGGCGCTCCCGGCGCGGTCCCGCGGTAGCCGATGTCGGACAGTGCGTGGAACGTCGTCTCGATGGGGACGGTCCCGCTCGCGAACTGGGTGGAACTGTGGCCGCAGAACCCGATGTCCGTGTCCGTCCGGTAATCCTCCGGCAGTATGAACGTGACCGACACGTTCGCGTTCTGGCCTGCGATCTCGAGGTATGGGAGCCGGCCCTGTCCGCCCGACGCCGGGGATTCGACCGCGTTGCTTCCATGGGTCATCGCGGTGACCGGGATGAAGAACGACCGCCAGACATCGCCGCCGGTGATGGTGTTCCCGTTCAGGTCAAGATCGCTGCCGTCCAGGGTAACGCCGCCGCTCGCCTGAAGGTTGCCGGTCACGTCCACGTCCCCGGGGAACGAGGCGACAGGGGTGCCACCGGGGTCGAACACGACCGCCTGGCCGGCCACGATGGCGGTGCCGAGAACGAGACTCGCACCGATGATGACGAGGAACCGTGGGAGGCTGCGGCGACCAGGGGTATCGCCCATACTCCGCTATGGAAGGCGCCCGATAAAAATATGCCGGCCGGTCCTACTCGACCTGGAAGGTGGTCGATTCCCCGGTCTCCGTCACGGTCAGGGTGTACGTCCCTGCCTGTCCGATGTCGTAGATGGCCTGGCCGCCCGCCTCGATGGTCGTGCTGATCCCCAGACCGCTGCTCTCGACCGTGTATGCACGGTCATCCCCGTTGAACATGCGGAGCCGTGCCGGCAGCGGGGTCACCTGCTGGGACGGTGCGGACAGGACGCCGTCCTGGATTTCCAGCGTGACCGTGTTCGGCCCGTCCCCGTCGCCGGTCTGCGTGTCGTTCCCGGCAGGTCCGCCGTTCCCGGTGCTATCCCCCGGCTGGACAGGCGTGGCGACCCCGCCCGCGCCGGTGAGGATGAACGCGGCGACCGCCAGCGACACGACGAGTGCTGCGCCGCTCAGGACCAGCGGGAGGATGTCCCGCCCGCCCCCCTCATCGATCCCCGTACCGATAACCCGCCACACCGCCTGCTCCGCACCGGACTCGGTCCATCCGGCGTCCACGAGTTCCGCGACGATGCGGTCCGGGGCGTCGCCGCTCGCGAGCCGCTCCCGGATCCAGTCACTCCTGTCATCCGCCATGTCATCGTCTTGCCGTCGTCGCTATTAAAAACATGCGTCAGGACGGGTCCCAGCAGGCCACACCGTAATACTCGTGAGAGTTGGTGTCGGTATCCTTGATGAACGCCTCCACGCAGTCGTTCATCTGGGCGTTCGCGTAGCAATGACCGTTCGCGTCCGTGTTGATGGACTGCGCGCCCTCGCCCCAGCTCTGCTGGTTCGGTTCGTTGTCCCCGGCGGCCACCGCCCAGCAGAGACCGCCCGGCGGGCTTGCACTCCACCAGTCGTCGTCCATCCGGTTCGGTGCCTCGAACGAGACCGTCCACTGACCGGAGCCGTCGTAGGTGATGCAGCTCAGGTTGTTGGGGTCGCAGTTGGTGTTCCCGGAGGCCGGGACGCTGTAACTTCCGCTGTTCCCATCGCTGGTCGCCCAGGCACCGGTCTCCAGCGAAACGACACCCCAGTACATGTTACCGATGTTCTCGATGTCGTTCCCCATCATGTTCAGGCGGCCGTTCGGGATGTCGATATCCTGGTTCGTCCGAGCCACGATGGCGTCGGTGTTGCCGCCCGATCTGATGGCGAGATCGTGGTTGGTCATCACGGTGAGGACCGCACGGCTGCTGTCGATGCCGAACAGTGCGTTTCCTCCCAGGTCGCTGTTCTCCACGTTCAACCAGGAGGAGCCGGAATCCTCGATCGTCACCTCCCGGTTGGATGCCGGGTTGCTGGTGCCGAGGCCGATGTTACCGTCCTGTGTCACGATGAAGTTCGTGGTGCCGCCGGTGTTGACGAAGAAGTCGCCCTTGGAGGGATAGACCTCGGTCCGCACGTTGTTCCCTTCGAGATCGATCTCACCGCTTTCCCCGTATATACGACTGTTCCCGCCGTCGTAACTGGAGATGTTGATGCTGCCGCCGAACACACCGGTCGTTCCCGCCGAGGGGTCGAACACGACCCCCTGTCCGGCCGCGATGGCGCCGCCCAGCATGAGGCTGGCCGCGAGAACGAGCATGAACCGGGAGGTACGCATGTACCTATCACTGTCCGCCGCAGCATAAAAAGTATCGGGTCAACCGCCTTCGTAGACGTGGAACACCGGTATCTCCTGGCCCTCAAGCGTGGATGCGTCCGGCGGCAGTACAAGGTCGTCGTACCGGATGAGCGTCCGGACCTGTCCCGGGATGGGCGACCGGGTGACCGATGCGTTCCCGTACTCCTGCCGGAGGTCGTCCTCCGTCTGGTCCTGGCCTGGCCGGAGCACCCGGTCGGTCACCACGTCCGTCCGCCCTTCCCGGTGGACCAGGACGACCGTATGTGCGGTGAACTCGTCGGGATGCGGCTCGAGCTGCACCGGTGCGTCATCCGCGAGCTCGTACCGCTCCCCGGCGGGGCTGACGTACACCCCGGCGGTCACCGTTATCTCCAGCGGACCGGTCAGTTCGTATCCGAGCGTGCTGGACAGCGGGGTGTTCCCGGAGACCTCCAGCCCGCTCCCGGCGGTCGCCACGAACGGGCCGTCCAGGTCGATGCGGTCCGGGATGTCCGGCCCGGTCTCGTTCCCGTCGCTGAACGGTGCTGCGTCAAGCAGGCCGTATGGGTCTGCGGGCTGCAGGTAGAACCAGCCGGTCGCGACCAGGAGACCCAGGACCATGACGGCCAGGACGGTGAGGTTGCGGCGGTACCGGTGCCGTTCCGCGGTCAGGAACTCGGTGATGTACCGGTCGATGTCGTCATACCGGGTATCCTCTGCCATGGGGTCACCCGAGATACTCCATGTTGAGGCGGGCGTGTTCGATGTCGTTCCCGGTCTCGGCGCCGCGCTCCTCGTGGGTGTAGACCTCCACCGTGTCGCCGCTGGACAGGTCGAGCATGACCGTCGCCGAGTTGGTGCACTCGTCGCCCGCGGCGTTCGTTCGGATGTAGCATGCGGTCGCGGTCCGGTCGACGCGGTTGCCGCCGTTCACCCGGATGTAGCTCCGCATCACGTTCCGTGCGCTGCTCCCGGTCCGGTGGATGTTGACCTGGTACGAGATGCGGTACGTCCCGGACCGCTGCACTGTCACCGTGTTCCCGTCGTTCTTCGTGTACGTCGCATCGTTGATATCCACGTTCTCGTAGACGTTGACGAGCGAGCCGCCCTCGACCGATGTCTGCGTCGTGGACAGGTAGCTGGACCACAGCCCTTCCCGGTTGTCGATGTAATTATCGCTCATGTCGATGTTCCGGTCGCGCCGGATATTGTTCGCATCGATGCGTTCCCCCGGGGCGAGCACCTCCCCGCTCGAGAGGTGGAGGAAGTTGTTGTCACCGTTCACCCATGCGATCGGGACATCGTTCGGCTGCGGGTCGTAGTCACCGTACTGCTCCACGTAGGCTGGCGGGTCCTCGTGGCTGCCTCCCGTGACCTCGCTGTCCGAGGGCCGCAGGTAGAGGAGGTCCCAGCTCCCCATCGAGACCGGTGGGTCGTCGGCGGAAGTCGTATCGGACTCGTTGTCGATGTTGTAGTGTGTCCCCTGACCGTCTCCGGCAGGGATGACGATCAGCCGGTCGCTCCAGTCGAACTGGTTCCCGTCCCAGGAGATGTATCCGTCGTGGCTCAGCAACACCTGGGAGGGCCGGTGCGCGAAGAACTGTGCCGGTGCGGCATCGTCCGCCGAGTCCGGGTTGCCGACGTTGTCTATCCGGTTCCCGCTCATATCAAGGATGCCGGGGATGGTCGCGGCGGGGCTTCCGCCCGGGTCGAACACGATGCTCTGTCCCGCGGCGATACCGGCGCCGATGAGCGCCGCGGCGAGGACGACGGCGAGGAACCTGCCGCTTTCCCCGGCCATCCGCGCGATGCTGTCCCGCATGAGAGGATAGTTGGCCGGCCCGGTTGATAAAGTTGCCGTCATGGCCACTCCAACACTTATAACTCGGGCATCCGATGTGTCGGTATGGCGCGGCGATGGCTTTTCCTCGTGTTCCTCGTGCTGCTCGCCGCACCGGCCGCGGCGCAGACCGTGGAGATCGCCCCGGGGACGAAAGCGGTGCTGAACGATGCCGAGGTATACCTCGACCTGTTCCAGTCGGAGCGGACGTACTTCGCGGTGCATCCCGACGCGGTGCAGCTGGACGACCAGAACCTGTCCGTCGACTCGCCGTCACAGGTCCGGATGACGCTGGAGAAGCTGCAGCCGGAGGTGCCGGAGGGGGAGGACGCGGTCCGGTTCACCGCCAACGCGTCCAGCACCCCGGACACCCGGTTCACCATCACCGGGCTGCGGCAGGGAACGTACCGGGTCGTGAAGGATGGCAGCAACCTCACCACGGTCGAGACGGATGCGGACGGGACCATCACGTTCAACCATTCGGCCTGGACGGGCGACCACCTGTTCGAGGTCATCAGCGAACCGCCCGAGCGGCTCTCCCTCGGGACGGACCGTCTCGACCTGGGTCTGGGGCAGGAGCTGACCACGACGGTCACGGTCTACAACCCGCGGAGCGACACCGAGACGGTCGAACTGTCGGTCGAACCGAACATGCAGCCCGGCTCGGTCTATCCCCGACTCATGGTGGAGGGTGAGCGGGAGGAACGGGTGACGTTCGACCTGGGGCCGCAGGCGCAGCGCACCGTGGAACTCGTGGTGGAGGGGACGAGCTGTCCGGACTCCTGCGACGGGACGGTCGATATCCGGCTCGACACGCTGGCGACCGGCCAGTCCTACTTCGAATCCATGACCGTCACGGTCCAGCGCGAGACGGAGGTCCACGGGTCGCCCGGCATCACCCTCATCCAGCTGGTGGTCGTGGCGCTGCTCGGCGGGCTCGTCGTGCTCCGCCGGTCCTAGAACGGGCGGCGGTCGCGCCGGAGCTCGCTGGTCCCGGGGAGATGGGCCAGCCGGGTGTGCAGCCGCGTGGTCAGCATCCCCATCTCCTGCGACCGGATCTTCGCCCGCTGGTCCGCCTCGATGAGCACCGGCGGGATGCCGTACGTGTTGCCGATGCCGCCCAGCGCGTAGACGATGGATGCGACCTCGTCCGCGACCGCGGACGCGTCGCCGGGAGCGAGGATGTCGATGCGGAGCGGCCGGTCGTCCTTCACAGGCTTGAGCGTGAAACTGTGGATGTCGCCGCGGTGTCCGCGCAGGTCCTGGAGCACGGGGTGGGCCTGCGGGTCGCCGTAGTCCTGCACCGGTGTCCGCTCCCCGGTCTCCAGCAGGTCGGTGAGCAGGACGGAGTCCCGGCCGTGCTGCACGACGTCCCGGTCGAACCCGTTCGCGGCCAGCAGGTCGCACACCATGCTGCCCCGCGTATCCTCCACCACTCCGGCCAGCAGCACGTCGTCCGCCCGGGCCGCATCGTACAGGTCGCGGTACCGCTCCACAAGGTCCTCGTACGTCTCCCGGAGCGGCGAGCCGTGGCCGGGACGGTCCGGGAACTGCGGGACGATGGAGCCGTCCATCAGCACGATGTCGCTCCGGTCCACCGCCTCCCGTGCCACGTCCACCTCGCGGGAGAGGCGGTGGAGCGACGCAGCCCGGTCGACCTGGCCGCGGTCCAGCCGGCCGGTCAGCGTCTCGGTCCGTGGCTCCGGCGACCGGCCGGGAAGGTAGTCCGCCGCGTCGAGTTCGCCGTCCGCGTAGGTGAACACGGCGGCGACCGCGCGGGTCATGATGAGGTCCATGCCGTGCAGCTCCTTCCGGGCGAGTCCGCCGTCCACCCCGGCGACGGCGACGTCACCGAGGCCGGCCGGCTCCACATCGTGGAGGAACGCGTCCTCGACCGCGCCGCCGTCCGTGAACAGGGTGCTTCCGACCTCCTCGCGGAGCTGGGCGGCGGCCTCCCGCCGCGCCTCCTCCTGCTGCCGGATGCGGTCGACCAGCGCGTCGATGTCCATGTCCCTCCTGTCGGTTCCGACATTTATCAGGTTCGCCGTTATCACCCGGCAGCACTACCGGCCTGAAATAGTTATATAAAATTTCGATGGTGGCGTGGGACTGTGACAAGGGGAGGACCGGGCGTTTCTTCTCCCCGCGGAAGGGATAGCAATGCCGGAGAATGCAGGGACCCAAGGCGCGGATGACGATGAATCCTCCCAAAACGGACCGGACCCGCTGCAGTGTCCTGACTGCGGGTCGTCCAACTTCTCGACGCACGATTCCGACGGCGAGATCGTCTGCAACGAGTGCGGCCTCGTCATCGAGCAGGACCGCATCGACGACTCCCCGGAGTGGCGGGCGTTCAACGCGGAGCAGCGGGAGAAGAAGGCGCGCGCCGGCGAACCGCTGACGTACAAGAAGCACGACATGGGTGTCTCCACAGAGATCGGGAAGGGCTCCGGCGAACTGTACAAGGTGTCCGGCAAGAAGCGCGCCCAGTACTACCGCATCCGGAAGTGGCATAACCGGCTGACCAAGTCGAAGGACCGCAACCTCGGCTTCGCACTGTCCGAGCTCAACCGGCTCGTCTCCCAGTTGAAGCTGCCGGACTCGGTGCACGAGGAGGTCGCCAGGCTGTATGAAAAGGCTGTTGACGACGGACTGGTGCGTGGCCGCTCCATGGAGTCGGTCATCACCGCGCTCATCTACACCGTCGCCCGGAAGCAGGGGACGCCGCGGACGCTGGACGAGATCGCCGAGGCGTCCGGCCTGGAGAAGCGGGAGATCGGCCGCGCCTACCGGTACGTCGCCCGGGAACTCGGGCTGAAGATCATGCCGGCCCGGCCGAAGGACTACATCCCCCGGTTCGCCGGCGAACTGAAGCTGTCCGGCGAGGTGCAGGCCCGCGCCCGGAACATCATCCAGCAGGCGCGCGACGACGACCTGCTGTCGGGCAAGGGACCGACCGGCGTCGCCGCGGCCGCGCTCTACATCGCCGCGGTCCTGGAGTCCGAGAAGCGGACGCAGCGGGAGGTGGCCGAGACCGTCGGCGTCACCGAGGTCACCATCCGCAACCGGTACAAGGAACTGGTCGAAGAACTCGACCTGACCGAGGAGCTGGAGAACAGCAACTAGTCCTCCGCGGCATCCTCCAGCAACTCCCTGATACGCCTGTCCGAGAGGCGTACCGGCGTCTCGCTGAACGTGCGCATGTCCGGCCGGTCCCGGTCACCGTCCGCGTCCCGTTCCCGGACCAGCCGGAGCAGCCGTGCCGGATCCACCCCCATACCGGGAGCCGCAGGACACCACCCTGCCGCACCCCGCCCGGAGCCCGTCCTGTCCCTATGGACGAGTGATCACGTCATCCCCGCTCCCCAGGGTCCTCTCCCGGTAGAACTCAACGTTTAAGCCGGTTACGGTCGAGGCCGGGAACGGGCCGCTCCGGCGTGCTCCGCGGGGGTCATCCCTCCGGGTTGTCCCGCATCAGGGATTCGGCCTCCTCGACCGCGATGTCCCGCGTGGTGAACCCGTACCGCGGCACGTCCGCGTCCAGCCCGTCCACCTCGAGGGTCCAGAACCCGGCATCGGTCTTCTCGAGCCGGATGGATGCACCGGTGTCGGTGTGCACCCAGTGCCCGTCCCCCTGCTCTGCCCACTCCCCGACGATACGGAGGTCCTCGACGTACGAGGCGTACTGCCGGTTCCCCGGGGCCGCGACGAGCAGCGTGTCCGGGTCGTCCTCCGCCCGGAACAGCATGTACTCGCCGCCCTGCGGACCCTCCACGAGCACCCTGTCACCGCCCGTGTCGGTCACGGTCAGTGGCTGTTTCCGGTCGGAGAACAGGATGCGGTCCCCGTCCTCCAGGTCGTCGAACGTGTCCGTCATCGGTCCCGGGCGACCCGTGCCGCGATCTCCTCGAACAGCCCGTGTGGAGTCGCGACGACGGCATCGGCGATGTCCAGGTCCTGCCCGGTGCTATCCCCGTACCCGATGACGGTCATCCCGGCCTTGTGCGCCGCCTGCACGCCGATATCCGAGTCCTCCACGACGAGGCAGGCGGCCGGGTCGACATCCAGTTCCCTGGCGGCGTGCAGGTAGACGTCGGGAGCGGGCTTCCCGGGCATGTCGTGGTCGTCCGCACCGATGGCCACGTCGAACCGGTCGGCGATGTCGAACCGGTCCAGCACCAGGTCGACCCAGTACGACCCGGACACCACCCCGATCTTGCAGTCCTGCGCGTCGAGGAACGTCAGCAGGTCGCGGAACCCGTCCATGAGTTCCGCCCGCTCCAGGTAGATGTCCTCGGCGCGGTCGGCGTACAGGTCGAAGTAGGTGTCCTCATCGATCTGCACGGTCACACCGTCCATCCCCCGCAGGTACTCGTGCTCCTCGTACGCGTCCATCCCCGCGAACTCCTCGGGGTCGAGCGGGATCTCCTCCAGCGGCTCGGCCAGCGCCTCCGCCAGCACGTCGTACGCCGCCGCGATCCAGTGGTTCTCGGTGTCGACGATGACCCCGTCCATGTCGAAGAGCACTGCGTCCATGCCGGGAACTGGTCCGGCCATCCTTAAAAGAGCGGTGCGGGCTACGCGTCCATCCGCTCCCGGATCTCGGCCCACAGCCCGTCCGCGGTGCCGACCGCCACGTCCGCCCGGGCGTGGTCCTGTCGCGGTGTGCCGCCGTACGCGATGACGGTCATCCCGGCGTCGGCCGCTGCACGGATGCCGGCGGCGGAGTCCTCGACCGCGACGCACCGCTCCGGCGCCACACCGAGGTCGTCCGCCGCGGCGCGGTAGCCGTCCGGCGCAGGCTTCCCGTCCAGCTCCCGGTCAGGCGTCGCCACCGTCACGTCGAACACCTCGCCGAGGTCGTGCCGGTCGACGACCTGGTCGACCCAGTACGAGCCGGAGACCAGGCCGACGTCCACGCCGTGGCCGTGCAGCCGTTCCGCCTCCTCGTGGAGCCCGTCCAGCAGGTCTGCCTCGGCGTAGACGTCCGGGGCGAACCGGCCGTACATGGTCCGGTAGTCCTGCTCGGAGAACTCGACGGTCGCGTCCGGCGACTCCTGCAGCGCCCGGTACGACTCCCGGACGTCCATCCCCGCGAACTCCGCCGGGTCGATGCCGGCGGCCACGGGCTCCTCCGCGATGGCGTGGTCGATGATGGTGTACGCGGCGTCCACCCAGTACTGCTCGCTGTCGACCACCACGCCGTCCATGTCGAAGAGGACCGCGTCCATACCGCTCACTGTGGTGCGGATGTTTTTAACGGTGGACGTGGCGGACGGGTCATCCGTCGCAGTCGTGCGCGTACATCTCGTCGAACGTCGCGAACGTCTCCCCGCAGTTCGGGCATTCCACCATGTCCTCGGCGGCCATGTCGGGAGCCATCACCTCCTCACTCCCCGCACCGGCTTATAAATCTTTTCCAGAACGCCGTATCGTTGAACGTTTGTTTCACCGGTCGCCGCGCACCGATGCGTGCACGGCATCGATGGGGGCGTCGGTCCGGATGCCGTGCGGCGAGAAATGCGTCTCCACCGCCCGGTATCCCCGTTCCTGCAGCCGGTCGATGAGGTCGTCCCGCCGCGGCGCGGGCACGTCCACCGCGGATGCCAGTTCGTGCGTGTCGTAGAACGGCTCGGTGATGCCGCTCTCCACGACGGCGGTGGCTGCCAGGTCGTGGGCGTCGTCCCATCCCCGCTCCGCCAGTTCGTCGACCACCCGCTCCGCCACGTCCCGCCGTGCAAGTTTCCCGGTCCACAGCGGCCCTGCCACGCGGACATCCCCGTCGCAGTGCGGGCACGTCCCGGTGAGCGGCGGGTCCTGGTAGTCCCGCCACCGGCACGCCGGGCAGAACAGGAGGTGGCCGATGCTGTCCAGGTTCCGGTTGCACCCTTTCTTGGATTCCCGGACCCGGCCGACGACCCGGGAGTAGTGCTGCTCGTGCCACGCCAGCACCGGTTCGAACAGGTGGTCGTACCGGCTGTACGCCTCGAACACCTCCCGGATGAGGATGCGCAGCCCGGTCTCGTGGCCGAACGTGGTCTTCAGCGACCGGGAGCCGTACCGCCGCCGGCACACGGTCGGGTAGGAGCCGTACAGCGGCCCGAGGTCGGTGGCGGTGAACGCGGCCAGCCCGCCGTGCCGCGTGGACCGGGCGGCGGCGTCGAGGAACGGGCCGGGCGAGCCGAACGGGTCGATGTCGACGATGTCGAAGCCGTGGTAGTTGTCGCTCAGCAGCGCGGCGGCGTCCCGCTCCGTCACCGTCACCCGATCGGACAGGTCGTTCGCGTCCACTGCGTCCCGGATCATCGCGGCCGCGTCCGGGTCCATGTCGTTGATGACGGCGTCGATGCCGTCCACCTCGGCGACGGTGCGTAGTCCGCGGATGCCGGAGCCGGCGAGCGCGTCGCACAGCCGGAGGTCGCGGTCCTGGTCCGCCCGGTGCACCGCCACGGCCGCGAGGGTGATGTCCCGGTTCGTGACCATGTCCTCGTTGTAGAACACGTCGTCCTCGGTGGTCGGCTCCGCGGCCGGGTCAAGGTCGAGGGTGATGGACCGCTCCTGCATACCGGTATCCTCGCGGTCAACCTTCAAGTAGCCCGGTGCTACTCCTCGTCAAGCGGGTTGAAGTCCCGCTCCGGCTCGTCGCGGTCGCCGCCACGGTCCTGCGGCTCGTCCGCCTCGCCGGCCGGCACGTCCACATCCACGTCCTCCTCCTGCATCTCCTGGAGGTCCTTGCCGATGTCGGACACGAACTTCCGTGTCGCGGCCCGGAGGTCCTGCAACTCCTCGTCGTCGATGCTGTCCATGTCCTCGTCCTTGATGCGGGAGACGACGTCGTCCCACCGGTCGAACAGCGCCATCTCGTCGTCGGACAGGTCGAGATGTTCGGCGACGACGCCGGGGAGGTCCTCCTTGTCCTCCGGCGGCTCCACGTCCCGGGACTTGAGCGCGGCGACGTGTGCCTTCAGGAAGTTCTTGTAGTCCTGGATGATGTCCTGCACCTGCTGCTGGCCGCCCATCTCGCTGACCAGTTCGTGCATCCGCCGGATGAAGTCGTCCGCGAGTTCCATGTGTTCGGCGACCTCCTCCGCGGACACCTCCTCCGGGTGCTTCTCCGCCTTGTCGGCGAAGTCGTGGAGCTGCCGGGCGGCGTCCGCCCACTCCTGCTCCAGCATGTCTTCCTTCACGAATATCTCCTCCAGCGCGTCCCCGACCTGCTCCTTGCCGGGAGGGGTCTGTCCGGCCAGCATGATTGGTGCCTGGCCGGCGTTGGCCATCGCCTGCTCCAGCTTGAACGGGATGGAGCTCTTCAGGTTCTTCTCCGCCTTCTTGTAGCCGGCACCGGCCAGTTTCAGCCGCTTCTGCACCGCCTCGCGGGAACTCTGGATCTTCCCGCGCTCGAGCATCCGCTGCGCCGGGGCGAAGATGCCGACGTCGTAGACCGCGTGGCCGTTCCGCAGCACCTGGATGATAAGCGGCTCGCCCTTCTGCACGGAGTCCCAGAACTCGGTGAGGAACGAGAAGTACTGGATGGTGATCCGGTCGTCCACC
>CAZNTD010000021.1:0-15915 GCA_964575915.1 uncultured archaeon | reverse complement strand
CCGCCGACGTCCTCCCACGACTTCTGCGGGACCTCGACCAGGACCTCCCGCATCGCGGACGGCTCCACGGTCCGCTTCGCGGCCATGAAGTCCTCCCGGTCGACGATGAGCTTGTCGAGGATGTCCTCATCGATCTGTCCCTCCTCCAGGTCGATCTCGGGCAGAACCCGGCGGAGGGTGGCCATGGCCGCCTCCTTCGCCAGCGCCTCGATGTCCGCACCGACGTAGCCGTACGTCCTGTCCGCCAGGTCGTCCAGGTCGACGTCGTCGGTCAGCGGCATGTTCCGGGTGTGGATCTGCAGGATCTCCTTCCGGCCGTTCCGGTCGGGCACCCCGATCTCGATCTCCCGGTCCAGCCGGCCGGGCCGACGCAGCGCCTCGTCGATGTCGTCCGGCCGGTTGGTCGCGGCGATGACGATGACGTCCTCCCGCGCCTCCAGGCCGTCCATCAGGCTCAGGAGCTGGGCGACGACCCGGCGCTCCACCTCGCCGCGGCTCTCACCGCGCTTCGGCGCGAGGCTGTCCAGTTCGTCGATGAAGATGATGCCCGGTGCGTTCTCCCGGGCCTCCTCGAAGATGTCCCGCAGCTGCTTCTCCGACTCGCCGTAATACTTGGACATGATCTCCGGGCCGTTGATGCTGGTGAACCAGGCGTCGGCCTCGTTCGCGACCGCCTTGGCGAGCAGCGTCTTCCCGGTGCCCGGCGGGCCGTGCAGCAGCACGCCGCTCGGGGCGTCGATACCGAGCTGCTGGAACACCTCGGGATGCTTCAGCGGGAGTTCGATCATCTCCCGGACCTTCTGGATCTCCTGCTCCAGGCCGCCGATGTCCTCGTACGTCACCTCGGGGACGCGTGGCCCCATCTCCTGCGCGGTCTCCACGGCCTGCGGCTTGACCTCGATCTCGGTGTTCTCGGTGATGGTGACCGCGCCGTCCGGCTTCGTCGACACCACCATCAGTTTCGTCTCGCCGAACGTGAAGTCGAAGAAGTCGTCCATGTCGAAGACGTCCTCGAAGAACGACCGGCGGCGCTCCCGGCCCGAACTGGGAACCAGCAGGTCGCCGTCGGTCACCACCCGGTTCAGCAGGGTGCGCTTGAAGATGCTGGGGCTGGACACCTGGATGGTCACGCCCTCCTCCGCCGGGGCGAGCACGACCTTGTCCGCCTCCTGCAGGTCGGCCTTCCGCACGGTCACGGTCTCCCGCAGCGACGTGCCCGCGTTCTTCCGCAGGTAGCCGTCCATCCGGACGATGCCGAGTCCCACGTCGGCCGGGTAGGACCGGGCGGCGCGCGCCACGGTCTCCCGGTCGCCGGTGATGGACACGGCATCCCCTTCCCGGATGCCCAGCTTCTCCATCACGTTGGAGTCGATGCGGACGATGCCGCTGCCGATGTCCTCCTGCGCGTTCGGCGGGATCTCGCCCACCTTGAGTTTCACGCTGTCATCGTCGCCGTTGCCGGTGTCGTTCTGTGGTCCCATTCGCTCTACACCTCGTCTCCCAGTTCGTCCCTGTCATCCAGTGTGATGGGGAAGACCTCGTACTCGACCTTCCCCTGCCAGTCGTCGAAATATGCTGTTACCCTGTCGATATCGCCGCGTTCCACGATGAACACGGCGTCCGCCACCTTGATATGGGTGATGTCGCCCATCAATCCCGGCTTCTCGTACCGGTACACCTTGTCGTTGCGGCGCACGGTCTGCCGGTAGCCGAACAGGCCCCGGTAGAACCGGTTCCGCTCGGACCGGCTGGCGAACATCTCCTGCCGCGTTGTGTACGTGACGAGCGCGGCCTCGCATCCCATCGTTTTATGCCCGTCCATCAAAACTTAAATACGTTTTTATGGTGGACCACAAAAATCCGGGTCCCGGTCAGAACAGGCCCGCGAAGACATCCCGAACCCGTCCGGCCACCCCGGCGACCACGTTCCCGGCCCGCTCCCGGTATCCCTGTCGCTCCCCGGACAGGAACCGCTCCACGCGCTCCCGCCGCGCCGCCAGGTCCGCCCCGGTCACCACGTCGTACCGGTCCGACGCGAGATGCGGGTAGCGGCCCGCCGCGCCCCGCGGCACGTGCGGCTCCCCGGCCTCGACCCCGATGCGCGCCTCGATCTCCGACGGCGTCATCGCGTCCAGCTCCTCCGGGGGCACCCCCGCGGCCGCGGCGACCTCCGCCTCCACCTGGTCGTAGAACTCGTCGTCCGCCATCCCGTCGTACGGCGCGTCCATACCCCATGCTCGTCGCGACGGCCTTTATGCCTTTCCCCGCCCTGGCGCAGAGTTATAAGCCTCCACCGCCCACCTCCACCCATGGACCGGCCGGAGACGCTGCCGCTCGACTGCCCGCCGCTCGACGACCTTCTCGGCGGCGGCATCGAGCACGGCGTCATCACCAACGTCTACGGCGCCGCGGGCAGCGGCAAGACCAACGTCTGCGTCCAGGCCGCCGTCGCCGCCGTGGAGGCCGGGGACGACGTGGTCTTCGTCGACACCGAGGGCGGCTTCTCCGCCGAGCGGTTCCTGCAGATGCACGGCGACGAGGCCGCGCTCGACCGCATCCGGATGTACGAACCGACCACGTTCGAGGAGCAGGAAGGGGTGTTCCGCACCCTGCAGGAGGCAGCCGCGGACACCGACGCGGGCCTCGTGGTCGTGGACTCGCTCGTCTCCCTCTACCGCCTCCACCTCCAGGACGACACGGTGCAGGAGGTCAACACCGTCCTCTCGTCCCAGTTCGCCACCCTGTCGAAGATCGCGCGCACCCGGGACATCCCTGTCGTCGTCACCAACCAGGTCTACTCCCGGTTCGACAGCGAGGGCACCGAACTCGTCGGCCGTGACATCCCGGCCTACTGGTCAAAGACCCTGCTCAACCTGGAGAAGACGGAGACCCGGAACGAGCGGGTCGCCACCCTCGAGAAGCACCGGTCCCGCCCCGCCGGCGAGCAAGCCCGGTTCCGCATCGCGCAGGACGGCCTCACCGCCACCGAGCAGCAACCCCCGTCCGGCGAGATGAAGATATTCTGAACGACCGGCGGATCCGGTCGATCGATCCGACGGGTCCTGCGGACCCGCCATCCGTCCCCCCCTCCTCTTCTACTCCCCGATCCACCGGCCGACCGTGTCCCCGGTGTCCGCCGGGAGGGCGGCGGCCAGGAGGTAGAGCAGCGGCCCGGCCAGGTAGCCGGCCCACACCGCCACCCCGCCGATGGCTGCCAGGCCCAGCAGGATCCGGCCCTCGCGGCCATCCACCCCCGCGAGCCGCACGCCCGCCGTTCCCATCCCTGCCTGGAGCGCGACGATGCCGAGCGTCACGAGCGCACTGCCGGTCCAGCCGGTCCACGACAGCGCCCATCCCATCTGCACCGCGACCACCGCGGCGCTCCCGAAACAGAGCAGCGCCCCGCCCCGCACCAGCCATCCCCGCACACCGGGATCGGGCGTCCGCCGGTGCCACAGCCACGCCCCGCCGAGCACCGCCACGAGGAGCGGCAGGACCATCGTCCACCACGGCGCCCCTCCCCACGCGTACGTCCCCAGCACGAGCAGCGGCGTCACAGCCCACTCGACCGGGGTGAACGACTCCTCGAAGCCCACGACCAGCGCGTACCGGCCCGTCCCGTTCACCGCCACCGTCACCGTCCCATCCGTCCCGGCCGTCGCATCCAGCGACCCTGCGACGCGGTGCACGCCCGGGCCGAACGGCTCGTACACCGCTGGTCCCGGCGCGGCGTCCAGCGTCGCGTTCACCGCGCCCCGCACCGTCGCGGCCGGCGCCCGGTCCCGCACCGGCACCACCACCTCGACCACGACCCGGTTGCCCTGCGCCACGTCGAACGTGTAGGTGTGTCCCGTCCCGTCAAGCTCCGTGTAGAACACCTGCGAGACCGCCGGGTCGTGGACGTGCACCGTCCCGCCCGACGGTCCGCCACGCGGCACGTGGCCTGCCGCCACGCCCGCGAGCAGGACGAGGCCGATGAGGAGGACGGTGCGTCGCATACCCTCCCGTGCGCCGGCCCGCCTTATCAGCGTTCCCCTGTGCTCGTCGCGGCGAACTCCCGCAGCGAGGCCTGCGCCTCCCCGAGCGCCCGCGCCTCGTACCCCTCGCCCTGCAGGTGCGCCGCGAACTCCTGCGCGGCACCGTGATGCGTGTACACCGCGTCCGGGTCCACCCGCTCCACCACCTCGACGAGCTCGGTGAAGTCGCAGTGGTCCGACAGCGGGAACGACGCGTCGTACCGGCCGTACCGCCCGGTCGTCGCCCAGCCGCTGAACCCGGCCACCTTCGAACCGTGCTCCCGCTGCATCTCCGCCGCCCAGCCGCCCCGCAGCGCGCCGGGCGGCGCGACAACGAGTTCATCCTGCAACTCTCCCGCGTCCGCCAGCGGCGCCGCGTCGAACACCGGGCCGCCGGCATCCGCGATGACGCTGTTCATCTCCATCACACTCTCATGGGCGAGCACCCGCCGTCCCGTCTTCCCCGCGATACCCTGGATCTTCTGCGCCTTCCCCAGGCTGTACCCCGCGAGGAGCAGCGGCCGGTCCGGGTGCGTATCCATCCAGTCCAGCACGTCCCGCTCCACCTCCGCGAACGGCGGGAACGTGTACCGGGGTGTGCCGTACGTCGCCTCGATGACCAGGACGTCCGCGTCCACCGGCTCGAACCCGTCCAGGTGGAGCCGGTCCCGCGTGCAGACGTCCCCGGTGTACAGCACCGTCCCCTCCCGGTGCTCGATGAGCGCCGCCCGCGACCCCACGATGTGGCCCGCCGGCAGCAGCTCCACGCCCGGGTGCGCCACCGGTTCGATGTCCGCGCCGGTCCGCGCCCGTCCCAGCGCCGCCGTGATGTCCGAGCACACCGCGTCCACCGTCCCGCCCCGCGGCAGGTGGTCGGTGTGCGCGTGCGACACCACGTTCGCCGCCCCGCTCGCGCTCCGCGCATCGCACACCACCTCTCCCACATGGATGCCGTCACGTTCCCGTATCATCGTTCCACGTCCACGACCCGCACACCCTCCTCCTCGCACGCCGTCTTTATACCGGTCCCGGCCAGGCGGCCGGTGCCGTGCACCAGCACCGCGTCGAACTGCTCCAGCCGCCCCATGAGCCGCGCCAGGTTCCGCCGTGGCCGCTCCCGGGCCGCGTAGTCCCGGAAGATGCCCTCCAGGCTCCACCGGTTCCGGTACGCCGTCCTCGCGATGCGGTGCTCCTGCACCCGGTGCAGCCCCGCCTCGCGCTCCGCCCGCGTCGCCACGCTGACGTATCCCGCCGCCATGGTGTAGTCAGCCATGCCCCGGGACGTGCACCGCGCCCTTAGAACGGTTCCCGTGCCACTTCCGGAACGACCGTCCGTTCGACGCCGGGCGAACGGCCACCCACACCTTTTAAACGCGGCGCGGCACATGGACGGGTATGGACCGGACAGCCCTGATGGGCGCCGCACTGGTCGTCCTCGCCGCCGCGTCGTGGCTCATCCTGGCCGGCGGCCAGTCCCCGACCACCGTCACGGTCACGGACTCGTTCGAGGACGGGCTCGACGCGTGGCGCACCGGTACCCACCTGCCGCTCGACCCGAACACGCCTGCCCCGAACGACACCGTCGACTGGAGCATCGCCACCACCGACCGGGTCGCGGCCACCGGCAACACGTCCGCCCTGTTCACCATCGACGGCTCCCAGGACGACGGCACCGTCTGGCTCCACCGCGAGATCCCGGTGCAGCCGGGCCACCGGTACGACGTGACCGTCGCCGCGTCGGCCTGGTCGGAGATGGACTCGTTCAACCATCTCGCCGACATGATGCTCTACGCCGGGACCGAGCCGCCCCGCGCGGAGCAGGACTTCCCGCAGTCGAACAGCGTGTCGACCGACGGCCCGGCGGGCGGCCTCCGGAAGCCGCTGCACGCCGCCGCGGGCTGGAAGACGTACAACGTCACCTGGACGGCGCCGCCCGGCACCGACACCGTCCACGTCGCCGTCGGCATGTCTGTCGTCTGGGAGACCGTCATCGCGGTGCCGTACGACGACATCACGGTGACGGTCGAGCCCCGCGACTGACACCACATCCTTTTAAGCGAGGGCCGCCCATCCGGCCCCATGCACCGGACACTCTTCGCCGCGGCCCTGATCGCCGCGGTCCTCACGGCAGGATGCACCGCCACCGGCGGACAGGGCGAACTCGAGATCCTCGTTTCCGACCAGCCCGCGGCCATCGACGACTTCTCCTCCCTCACGGTGACGTTCACCGAGGCCCGCGTCTTCCCCGGTGAGAACGTGACCAACGACTCCACCGACCACATCACGTTCGAACTCGACGGCGAGGTCTACGACCTCACCACGCTCCAGGGCGCGTCCGCCCGCTCCCTGGTCAACGGCACGCTCGACGCCGGGACGTACGGCAAGATCGAACTCCACGTCCAGTCCGCGACCGGGGTGGTCGACGGTGAGAGCGTCGCCGTCCAGGTCCCGTCCGAGAAGCTGATGCTCACCGCTCCGTTCACCATCGCGCCCAACGAGACCACCCGGTTCGTCTTCGACATGCACGTCGTCGAGACCGGGACCGGCCGGTACGTCCTCCGACCGGTCATCTCCGAGTCCGGCGTGGTCGGTGAGGACGTCGGCGAGCCGGAGCCGCCCACCACCGGTGGCAACGGGACGTCCGCGGACGCAGCCCCGTGACAGGGCCGCTCTTTTAACGCTCGCCGCCATCTCCGTTATCCTCCCGGGGTAGCCGCGGCGGCACCGCCACGCGGATAAATCTTCCCTCCCCGCACAGGTCCATGGATCTCCGGCAGCTCGTCCCGGGCGACGCCCACGTCATGACGAAGCAGGGACGCGAGGGGACGTTCGCCACGGACGCGCCGGTGCCGGACGACCTCCAGGACGTGCTCACCGCCGCCGGCATCGACTCGCTCTACGAACACCAGGCCGCGGCGCTGCGCCACGTGCAGGACGGGAAGAACGTGGTCGTCGCCACCCCGACAGCGTCCGGCAAATCGATGGTCTACGTCCTCGAGGCGCTGAAACGTGCCCGGGACAAGAAACGGACGCTCTACATCGCCCCGACCAACGCCCTGGTCAACGACCAGGCCACCACGTTCACCGAACTGGGGATGGTCGCCGGCCTGATGCCGTCCCATGTCCAGCCGTACACGGGGCAGATGGGTGACGATGCGAAGCGGAAGGCGCGCTCCGCCCGTCCCGCCGTCGTCCTCTCCAACGTCGACATGCTCCACATGTCGATGCTGCCGTTCGCCACGCGGTCGACGTGGGACTGGTTCTTCGATGCGCTCGACCTCGTGGTCATCGACGAGCTGCACTACTACCGCGGCGTGATGGGGTCGCAGGTCGCGATGCTGTTCCGCCGCCTGCAGCGCATCCTCGACCACCACGGCTCCGACCCGACGTTCATCGCCGCCTCCGCCACCATCGGCAACCCGGTGGAGCACGCCGAGCAGGTGACCGGGACCGGGGACTGGGCGGCGGTGACCGAGGACACCTCCGCGACCGGCACGAAGCACTGGGCGGTCCTCAACAACTCGTCCTCGCCCCATCCGAAGGCGAAGCAGGTCTCCCAGTCCCTCATCCAGGAGGGGTTCCAGACGTTGACGTTCGCCGGTGCGCGGCAGCTCTCCGAGCAGTACACCCGCAACCTGCAGCGCGACCTCCGTGCCGATGCTGACGGCGAGGCGGCGGACCGGGTGCGGGCGTACCACGCCGCGCTCGACGACGACCGGCGGCAGGAACTGGAGTCGCTCATCAAGGACGGCGACCTGATGGGCGTCTGGTCCACCAACGCCCTCGAACTCGGGGTGGACATCGGCACGCTGGACGCGGTCGTGATGGACGGCTATCCCGGCTCGCGGATGAACGTCCAGCAGCAGGCGGGCCGTGCCGGCCGCTCCTCGCAGGAATCCTACGTCGTCCTCGTCCCGGGCGAGGACAACCTCGACCAGTACATCAAGAACAACCCGAACGAGCTGTTCGGCGACCCGGAAGATGCGAAGGTCAACCCGGGCAACGTGGAACTCCTGCAGCGCCACCTCGTCGAGGCCGCCCGCGAATCCCCGCTCACCGATGCGGACGCGGACGTCTTCCCGAACTTCGACGCGGCCGTGTCCCGCGCCGTCGCGTCCGGCGACCTCGCGGAGCGGGACGGCACCTGGCACGCGGTGAACGGCCGGGATGGCCCGCCGTTCCAGATCCGGAACGTGGTCGACCGGTCCATCGACCTCGTCGACCAGTCCACCTACGACCATCTCACGACGCTGAACTACGCGGCGGCCATCACCGACGCGTACCCCGGCGCCATCTACCTCCACGACGGCTCCCGGTACCGTGTCGAGGAGTTCGACCGGGCCAACGACGTCGCCTACCTCTCCCCGCTCACGACCACGCTGGACTACTTCACCGACCCGAACAAGGACAAGACCGTCGAGATCGAGGAGGAACTCGAGTCCGCGACGTACGGCGACCTGACCGTGATGCTGTGCGACGTGACCGTGGACGGCTCGGTGGTCGGCTACTACCGCAAGTCGAAGGCCGAGCAGAAGGTGCTGGAGACGGTCGAGTTCAACCCGGGTGAGGAGCTGCCGTTCGAGTACCGCACCCGCGCCCTCGCATTCACGTTCGGTTCCACGCCGGACGTGGACGCGCTCGGTGACGGGCTGCACGCGGCGGAGCACACCATCATCGGTGTCCTCCCGCTGCACGTCCTCTGCGACCGGCGCAACGACCTCGGCGGCCTCTCCACCGCGATGCATCCGGACACGGGCAAGCCCACCATCTTCGTCCACGAGGGCCATCCCGGCGGGGTCGGCCTGGTCGATGACGCGCACGGGTCCCTCCCCGAGATCGTGGCCGACGCCCGGTCAACCGTCGCGGACTGCTCCTGCTCCTCGGGCTGCGGCTCGTGCATCTACTCGCCGACCTGCGGCAACGCCAACCGCCACCTCGACCGGGACGACGGCCTCGCGATCCTCGAATCGATGAGCGATTCCCTCGACGAGTGAACGGACGTCGAGGTTCACGACGGGAGACTCAACAAATTTATAAATCTTTGTGGCCCAGTTGTGGGGGATGGCCACGACCCAGGCACCGGACGGCCAGTCGGGGGAGACACGCCAAACCGGGGGAGGCGAGGCGCTGTGGGATGCGGGTGCCGCGGTCGTCAGGGATCTCGCCGCGCTCCGCGACGCGTACGACGGCTACATCCGCACCGCCGAGGACGTGTCCGGCACCGCGTTCTCCGAGGCGGAGGCCCGCGACTACAAGACCCGCGCCATCGAACACATCGCCGACCTCACCGGGACCGGTGACGGCCCGGAGATGGAGGCGTTCCACGCCCGGCTCGACGCGGCGTACCGTGCCGCGGTCTCGTTCAGCGACGCCGACCCCGCGGAGCGGCGCCGGTACCGCGCCCGCGCCCCCGACGCGTACGACGCGCTGGTCCGGGCCGCACCGTCACCCATCCACGCGGACCACGAGCCGCTGATGCAGGAGTTCCGGCCCGGACAGGGTGCGTTCTACCGGCTGACCGCCGGTGTCATCGAACGCGGCGGCACCGTCCTCGACGACTGGAACGACGCCAACGAACAGATATACCGTGACGCGGCGGCGAACGCCGACCCGGCGACCACCCCGGACGACCGCGTCGACGCCGCCGAGCGCATGTTCCAGTGACCATGGCGATCCGCAACGGGACCGACGTTCCGGCGTACGACGAGGCAGCGCTGCTCCGCGATCTCGCCACCGGGATGTCGTACGACGACTTCGCGCGGGACCACGACCTCGACCCGCTGGCCGCCGACACCGTGGTCGCCGACCTGAAACACCGGTACGACATCGACCGGCAGAAGGTGGAGCGGGACTGGGTCTGGGTGCTGGCCGACCCGTTCGACGCGCTGGAGGGGGCCTGAATGGCGGCGACGGACGACCGCTGGGCGGAACTGGTCGCGGAGGCGTACGACGACCTGATGGCGTACGCCACCGGTGCGGCGGCTGACCGGGAGCAGGCCCGCGTTGCAGCCACCACCGCCGGCGAGATCGCGGCCGTGTTCGACACCCGGGACCACGTCATGCACGACCGGTACCGCGCCCGGCTCGCCGACGCGTACGAGACCGCCCGGGCGGCCCGGCGCCGCGCCGAGACGACCGCCGCCATCGCCGACGCCCGCACGTCCTACGCGGAGGGCATCGTGGAGCGGAACGGGCTGGACGGGGAGCGGCCGCACCCGTACCGGCCCCGCACCTACGACGACATCCTCGCGGAGATGGCCGACACCCGCGACACCATCCAGGTCGTCACGACCGAGGTCGCGGACGCGGTCGCCACCATCGAACAGGTCTGCGACAGGGTGACCTGACCTACCGGGACCGCAGCCGCTCCCGCCCGAGCAGCACCAGCACGCCGACACCGGCGACAGCGGGCAGCGCGAGGATGCCGAGCACCACGGCGGTGAGCCACGGGTCGGCCGCGGACACGTCCCTGAACGCGTCCAGGAACCGCAGCACCAGGGCCCAGCCCAGCACCACCCCGCCGATCCCGCTCCCGGCCAGCAGCACGGTGTAGGGACGCGACCGGAACACCGCGAACGGCAGGTCCTCCATCCGCCACCCCGCGACCGCGCCGGCCGCCGCACCGACGACCGCCAGCGGCGGGACCCCGACCGCACCCCCGAGGAGGCCGCCGACCATCCCGAGCCCGTACGCCAGGACGGTGGTGCGCGGAACCTCCCGGAGCCCGGCCAGGAACACGATGGCGAGGCCGCCGGCGAGTCCCACCGACAGGAGCAGGAGGAGGTGGAACCCGGCTGCCAGCCCCGCCCCGATTGCCTCCCCGAACCCGGACGCGGCCAGCAGCACGACGCTCATACCCTCAACCTCGCGTTGACCGCTTAAATAGGGTGGTCCGCCCGCGCGATGCGTTCCCGGCAGTCCTCGCACCGCTCCGACAGGTCCGCCAGGTTCTCCTCAACGTCGATGTGCCCGAGGTCCAGCTCGTCGTCGTAGTCCAGTGGGCTGTCGTGGTTGAACCCGCGCCGCGCCATCTCGTCGACGAGTTCGTCGTGCCGCTCCTGCAGCAGCGCCGTGTCCACCTGCCCCGCCCGCGCGTGGCCCTCCACGCTCGCCAGGTTGCCCGCCCGGATCTGCCCGACCTCCTGGTGCATCTCCCGGTGCTCCCCGAGCAGGTGCTGGTCGCACAGCAGTTCCGGGTCGACACCCCACATCCGCGTCATACCCCTCCTGTCGGCCCGGACCGTGAAAAGCGTTCCGGCCCCCGCCGCGGTTTTAAGGCAGGGGCGCGAAGGTGGACGTGTGATCCCGAACACGCTGTTCGGCCCGGACATCATGCTCATCATCGTCCTGGTCGGGCTGGCCGCGCTGCTCGCGCACGTCCTCCGGCTGGCCGCGCCGCTGGTCTTCCTCGCGGTCGGCGTCCTCGTCGGCCCGGTCCTCGGGGTGGTGGACGGCGGCCACTCCGCCGAGGTGCTCGCCGACCTCGGTCTCGTCTTCCTCCTCTTCCTCATCGGCCTCGACCTGAAGGCGGACCGGGTGCGTCCCACCCTCCGCACCACGCTCCAGGTCTCGCCCGCCCAGATGCTGGTCACGTTCCTCGTCTTCTTCGGCCTCTCCATCCTCTTCTTCGACCCGGTCACCGCCCTCGTCATCGGCATCGCCACCACCTACAGCTCCACCGCGGTCGTCCTCCAGATGCTGGCGGAGCGGAACGAGGTGGACACCACCGCGGGCCGGCTGGACACCGGGCTGCTCCTGTTCGAGGACATGACGGTCATCGTCGTCATCGCCGCCATCACCGCCGGCGGGGCGGCCGCCGGTATCGCCGGGGCGCTGGCGCGGACGGCCGTGGCGCTCGTCGTGGTCGGCGGGGCGGCGTTCCTCGCCGCCCGGGTCGTCCTCCCCCGCGTCCTCCCCCGGTTCTACGACCGGCCGCACACCTACTTCCTGCAGGCGGTCGGCGTCCTCTTCCTGTTCATCGGCCTGTCCGACGTCACCGGGGTGTCCCACGAGATCGGGGCGTTCTTCGCCGGCATCGCCCTCGCCCAGCTCCCCGGGAACGACGAGATCCACGAGCAGGTGCGGCCGCTCACCACGCTGTTCATGGCCCTGTTCTTCATCGGGCTCAGCGTCGGCCTGTCCACGTCCGCCCTCCTCGTCCACTGGGATCTCGCCCTCCTCTTCTCGGCCGTGGTCCTGGTGGACAAGTTCGTGGTCCACCTCGGCCTGTTCCACCTTGCCGGCCAGAGCCGCGAGACGAGCGTCCGCGCCGCCATCAACATGATGCAGACCAGCGAGTTCTCCCTGGTCCTCGGCGCGACCGCGTTCACGGCCGGCCTCATCGCCCCGGGCGTCCTCGGCCTCCTCACCCTGGTCGCGCTCATCACGATGATGGTGTCGACCGTGCTCATCGACAAGCAGGACGTGCTGTACGGACTCATCGGCGAGCCGTCACACCCCGAATCCCGGGCGTCGGAGGCGGTGCTCGTCGGGTTCGGGGAGAGCGGTCCCGACGTCCTCGCGGTGCTCGAGCGGCACGTGGACGACATCGTGGTGGTCGACCCGGCCCGGGCGACCGCCCGCATCCTCGCGGACACGCCGCACGAGCACGTGTTCGCTGACATCCGGCACGAGGAGATCAAGCGCCGCGCCGGGTTCCACACCGCGTCGGTCGTGGTCGGGCTCGACGTCCCGCCGGAGACCGGGGCGGACATGCTCGCGGCCCGCGACGCGGGCGTGGTGATGGTGACGGACGACCCGGACGACGCGGACGCGTTCCGCGACGCCGGGGCCGCGGCGGTGCTCGACCGGACCGCGCTCGGCGCCGACCGGCTCCGCGACACGGTGCGGGACATCCTGGGAGGTGGCCGGGATGGCTGAGATGCTGCTGCTCGCCGGCCTGTTCGTCGCCGCGGCCCTGGCCGTCCTCCTCACCGACCCGCTGCCCGTCCCGCGCGAGGCGGTGACCATCGTGACCGGCCTGGCGGTCGGCCACGCCACCGCGGTGCCGGACATCGCGTTCCTCGCCGAGGCCGGCGGCGTCCTCCTTGTCTTCCTCGTCACCCTGCACGTCCAGACCGGGGCGGTCCGGGACGTCCTCCCGTCCGCCGCCCGGGTCGTCGCGGTCCAGGCCGTCCTGCTGCTCGCCGCGGTGGCCGCCGCGCTCCATCTCGGTGCGGCGCTGGTGGACGCGGTGCTGCTCGGCCTGGCGTGCAGCGCGAGCTCCTCCATGCTCGGTCTCGACCTGGTCGGGAACCAGGTGGACCGGCGGCTGCTGCACGGCCGGCTGACCGAGGCGGTGACGCTGGGCCAGGACGTCGCGGCCGTCGCCCTCATCGCGGCGTTGCCGTTCTTCACCCGGCCCCCGGTCGCGGTCGCGGCCGGCCTGGCCGCGCTGCTCGGGGTCGGCCTCGCGGTCCGCGCCCACCCCGCGGTGCGCCGCGGCCTGTCCTGGCTGGCGCGGGACGGGTCGGTCACCGTCATGACGGCGCTGACCGTGCTGTGGCTCGTCGCCGGGCTGCTGGCCGGCCACCCGTACGGCACCGTGCTTGCCGCGGTCCTGGCCGGCCTCCTGCTCGCCGCCCACCCGGAGAACCTGGTGCTGGTGGAGTCGCTGGAACCGATAACCGATTTCTTCGCCGCCCTGTTCTTCGTGGCGCTCGGTGCGCTGGCCGCCCCGCTCTCCCCCGCCGCGGTGCTGGTCGCCGCGGTGCTGGTCCTCGTGGTCGCGGTGGTCCGGCCCGTCCTCACCGTGGTCGTCCTCTTCCGCCGCGACGTCGACCTGCACGCCGCGTTCACCGCCGCGCTCCAGCTCGACCAGGTGAGCGAGATCGTGCTCCTCCTCGGCCTCCTGCTCACCGCCGCGTCCGGCACCGCGTTCCAGGCGGTCGTCCTTGCGGCCGCCGCCACGTTCACCATCTCCCACTGGACGACCCGCCGCGCCGACAAGCTCTACCCGGTGCTTCACGGCCTGGTGGGCCGGGACCGGGAGCCGGTGGACCGCACCGGCCACGTCATCATCGCGGGCTACGGTGCGCTCGGCCGCGCCGCCGCCTCCGCGGTGGACGACCCGGTCGTCATCGACAACGACCCGGACCGGGTGGCCGCGGCGCGTGACGCCGGGCTCACCGCACTCCTCGGCGACCTCCGTGACCACGCCATGTGGAGCCGTGCCGCGCTGCCCGACGCCGCCGCGGTGGTGCTCGCGGCCCCGTCCGACCGGGTCGCGCTCGACCTCGCGTCGCGCGACATCCCCGTGTTCATCGCCGTCACCGCCACGCCGGACGTCGCTGCCCGGTGCCGCGAGATGGGTGCCGTCCACGCCACCGACCGTGCCGCCCTCACCGGCACCGCCCTCCGCACCGCGCTTGATGCGGTGCTGGACGACCACCTGGCGTGAACGGCCCCCGTTCCCCGAGTCACGGTTCGGCGAGGCTCCGCCGCACCGCCTCCCGGAACCCTGCCGGCTCCCGGTCGAACAGGGCCATGCCGGACGGGTCCCGGACGATCATGTCCTCGACGAGCGAGGCGACGAGGAACCGCGCCAGGTGGTAGTCCACGTCGGTGAACAGCCGGAGCCAGCCGGCCGACAGGCGCGGGGTGAGGAACGGCGTCGGCACGAACCGGAGCGACCGCCCGAGCTCGTCCGCCACCACCGCCAGGCCCTCCCGGTACGTCAGCACGTCCGCGCCACCGATCTCGACCGTGCGGTCCCGCGTCCCGTCGATGTCCAGCGCGTCCGCCAGGTAGCCGACGGCGTCCGCTATGTGGATGGGCTGCATCCGGTTGTCCAGCCACCGCGGCCCGATCATCACGGGCAGCCGCTCGACCAGCTGCCGCATGATGCGGAACGAGGCGCTTCCCTGTCCCACGATGATGCTGGCCTGGAACTCGGTCAGCGCCGCGTCCGCCCGCCCGAGCTCCTCGGCGGTCGCCTGCCGCGCCTGGAGATGCGCCGATCGTGGCCGGTCCGGCCGGATGCCCCCGAGATAGATGATGCGGTCAACATCGGCGGCGTCGCAGGCCGCCCGGACGGTCCGGGCCATCCCGCGCTCCCGCGCCACCAGGTCCCCGTCCCCGGTCAGGCCGTGGACGAGGTAGTAGAGCGCGTCGACGTCCGCGAGGGAGGCGGACGGCAGGTCCTCGCCGAGGTCCGCGGTCACCGATTCGTCCGCCGGCCCGCACGGGACGTGGTCGATGCCGACGACGCGGTGGCCGCGCTCCTGGAGCGCCGGCACCAGGTGGGAGCCCACGAACCCGCACGCACCGGCGACAGCGACGTCCATACGTTCACGTCGGACCCGTCCGGTTTAAACCCGGTGGTCCCGTGCGACCGCCGGTCAGACGTACCGCGCCGTCCCGTCCGTGTCCAGGGTGTACGCGGTGCCGTCGCCCGCCAGCGTGACATCCCGGTCGACGGTGGTCGTGTCGGTCCACGTCTTCCGGAACCACTCCACCGCGTACTCCATGGAGCGGTCCCGGAGGTGGATGTGCTTCCCGACCGGGTCGATGGCCGCGGCGTACGTCCCCCGCTCCGCACCGGCCAGCAACTGTTCCTGCCGCCGCTCCATGTCCGCGGGGCCGCCGTCCGCCACCGGCACGTCCCGCTGGAGGAAGACGAGCGGGTAGGCCGGGCCGCTCCCGGTCATGTCCTGGTCGAACACCGGCAGCCGGTCGAGGTCGACGTCGTGCCGGTCCTGCAACGTGCCGTTCCCGTACAGCTCGTCCTCCAGCACCGGGCTGTAGTCGGTCACCGCGTGGTCCCACCGCGCACCCCCGACCATCCCCCGCAGCGACGGCACCAGGCTCTCCTTCAGCAGCTCCCGCTCCGCCTCCAGCTCCGTCCACGTCAGGTCGGTATCCCGGAACCAGTCCGCCACGCGCGTCATGCAGTCGTTAC
>CAZNTD010000020.1:0-15995 GCA_964575915.1 uncultured archaeon | reverse complement strand
ACGCGTTCCACGAGACCAACATGAACCAGCACCTCCGGTTCAACGGCATCGACACCGTCCTCGTCGCCGGCGTCCTCACCAACGTCTGCGTCCTCCACACCGCCGCCTCCGCGGCGCTCCACGACTACCGCTCCATCATCGTCGAGGATGCGACCGATGCGCTCTCCGCCGGGGACAAACAGGAGGCGCTGGACCACGCCGACTGGCTGTTCGGCGAGGTCGCACCGCGCGACGACATCGTCTTCGACCGATAGCCATGGCACGGTACATCCACACCTACACCGGTGACGACCGGGCGGCATACGTGGAAACGTTCCGGGACGACCCCGTATCCCTCCTCCGGCTCGACGACACGGAGTGCGAGCGCGTCACGGACATCATCACCGGCTTCTACCGTGACCACCTCGACCGTTCCGGCCTCTCCGGCTACGTCGTCGGCCTCTCCGGCGGCATCGACTCGGCCATGATCGCCACCCTCCTCGCGGAGGCGGTCGGACCCGAGAAGGTCCACGGCCTCGTCATGCCCGCCGCCCATACCCCGGCCGAGGCGGTGGACGACGCGCTGGCGGTCGCGGACGATCTCGGTATCACCACCAACGACCCGGCGACGGTCCGGTCCCGCATCGGGGACGCGGTGGACGTCCTCGCATCACTCGGGGAGGAGTCCGACGAACAGAGACTGAAGCGCGGCAACATCCTGGCCCGGTGCCGCATGGCCGTGCTCCGGGACGTGGCGAAGGCCCGCGACGCGCTGGTCGCCGGCACCACGAACGCCTCGGAGCGCGACCTCGGCTACATGACCCTGGCGGCGGACGGCCCCGGCGGCATCGACAACGAGGCGCTGTACGACCTGTACAAGACGTCCGAACGCGGCCTCGCCCGGTTCCACGGCGTCCCGGCGCGGATCATCGAGAAGGCGCCGACCGCCGACCTCTGGCCTGGCCAGCGCGACCAGGACGAGCTCTCGTTCACCTACGACGTGCTCGACCAGGTGCTCGCCGGTCTCCGGCTCGACCTGTCCCACGACGCCATCGCCCGGCAGGTCGACGCGGTGGACGCGGACGATGTCGCAGCCGTCGCATCCCGCGTCGAGAACACCCGGTTCAAGCGGGAGCCCGCGCCTCACGCCTCCCTGTCGTGAACCATGCGGAGCCGCTCCGCGAACCCGAACTCCTCAAGCAATGGCAGGGCGCAGTCCGGCACCCGGTCCTGCCACGCCTCACCCGCGATGACGAGGTCCCGGATGGTCGTCCCCTCGAACCGGTCCGGCTCCCGGTACGCCGGCTCCTCCACCGTGTAGCCGCGCTCCCGGAACAGCCGCCGCACCAGGTCGTTCCCGGAGATGACCGCGTCGACGTCCACCTGCGCCTCGATGTGGTCCAGCCACGCGTCGTTGTCGAACCGGTCCGGCACCGGGATGACAGGGACGGTCGGCACGCAGTCGTTCAGCACCTGCCGCCGCTCATGCGTGGCCAGCGGGTTGTCCAGCGTGTTGACCTCCTGCGCGCTGCCGATACCGATGGTCAGGTCGTACCGGTCCATCGCATCCTGCACCGCGTGCATGTGGCCGCGGTGGAACGGCTGGAACCGACCGATGAAGAACGCCTTCACCGCTCGAACCCTGCGACCATGTCGCGGACCGCCCGTTCCGGGTCGTCCGCCTTCACGATACCGGACGCGACCAGGACGCCAACCGTGTCGCGCTCCAGCGCCGCCCGCACATCGTCCGCATCCTTCACCCCTGCCCCGGTCAGCACCGGTCGGTCCGACGCATCGACCGCCTCCGTGATGAGTTCCGGCTGCGCCGTCGACACCGACACGTCCCCGCCGATGAGTTCCGGTGGTTCGAACGCGATGAAGTCCGGTTTGAACGAGGACACCGTCTTCCCCATCTCCGGGACGTCGATGCAGACCACCGTCTCCAGCCCGGCATCCCGCGCCTTCTTCACGTCGGTCTCGATGTCATCGAGCGACACCTGGTCCTCGGAGTGGTTGATGAGCACCCCGTCCGCCCCGTTGTACGCGAGGGTGGACGCGATGTCCTTCCCGGTGTTGGACCCGTGGCCGTGCGGGTCGACGTGCTGCGCCAGCACCGGCACGTCCACCTTCTCGCTGATCCGCTGGATGTCAGCGTTCTGCACCGCGACCGCGATGCTCGCATCCTCCTGTTTCGCCACCTTCTCGCACGTCAGCGCCAGATCGAGCGCGTCGTCCCCCGACCCGGCCGCATACGTCTTCAGGTTCACGATGAGGACCGGCGTATCCATACCCCTCCCGTTGCGCCGCTATACTTTTATAAGCCGGTGCGGGCCATCTTGAACCACCGATGGTAAGCAGCATGCAGGCAGCCGCGGTCGTCATCATCCTGGCCGCGCTGGCCTACATCCTCTACCTGTGGAGCAAGCGCCGGCACCAGATCCGCTGCCCCGAGTGCGGGGCATGGATCGATGTCTACGCGGACGAGTGTCCGGAGTGCGGCCACACGAAGAAGGACGTCTCGCCGGAACGGTACGACAAGGAGGTCGTCGAGGACGTCGACCCGGAGGTCGTCGGGGCGGACACCGCCGAGGAGGCGGAGGAGCCCGTCGACTACGACGAGATCGTGTCCGGCACCATCCCCGAGGTCAAGGACGCGTTCGACGACCACGACCTCGACCCTGCGAAGGTCCTCGCGGCCGAGACGGCCAACAAGGACCGCGTGACCCTGAAGGACTGGCTCGAATCCCGGATGGACTGACTACTCCAGCCCGTCCGCGACCACGACCACGTCCCCGGGCAGGTCGAGTTCGCTCCCGATAGCCGCAGCCGGCATCGGCACCTTCACCTTCCACAGTCCTACCGCTACCTTCGCGAGGATGGTGGTCGGGTCGATGCCGTCCACCATGTCGGCCACGTCCGCCATCGCCCCGATGTTCGGCTCGGCGAGTTCCGCGAACCCGATGTTCACCATCTCCGGGTCGGTCATGAACCCGGTCAGTTCGAAGCATATCTGCACGTCCTGGTCCGCGGCGAACCGGTCCACGTCCGCCAGGAACCCCTGCAGGTCCCGGACCGTATGGGTCTCTCCCACCTCCGCCTCCGGCGGGTGGACGCTGATGAGGTCGCAGCCCAGGTCGTCCGCCCGGCCCACAACCATCTCCAGCTGGCTGCGGAACAACTCCCGTTCCTGCAGCGACACCGTCCCGGTCCGGTCGTAATGGACGGACCGCACCGGCAGCGCCGCGTTGGACAGCACGCCGGCGGCCCGCTGGTAGTCCGCCTCCGACATGCCGGACAGGTCGAGTTCGATGCCGTCGAGATGGTACCAGCCCGCCCGGTCCAGGAACTCCTCCAGCCCCTCGGACGTGTCCCGGCGCACGACCGTCTCCATACCGGTGTATGGGGTGTTCACCCTCTTATAGCCACCAGCCGGCCCGGCGACGAACGGTGCCGTGCCGTCACTCGTCCTGCCCGAAGTAGTCCAGGATGTTCTCCTTGTCGAACGCCTCCAGTCACGGCGGCGGCACGCTCCGACCGGTCCGTTGGACCGGTCATATCAGTCGCCGAAGTAGTCCAGGATGTTCTCCTTGTCGAAGATGTCGTCCTGCCCGACCTGCTCCTTCAACGATTCCGCGGTCCGCTTCCCGACCGCGTTCTTCAGCGCGTTGAACGAGGCCTCCCGGATGTCGCTCGCGGTGGTGATGCCGCGGTCGTGCAGGGCGCGCGCCCGGACGCGGCCGACCTGGTCGAACCGGACGAGCGACAGCAGCTCCTCCTGGATGCCGTGGGTGATGCGGGTCCGGAGATGCTGCATCTCCGTCTTCACGTCGCTCCACCCCTTCAGCCCGGCGAGTTCCGTGCAGGCGTACAGCAGCCAGTCCGCCGACTCCACCTTGGCACGGACGCCGCCCGGCGTCACGGTGTACCGGTCCATCAGGTCGTCCTCCTCCACCTCCTCGATCCACTCCTTCAGCATCATCCCGGTCTTCAGCGCCTTCAGGAACCGCTCGTACTCCCAGTCGTCCCACGGCCGCGGTGGCTCCTCCAGCAGCGCGTCCTCGACGTGCGCCAGCATGTCCTCCACGTCGGCACGCTCGGACTGCCGCACCCGGAGCCGCGGCTTCATCTCCACGGTCTCCGCCAGCGCGACCAGCGTCGCGATGGGCTCCATCGCGTCCGCGTCCCGCATCCGCTCCATGTGCTCCAGCAGTTCGTGGGCGGTGAACGGGTCGATGTACAGTTCCGCGACCCGCTTCCCGATGGTCGTCGGCCGCAGGTCCTCGCCGTCCGCCTCCACGAACCCGTACTCCTCCAGCGTCCGCACCACGTCCTCCAGCTTCTCCTCCACCTCGTCGGTATCCCCGTACTGGTGGGCGTAGAACGTCGCCGCGAAGAAGTCGCCCAGCTCGTCGAAGTCGGAGACGAACCGGGTGGCGATGAGGCCGAGCGCGTGCATCCGCAGCACCGGCTCCACCGCCAGTTTCGAGTAGATGCGCTCCGGCTCCCCCAGGACGTACCGGTCCCGGATCTCGTCCACCTGGCCGGGCTGCTTCGCGACCACGACGGCCTCGCCCCGGTCGTGGTGCTCCGGCCGGCCCGCCCGTCCCGCCATCTGCTTGTACTCCAGCACCGGGATGTACTGCAGCCCGTTGTCGGTGTACCGCTTCACGTCGCGGACGATGATGCGGTACGCGGGCAGTGACATGCCGGCCGCCAGGGTCGGGGTGGCGGCGATGGTCTTCACCAGGTCGTCGCGGAACGCGTCCTCGATGAGGCTCCGCTGCTCGCCCAGCAGCCCGGCGTGGTGGAACGCGGTGCCGTCCCGGATGCAGTCCGCCAGCCGCCGGCACTGTTTCGTCGGGCTGCCCAGCACGTGCTCCACCCGGTCCGCCAGGTCGTCCAACTCTTGCTGCTCCTCCCGGGACAGGTGCGTCTTCACAGGTTTCCCGGCCTTCTCCGCCGCGGACTCGGCGGATTTCCGGCTGCGGACGAACGTGATGGCCTGCGCGTCCTGCCGCAGCGTGTCGTCCACCAGGTTGAGCACCGCCGCGCCGTAGCCGGTCGCGATGTCCACCTCCTCCCCCTCGTCCCGTACCGCATCCTCCGCGGACTCCTCCGCGGCCACCTGCGTCCCGGTCACGAACGGCGAATCGCTGTCCGTTTCGGATGAACGCTCATCGGGGAGGGTGGCGTCCTCCGGGTAGAACGTGACGGTGCCGTCGTGGTAGATGCCTTCCTGCAGGTCGACCGGCCGGTAGTCCGACTCGACAAGTGTCGCGTCCAGCCAGTCCGCCATCTCTCCCGAGTTCTTCACCGTCGCGGACAGCCCGAGCAGCTGGAACTCCATCAGCTCCCGCAGCCGCGTCAACGTCACCTCCAGCGTCGGTCCCCGTCCCTCCGCGTTCAGCAGGTGGATCTCGTCGCTCACCACGAGGTCGACGTCCCGGATCCACGCCGGGCTGTGCCGCAGCACCGCGTCCAGCTTCTCCACCGTCATGATGATGACATCCTTCGTCTCGATGTAGCCGGCCCCGGAATCCTTGTCCCCGATGGACAGCGCCACGTCCGCCTCGTCTCCGAAGAATCCGCGGTAGTCCTGGTACTTCTCGCTGCCCAGCGCCTTCAGCGGGACGAGGTAGATGGCCTTCCCCCCGCCCTCCGCCAGCAGCCGCGAGATGGCCAGCGTCGCCATCAGCGTCTTCCCGGACGCGGTCGGGCTGGACACCAGCAGGCTTTCCCCGTCCAGCAGCCCCTTCTCCACCGCCTGCTGCTGCGGCGGGTTCAGCTCCGTGATGCCCTTCGAAGCGAGCCGCTCCACCGCCCACTCGGGCACGCCACGCTCCGTCAGCCCCGCTATCTCCATACCGCGGTGTCGTATCCAAACGTTTTGAATCCTCCCAGTATTTATTGCTTCGACACCCGTTGCACGTCATGTCGCGGGACGGCCTGTTCGTGGTCATCGAGGGGCTTGACTCGTCCGGGAAGCACACCCAGGCGGAGCGGCTCGCCGCCCGGTTCACGGAGACCGGTGCGGACGTCCGGATGGTCGAGTTCCCGACCCACCAGGACACACGGATCGGCAGGGTCATCGACGACTACCTCTCCGGCGACTACGACGTCCCGCCCGAGGTCCGCGCACTGCTCTACGCCGCGGACCGGTACCAGTACGTCGACGCGTTCCGCGACCACCTCGCGGCGGGCGGCGTCCTGGTCGCGGACCGGTACTCCGCGTCCAACTACGCGTTCCAGACCACCCATGCCGACGGTGCGGCGTGGGAGGGGATGGTGTCCTGGATGGAGACGGTGGAGTCCCGCCTCCCCGAACCCGATCTGACCATCTTCCTCGACGTGGATCCCGCGACCGCCCGTGCGCTCATGGCGGACCGGGACCGGGACGTCCACGAGGACGACCGCGACTTCCAGGCCGCGGTCGCGGAGAACTATCGGAAGATCGCGGCACGGGAGGACTGGCACGTCATCGACTGCGTCGCGGACGGGGAACTCCGGTCCATCGACGCCATCCACGCCGACATCTGGGACATCGTCAGCGCCCACCGGTGACGCGGCGGGACAGGTACGCCGCCCCGACCGCCAGGCCGCCGCCGATGAGGACGGCGGGCGCACCCCACACCGCGAACATGGCGCAGCGCGGCGGCATCTCCGGCGCACACCACGCCATCGCGGTCAGCGTACCCGGGTTGGCGCCGAACACGACATCGACCACGGTCCCGACCGCGACGAACCCGTTCTGCATCAGCACCTGCTGGCCGACCCACTGGCCGAACACGACGAACAGCACGACGGACACGCCGACCGCGACCGCGGTCCCGGCCGCGGCGGTCCGGCCGTCCACCTCCTGCTCCCGGCCGACCACGACCGGGACGGCGATGATCAGGGCGAGCAGGACCATGTAGAAGACCGGGAACCCTGTCATCCAGGGGACCATCGTCCGCATCCCTGCCGCGAGCATGCCGACACCGAGGAAGAACAGCTCCGTCATGGCGGCGAACCGGACGACCGCGTCCCTGTCCATGTCCATGCACCTCTCTGCGTCCCGCGCGTTTATCAGGGTTAGTGCATCTCTGCCACCGACGCCGTGCCGGGCGGCAATGCGCGGATGACCGCGTCCAGGTCGAGCCGCTCCTCCGTGAACCCCTCCAAGTGCTGCTTCACCCGCTTCCCCACATCGCTCGGCTTGTCCCGGCCCTGCTCCAGCACGACGTAATGGTCGCACTGCGCCTCTACCGCGGATGGCGGCCCGCCCATCGGCACCGCCCCGTCCTCCCGCTCGTACAGGCCGATGGCCGCCTCGACCGGCAGGTTGTTCATGTAGGTGCGCTCGCCGCGGATGACGAAACTGCCCTTCGGCAGGTACTCCCCTGATTCGGCCTCCTGCGTCACCTGGTCGGGCGTCACCCAGTAGGCGTCCTCGGACGTGACCCCGGCCTCCCACGACCGGGCGAACGTGACCGCGAACTCCCCGGCCTCCTCCAGCGTCGACTCCGGCACCTCCTCGCCCTCCGTCTTGACCGCGACGCTCGGCGCCCCGGTGAAGTCGGCGTGGACGTAGATGTCGTGGTCCTCGAGGTACTTCTTCACCAGCATGTCGTTGGTCGTGGTGTCCCGCCCCCCGATGACGAGGAAGCCGTCGCGGGAGAAGAACCAGCGGAACTTCTCGTACCACCGCTTCTTCGCCCGTTTCTCCTCCTTGTCCTCGAACGCCTCGTCGACCTCCACGTCGTCCGCCTCCAGTTCCTCGAGTTCCCGCCGCGTCTCCGCCAGCGCCGTCTCGAGGCCAGGGATCTTGTTCTTCGCATCCTTCGCCTTCTGGTAGTAGTGCTCCGCGTTCTTCTCCACGGACAGCTCCAGGTCCAGTCGGACATCGGTCCCGTCCAGGTCGACCGTCACCGCGTCGTTCCCCAGGTCGAGATGCTCGACGGCCTCCGCCTCGGGGATGCCCTGCGCGGCCTCGCTTTCCAGCCGCTCCTCGATCTGCGTCTCCGAGTACTGCTCCTGCGCCGCCCGGAGACTGTCCAGCACGCCCTCCACCAGCCCGTAATTCTCATAGATGAGGTCGGCCTTCGCCTGGTTCTCCTCCGCCGCGACGTCCATCCCCTCCAGTTTCCGTTCCTGCTGGTCGAGCCGCCGCTCCAGCCGTTCCTTCTCCTCCCGGTACTCCTTCAGCTGCTCCTCCCGGTACTCCGCCTTCTCCCGCTCCGTGAAGTACGTGTCCAGCGCCTCGGAGAACGTGTCGTACCGCTCCGCCGCCGCATCGCTGTAGGTCACGAACGGGACCGGGGTGGCGACGACGGGCATGTCGTCCTCGTGGTAGACGTGCGGCTCCAGCTCTCCGGCGTCCAGCGTGGCGAACAGGTCGTGGACCGCGTCCAGCACCGCCTCAACCTCGTCCCCGGACAGGTCCGCCACCGGGGTGTTCTTGTCCACCCCGGCCCTGGCGCAGAGTTCCTCGGCGTACCGGCCGCCCAGCCCGATCTTCGCGGCGAGGACGACGACCACATCCTCCTCCGGGAACTCCTCCAGCGCTGCCGCGTCCAGCTCCCGCGGGTCAGGCGACGGCTCGGGGTAGTCGTACTGCCCGTCCATCTCCACCCGGTCGTCCGAACTCCGCATCGCCCCCTGCACGTCCCCGTTCTTGTTCGTCACCACGACGTTCCCCTGGCCGAACAGCTCCGCGACGAAGACGTCCTCGTCGGTGTGCAGCGTCAGGATGCGGTCGAAGTCGTACTGCTCCACGCGTTCGATCTCCTTGCCGCCGAGCGTCTTCCGCAGGTACATGCAGAAGCCCGGTGGCTTCTGCGGCATCTCCCGCTTGAACTTGGTGAGGAACACCTTGCCGGGCTGCAGCAGCAGCCGGTACTTCTTGTCCCCCGGCTTGTAGATGTGGACGATGATCTCGTCGTCCCGCTGGTAGAACTTGTCGATCCGCGCCTCCTCCAGCACCCGCAACTCCTGCACGAGCGCGGTGAGGTCGGCGGCTGACAGTTCGATGGGCATGGAGAACCGTTCCGGCCACACGTTTACATTTGTTCGCGTGTCCCCGTGTCAGTCGGACGGGACGACGGGATCGGTGATGCGGGTCGGTCCCTCATCCTCCGCGTCCTCCGCACCATCCCCGTCACCGGCGTCCTGCACCGGCTCCGATTCTTCCGCGTCCGGCTCCTCGGGCTCCGCCGCATCCTCCGCCTGCGCCTCCCCGCCATCCTCCCCGTCCTCGCCGGTGTCCCAGCCGCCGTGCTCCTCCTCGGCCTGCATCGCGAACTCGTCCGGCGTGTCCAGGTCGAAGTAGTCGAGGAAGTGGTCGGTCACGTCCAGCTCCTTGGTCCGGCCGGCCTGCTCCGCCTGGATGAACCCGCGCCGCGTCAGCTCCTTGATCTGGCCGTACGCCCGGTTCCCCCGGACGTCGACCACGTCGGACTGCTTCACCGGGGCGTTGTACGCGATGAGCGCGAGGGTCCGAAGCTCGGCCTCGTTCAGGTCGCGGTGCGGCGCCAGGTGCTCCACCTGCTCCACGTGCTCCGTCTTGACCACCATCTCGTAGCCCTCCTCGCTCTCCACGATGGTCAGGCCGCGCGCGTCCGCGTCCAGGTCCTCCTGCAGCTCGTCGATGACCTGCTGCACGAACCCCTTCGACCCGAGGTTCATCACGTCCGCCAGCTCGTCGGTGTCCAGCGGCTCCTCGCTCAGGAACAGCGCGGCTTCCGCGACCGCCTTCTTCTCATCCATATCGTATCATCCTCCGAACTCCCCGTCCGCGTCCTCCAGCACCTCGATCTCGATCTCGCCGAGCCACTCCTCCTGGTAGCACCGCACCCGTTCCTCGGTCTCGAGGTGCATCAGGTTGACGAACTGCTCGATGCGCTCCTGCCGGTCCTCGCGCTCGACCAGGGTGGAGAACGTCACCGCGTCGGTCCCGTTCGACACGAACCCTTTCAGCGTGCTGAACATGGATTCGAGCCGGTCGGTGATGTCCTCCTCCTCGACCTCGATGCCGTAGTCCTCCGCCTCCTTCCGCACCTCCTGCCGCTGCCCGCGCTTCTCCTTGATATCCATCGCCTTCGACAGCGCATCGGTCAGCTCGTCGAGCGTCACCTTCCGCTTCCCCTTCTTCTTCACCGGCGGGGTCGGCACCGCCTCCGGGATGCGCAGCTGGTTCTCATCCGCCGGGTCGTCATACATCTCCTCGTCGAACTCCATGAACTCCTCCTCCACCTCGTCGGGCTCGTCCTCCTCGGACGCCCGCAACGCCTCCGCCTTCATCCGCAGCAGGATGGCGGCTGCCAGCACGACCCGGCCCGGGACCTCGAGGTCGAACCGCTCCATCCGCTCGATGTAGCTCTTGTACCGGTCCGCGAGGACGACGATATCGATGTTCCACGGGTCCATGTCCTCGGTGAACCGTTCCAGGGTCCGTTCCCAGTCGCCGGAAGAGAGAGCCTCGACGCTATGGGGATCGAACTCCTCGTGTTCTCCGCGGGGTACCGTTTCTGCCTCCATGTGGTATACCTGGTCCGTCTTCCCCCTCGGATGCGTCTCCCCCCAGAGACGTACACCGGTATGCGTCCGGGGACTATAAAAAGTGTGCGGACGGGCCGTCCGCGCGGTCAGTTGTTCTCGAGTTCGACCGACCGGATCTTGGACACGCCGTCCTGCATCGACACCCCGTAGGCGCGGTCCGCGTGCCGCACCGTCTCGTTGTTGTGGGAGATGACGATGAGCTGGTACGTGTCCGCGTACTCCTTGAGCAGTTCGGACAGCCGCTTCGCGTTCGTGTCGTCCAGCGCCGCGTCGATCTCGTCCATGACGTAGAACGGGGACGGCCGGTGCTCCTGCAGCGCGAACATGAACGCGACCGCGGTCAGCGACTTCTCCCCGCCGGACAGCGAGTCGATCATGTGCGGATCCTTGCCCGGGGGCTGCGCCCGGATGAGCAGGCCGGAGTCGATATCCCCCTCCTCTTCCAGCTCGAGTTCGGCGCTGCCGCCCTCGAACAGCGTGGTGAAGATGTCGTCGAACTCCGCGTTGACAGTCTCCAGCGTCTCCATGAACGTCTCCCGTTTCTTGTCCTGGATGTCCTCGAGGATCTGCTCGATCTCCCGCTTCTCCTGGCGGATGGTCTCCACCTTCTCCTGGAACGCGTCGAACTCCTCCCGGAACTCCTCGTACTCCTCGACGGCGCGCATGTTGACGTTGCCCAGTGCGTTCATGGTGTTGATGGTCTTGGTCTTCTTCTGCTTCAGGCTGTCCAGCGACCCGTCCTCCCGCTCCTCGACGTCCTCCAGCCGGTCCAGGTCGTCCTCGATGTTCTCCAGTTCGGCCTCGAACCGGGCGCGCTTCTTCTGGTCCTTCCCGACCGTGTTCCGCAGCCGCGCCAGCTCCTCGGCGGCCTCCCGCCGCTCCTCCTTCACCTCCTTCAGCTCCTCCCGCACCTGCTGCCGCTCCTGCTTCAGTTCGTCGGACACCTCGCTGGCCTCGTCCTCTTCCTCCTGCTTCTGTTCCAGCACCTCGTTCAGTTCCCCGATCTCCTGCTTCAGGTCATCGATATCGTTCTGCAGCTGGTCCTTCTCCGCCCGCTTCTTCTCCGGGTTGAAACTCGGCTTCGAACTGCGGGACTTCCGCTTCTTCTTTTTCGCGCCGCCGGTGATGGCGCCGGACTTCCGCATCAGGTCGCCGTCCAGCGTGGTCGCCCGCACCCGGCCCGCGTCCTTCAGGCTTTCGAGGTCGTCCGCCACCAGCGTGTCCCCGAACACGTGCTTGATGGCGTTGCCGTACTGCGAATCGTAGTCAACCAGGTTGATGGCGAAGTCGATGACGCCCGGCTGCTGGATGGCGTCCCGCGCCGCCTTCCCCTTGCTCCGCGGCGACACCTTGTCCAGCGGCAGGAACGTCGCCCGCCCGATGTTGTTCTGCTTCAGGTGGTTGACGCACTCCACCGCCACGTCCTGCGACTCGACCACGACGTTGTGCAGCCGCCCCCCGGCGGCGGTCTCGATGGCGACCGCGAACCGCTCGTTGTAGTGGATGAGGTCGGCGACGGTGCCGTACACCCCTTCCTTCCCGAGGCCCATGACCGCCTCCACCGCCCGGTTGGAGCCGGCCTTCGACTTCTGCATCGACGAGTAGTCGGACAGCATATCCTCGATGGATTCGATCTTGTCCCGCTTGCTGTCGATCTTGTCCTTCTTCCGCTCGATCTTCCCCTTGATGGACTCGATGTCCCGGAGCAGGGTGGAGTCCCGGGCCTGCTCCATCTCCTGCTCGATATCCTCCAGGTCGTCCTCGAGCTCCTCGATGCGCTCGTCGTACGCCTCGACCTGCTCCTCCAGCTCATCGATATCCTCGCCGCCCTTGTCCGTCAGGTTGTCGAGCTGCCCCTCAAGTTCCTGCTTCCGCTGCTCGAGGATGGACGCCTCCAGCACCTTCTTCCGGTGCTGCAGCTCGCGGTACCGCTCCGCGTCCTCCTTCTCCGTCTCCAGCCGGTCCAGCCGCTCCTGCTTCATGTCAAGTTTTATCTCGAGCTCCTGCAGGTCCTCCTCGGCCTGCTCGAGCTCCGCCAGCGCCTCCTCCTCCTTGTCCTCGTACGAGGCGATGCCGGAGATGCGGTCGATGGCCTTCCGCCGCTCGACCGGGGTCTGCTTCACGATCTGGGTGATGCGGCCCTGCCGGACGATGTGGTAGCCGCCGCGGTCGATACCGGCGACGTCCATCACCTCGTCGATCTTCGTCCGCTTGCAGTTGCTGCCCTGGAACGTGTACGTCGAGTAGCCGTTCCGCCTGATGCGGCGGCCGATGGTGACCGTGTCCGCGTCCTCCGCGACCACCTCGTCGAACCGGCCGTCGCTGTTGTCGAGGTGGAGCGTGACCTCGGCCTCCTCCGCCGGCGTCCCGTCCTCACCGCCGTTGAAGATGAGCTGCTCCATCTTCTCCGCGCGGAGGTGGGAGGAGCGGCGACCCATCACGAACTGGATGGCCTCCTGGATGTTCGACTTCCCGGACCCGTTGGTCCCGACGATGGCGGTCATCCCGTCGTAGAACGGGACCGCGGTCTTCCGCTGGAAGCTCTTGAACCCCTTCATCGTCAGCTTCGAGATGCGGGTCCCCGGCGCAGAATCGGGCATACACCGTGACTTGGGAGGAGGGAGATAAAAATGGCACGGCCGCGACCCTCCGGCTCAGCGGAGGATCATGCCTTCCTCGACCGCGAGCCACGCGAGGTAGTTGTCCGAATGGCCGTTGCAGACGTCGTCCGCATCGTGCTCGCAGAAGTGGACGTCCAGTCCCGACGCCCCGACGTTCCGCACCTCCGACACCTTGGGATCCTGCCCGCCCTCGTCGCCCTGGATCATCCCGAGCCCCACGACCGGCCCGTCCAGGTCGTAGGAGACCGACGCCCAGTTATCATCGGCGTACTTCGCCGCGGTCCGGTTCGCGTCGCCCGTCGCGATGCCGAGCCGGTCGTCGTCCACGGCCAGCCAGGACACCTGCTCCTGGCCGTGCGCCTCGCAGCCATCCACGTCCGACTCGTTGTGGTCGCAGTAGCCGACGTTCAGCGTGTTGTCGTCCGCCCCGGTCACCCAGACCGGGAACGCCCGGTCCTCGTTCACACCGCGCTGCGTCACGAACCCGACGGCCGGCCCGTCGAGCCGGGTGAACGCGATGCTGGTGCCGGCGCGGTTCCCGCCGTTCGTCGACGGGAGCGTGGCCGTCCCGGTTTGCAGCCCCCTCGTCGCGTTCGCCATGCCGCCGTCCAGCACGACGACGCCCAGGGTCTCGGTCCCGAACTCCTCGCAGCCCTCCCCGTTCTCGTGCTCGCACAGCCGGACCTCGGCGGAGTCCTGCTGCACGTTCCGTGCCTGCGGGATGAGCGGGTGGTCCCCGGTGTCCACCGTGTTGGTGGTCGCGAGGACGACCGGATCGGAATGGTTCGCCAGGAAGTCGACGGTGGTCCACGACGTGCCGGACACGTCCACCCGGTGGGCCTCCCCGATCATCGTCCCCTGCGACCGGCAGAACGCGGTGGTCGCATGGTCGTCATCGTCGAACACGACCTCGATCTCGTACCGGACGTTCCGCCGTGTCGTCTCGGGAAGGGTGACGTGGCTGCTCCCCACGCCGCCGGGCTGCAGGAACGCCGCCCCGGACACGTCCGCGGTCCCGGCCCCGAGCAGGTCGCCGTCCGCACGGACGTACACGTCCGCCTCGTCCGACGACAGCGCGGTGTCGCCGGTGTTGCTGGCGGTGAAGGAGATGTTGATGCCCCGGCACCGCACGTCACGGAGGTCGACACCGGTCGAAAGTCCCCGTGCGGCGTCCTCCTGCGCCTCGTCCTGCACCTGCGTCATCCACGCGTACGCGCCCCCGCTCGCCGCCACCGTCATCATCAGTAACAGGACGATGGCCACCACCGGCGTGATACCGTTCCGCATGCATGCCACAGGGAAATGGTGGCTCAAAAGCGTTCCCCCTCGCCCCGGCTCGAACCTATTTAAGAGTTCCACGGCCAGTCCCCGGCATGCACAGGACACACATGTGCGGGGAGCCCCGCGCATCGGACGCGGGCGACACGGTCACGCTGGTCGGCTGGGTGCACCGCGTCCGGGACCACGGCGGCACCCGATTCGTCGACCTCCGCGACCGCGCCGGCATGGTCCAGGTCGTCTTCTCCGCGGAGTACACCGCGGACTTCCACAAGACCGAGGACCTCGGCCGCGAGTACCTCGTCCGTGTCCAGGGCGAGGTGGCGGAGCGGCCGGAGGGCACGGTGAACGACGACCTCGCGACCGGCGACGTGGAGATCCACGCCGACTCGTTCGAGGTCGTGTCCGAGAGCGAGGTGCCGCCGTTCTCGCTCGACGAGGAGAAGGCGGCGGAGGCCCGGGAGGAACTGCGGATGGAGCACCGCTACCTCGACATGCGCCGGCCGCGCGTCGCACAGACGTTGCAGGACCGGCACGCGTTCATCCAGTCCTGCCGCGACTACCTGAACGAGGAAGGGTTCCTCGAGGTCGAGACCCCGAACCTGACCAGGTCCACCCCGGAGGGGGCGCGGGACTTCGTTGTGCCGGCCCGCAACTTCCCCGGCAGTTTCTACGCGCTGCCCCAGAGCCCGCAGCTGTTCAAGCAGCTGCTCATGGTGGGCGGGGCGGACCGGTACTACCAGGTGGCGCGGTGCTTCCGTGACGAGGACACCCGGAAGGACCGGCAGCCCGAGTTCACCCAGCTCGACCTCGAGGTGTCGTTCATGGACCAGGAGGAGTTCCTGGAGATGATGGAGGAGATGCTCGTCTTCGCATTGAACGAGACGTTCGGCACCGAACTGGAGACGCCTATCGACATGGTGACGCACGAGGAGGCGATGGAGACGTACGGCTCCGACCGGCCCGACCGCCGGTACGGCATGGAGCTGCAGGAGGTGTCCGGCCTGGTCAAGGATTCGGAACTGAACATCTTCAACCGGACCGTCGCCGACGGCGGCGCGGTGAAGGGGTTCAAGCTGGCGGGCCGCGCCGACGAACTGTCCAACAGCGACATGGACGACCTCATCGATTATGCGCAGGAGCAGGGTGCGGGCGGCCTCATCTGGATCAAGCTGACCTCGGAAGGGTTCAAGTCGCCCGTGGAGGATTATCTTGAGACGGAGGTCCTGCGCGACCTCATCTCGGAGTTCGATGCGCAGGCCGGCGACGTCCTCTTCTTCGTGGCCGACGACCGCGACACCGCCAATGCGGTGCTGGGCTCGCTGCGCCGCCACCTCGCGGACGACGTGTTCGACATCGCTGACTCCGCGGAGGGCCACGACCTGGTGTGGGTCGTCGACTTCCCGCTGTTCTCCGAGGAGGACGGGGAGTTCGGCAGTGAGCACCACCCGTTCACGATGCCGGACGACCAGGAGACGTTCCGCCAGCTGCAGCCGGACAGCACCGAGAAGCTGCTGGAGTTGACGGCGGACGCGTACGACATCGTGCTGAACGGCTACGAGATCGGCGGCGGCTCCAAGC
>CAZNTD010000019.1:0-16324 GCA_964575915.1 uncultured archaeon | reverse complement strand
GAAGGCCATCGCCCACCGGGCGGACGGCGACATGCGGTCGGCCATCAACGACCTGGAGAGCCTGTCGGGCGGCGGCCGCATCACGAAGGAGGACGTGAAGAAGCTTGGCTACCGGGAGACCGGGCGGGACATCTTCGAGGCGCTGAAGATCGTGTTCAAGACGACGAGCGCCGCGACCGCGTCGAGCGCGACCGACGGCATCGACGAGAACCAGGACGACCTGCTTGAGTGGGTGCGGGAGAACGTGCCGAAGGAGTACGCGAAGAGCGGGGACACGGCGCGGGCGATGGAGGCGGTGGCCGATGCGGACCTGTTCCGCGGCCGGATGCGGAAGAACCAGGACTGGACGCTGCTGAAGTACGTGTACGACCTGCTGACGGTCGGCGTGGCGCTGGCGAAGGACGAGAAGTACGGCGGCTGGACGAAGTACGGCTACCCGTCGAAGCTGAAGAAGATGGGGCGGAGCAAGGCGGCGCGGGCGACGCGGGACAGCATCGGCCGGAAGGTCGGCGATGCGCTGCACGTCTCCATGTCCGACGCCGCGGAACTCATCCCGTTCCTCCAGGTGCTGTTCACCGATGACGATCTGAAGGACGCGCTGGTCCGGGACCTGGAACTCGAGGAGAAGGAAGTGGCGTACATCGAGGAGTTCTAGCAGATCTCCCGGTCGAGGACCGCGGTGGTGGACTGCAGCGTCAGCAGGTCGCACCGGCCCTCACGCCGCTGGAGGCTGATCGACGGGCTGATGAGTTCGTCGAACCGGTCGACGTACATCGACATCTTCTGGGCGATCTCCTGCTGGGAGCGCATCGGGCCGACCTGGACGACGGTGGGCCGCTGGGAGAGCGCGGTCACGTTCAGGTCGGCGGCGGTGTGGCCAGGATCGGCCGCGGACGGGTTTCCGTAGTACACCGCCACGTCGGAGAGGCGTTCCCGCGGCAGCATGTCGAGCGACACGTTGAGCCCGATGCCGTTGTTGTAGATGCCGTCGATCTGTCCGGGTGAGAGCGCGGAGGCGTAGATCCGGGGGTCGTCGATGGACCCATCGAAGTACTCGTTCGTGTTCGTCGTGCCGATGGTGACATCCTGGACCTGGGCGTTGTGGCCGCTTCCCGGAGTGTCCTCCGCCACCTTCTCCCCGTCCAGCCAGATCTGCCGGTGGGTGCCGTTGAACTGTGCGACCACGAGATGCCAGACCCCGCCGTAGGGGACGGTCGTGGTGGCGTCGATATCGTTGCCCCACCAGTAATGACGGAGCGATATCTCGTCGGCGTTCCCGCTGTTGTGGAGACGGAGCGCCGTCGTCTCGTTGGCGGTGCCGTAGTTCCCCCAGCCGAGGATGCCGCAGGAGCAGTCCCCGTCGGCGCGGAACCATGCGGTTATGGCGTAATCCTCGCTGCCGTCAGGGATATCGCTCTGCTCCGTGACATCGACGTAGTCGCCGTTCCCATCGAACGTCAGGCCGGAGCCGAACCGGCCGCTAGTCCATCCGGCATCGCCCTGCAGCGTACCATCGTGGCCGCCGTCGGTCGAGTCGTCGACGGTGGTCCCGGTGTTCTCGTCCATCGGCCACCGCGCGACCGCGCTGACATCGGTATCGTACGTGTCGATGTCGCACGGGGTCGTGTTGACCCACGCGACCTCCTGGCCGTCCACGACCGTACGGATGTCATCGCAGTCGTTCTCCACCCGCTCGTTCCGTGCATCGAGGTAGAGCGTGACGGCTTCCCCGGTGAGGAACTGGCCGGCTTCCTCCTCCACGACCACCCGTTTCCGGAACTGCCAGTCCTGGTCCCACCATTCGGAGCCCGAGATGTGAGCAACGTTCTCCATGATATCGGTATCGTGCCGCTCCAGCACCGCGTTGTAGTTGATCGTCTCGGACGCGGTCAGGATGGTCGTGATGGTGATGAGCGCGCCCGCGATGAGGACCGCGGTGATGATGAAGAACTGGCCGTGCCGGTTCATGAGAACCACCAGATGGTGTCGAGCGTGTAGCCGAACCGGTTTTCCTCGCCGGCGAGCGAGGTGTACGTGTAGCCGAACGAAATGTCGCCGAGGGTGCGCGGCGCGGTGAACCGGTAGGACGACTCGGTCTCCCGCGCCGTCAGGACGCCGAGGAGGTGGTGGTCGTCGTCACCGAGATCCATCCGCCGGACGAGGGAGATGCGTCCCTGCCCCTCGACCGCTCCCCGTGAGACCGGGATCTCCCCGACCAGTCGCGGGCCCTGCCGGGTGAGGGAGAGGCCCTGGCCGTCGGTGTCGGGCACGACGGTGTAGTTGAACCGGTCGATCTGGACGGTGTCCTCGACCTGGTACGGCCCCTCGCCGCTGTACCCGTCAGGGGTTTCCGACGCGGAATCGCTGAAATCGCTGTCGGATGTGAAGTTGAAGTAGACGTATTCGTAGTACGATGTGCACGGCGCCTCCGCCTCGAAGTTGATCATGAGGAACCGGTGCGGCTCGCTGTCCACGGTGACCGTGCCGAACCGGAACGGGTACGTGTCGGTGTCGCACGGCGTGTCGACGACGCCGTCGAGCCGCGGGTCGTTCGGGTCGCTCGTGCTGTCCGACGTGGATGCGGCGGCATCGTAGGCCGAGATGTTGTAGGAGCGCTCCTCCATCCGTGTCAGGTGGTAGTCCGCATCGACCCGCTCCGTGTCGAACGTGTCGAACCGTTGCTGGTCGAGGGGTTCGAGCCGGAGCGGACGGATGCCGTCGATGATGTACGCGTTCCCCGCGAGGACGACGCGGTCCCCGACCTCGTAGGGATGGGCGTACGCCTCCGTGGAGAACGATACGGAGTCCTCGCTGTACGGGACGCGGGCTGTGAGGGACTGGCCGTTGATCTGGAGCGATGCCTCGTACTGCGACCCGGTATCGGTGAAGTCGTAGGTCGTGAGCGGGGCGTCGAGGTAGTACGACGTTGACCGGTAGGACGTGTTCCCGGCTCCGTTGACCGTGTACAGGATGTTCGTGGTGGAGCCGCTTCCCTCGACGCTGTACCGGGTGATGTACCGGAGGCCGCGGTCGCCGAGGTAGTCCCCGTCCTGGAGGTCGGCCTGCCGGTCGATGGCGTCGGAGTGGACGAGCAGGAACTTGCCGTCCGAGAGGAACCCGTCCAGCGGGCCGCTGTACGCGTCAAGCGTCGATGCTGTCCAGGCCGGGGTGATGGCGGCCTCGTACCGGTCGAGCGACTCGAGCGACGGGTTGACCGTCTCGTAGGTGAACGCGGTGTCGCGGCGGCCGATGGAGACGTTCGGCCGCTCCGCCGCAAGGGTATCGGTGTAGGACGCCGCGTGGAGGACGACGGTGTCGTTGAACGGACCGACCTCGTAGACGTGGCCGTCGCATCCCGGCACCCCGGCGTCGCACTCGAACCGGTCGTGGAGCGCGTGCGGCCCCTCGCCGGGGTCGTTGAACGAGCCGTCCCCGTCGAGGTCGAGGTTGATGCGGGTGTACGCGGTTGTCCCGTCGTCCTGGGTGTCGGAGAGGACGTACTCGACCTGGCCGAACCGGTCCGGTTCACCGGCCGCGAGCGTGTCGAGATCGCCCTGCCGGTACGGACTGTACGTCGTGGGAAGACCGGTACCGCCGTGGTCGCCCGGGGAAGTGGTGTCCTCGTAGGAGGAGGAGTTGTTCGACAGCACGGCGACCGTGACGCGTGGCCGTGGCAGGTCCGTCACCGATATGGTGTATGTGAGGGAGCTGTCGAGCGCGTTGACGAGCGCGTTGAAACTGGCGGTGTCGTCACGCATCACGACGTCGTCCAGGACGCCGGACCGGTCCATGGTCGACATGATGTCCTCGGAGGTCTTGGATATCCGGGTGCGGGTCCAGTCGGTCGGGTCGGGGACGGAGACGATGGAGGTCAGGTAGAACACGACGATGAGCGCCGCGATCATCCCCTCAAGGGCGTGGACGTATCCGCGTCTCACTGCCATACCTGCAGCGTCACCTCCACGATCTCGTCGTCGTTCAGCCCGGCGTACCGTTCGACGGACGCGATGTTCTCCACGGTGTCGGGCGGTGTCGTCCCGGCCTGGCCGAGGCCGCGGGAGAGGATGAGCATGTTGCCCTCGCTGATCTCGGTGTGGCCGGCCCGGGCGGTGTAGGTATCGGCGCCGAGCGGGATGAACACGGTGCCGGTCAGGTTCCGGGTCTCGGCGTTGACGTTGGTGAAGTCCCAGTCCCGGCTGGTGTGGAGGACGTTGTACCAGCCGACGTGGTCCTCCTGCACGAGGAGGACGTGGATCGGCTCGTCACCGAGCCGGGCGGCACCGTAATGGACCGTGTCGACGGCGTCAGAGTCGTAGGCGGGCTCGGTGATGAACGACGGGGCCTCCCCCTGCTGGAACGTCCGGTGGGTGTCGACCGGTGCGACGTGGCGGAACTCGATGGACAGCTGTTTCTCGGTGTCGAGCAGGTCGGTCATCCGCTCCGGGTCGAGCCGGGTCAGCGCCGATATCTTGTCGGACGACAGGGTGCCGTCGTCCCGCGCCAGGCCGATGTAATCCGCGTCAGCGGTGTTCTCGTGCCAGTCCGTCCCGCTGCTGGCGCCGGCCGACCATCGCCCTTGCTCGTTGAGCAGCAGTTCGCTGATGGACCATGCGGACAGCTCCAGTTCGTCGCGGTCCTGGCTCTCCGCGAACTGGGGGAGCGTCGTCATCACGTTCGACACGAGCAGGACGAGCGCGCCGAAGAAGATGAGCGCTCCGGCAAGGTAGTCGATGCTGATCTGTCCGGTGCGTCGCGTCATGGATGTCACGTCAGGATGGACAGCGCCACGATGTATATGATGAACCCGAGGGTCGCCATCGCGAGGGAGTGTTTCACGCCGGCCGAGACCTCTCCCTGCGTGATCTCGCCCACCACCAGGCCGTTGAACGCGCCCTCGACCACGATCATGAGGAGGAACAGCGACTTGTAATAGCATATCTTCTCGGTCGGGTCGCCGAGGCCGAACGCGGGGCAGAGGGAGCAGACCGGGCCGGCGATGGCGGTCTGACAGAAGTTCTGCACCTCCCCGAACCCGAGGCCGGCCCCGCCGCCGCTGGTGCCGCCGAGTTCCAGCAGGAAGTTCTCGAGGAGCAGGTAGAGCGCCACGATGATACCGAGGAACAGGAAGTGGATGGCGTAGATGATGTACACCTGCTGCTTGAGCACGGCCTGCCGCTCCTTCTCCGCATCCTGGATGCGGGACGCGTTCGCCGCGATGGCGTCGAGCGTCTCCGCGATGTTCCCGCCGGACTCGTACGACTGGAGGATAATGGCGAGCGACCGGCGGATAAGCCCGCTGCCCTCGACCTTGCTCGACATGCGGTCCATGACCTCGGGGAACGGGATGCCCCAGGACAGCTGGTGGGCGGCCCGCCGGACCACCGGGTCGATCCGGCCGTAATCGGTCTGGGACGCGTGCTGGAACGCCTGCGGCATCGACATGCCGCCCTTCAACGCCTCGGACATGTTCCGGAGGAACACCGGGAACTCCTGCTCCATCTGCCGGTACTTCTTGTCCCGGAAGTAGATGTAGAGGCCGTAGGGCAGGAACGCGATGACGATGCCCGCGACGAACAGCGCCCCACCGATGGTGAGCTGGCCGGACGTGTAGAGGACGATGGCGAGGAGCAGGATGAACCCGCCCGTCCCGAACGAGGCGTACTCCACCTTCTGCACCGGTTCGAGGTCGTCGATCCAGTCACGGAGGTTAGCCATGGTGCACCACCCCGCCCGGGTCTGTCGCCCACATCATTCGAGCGGCGACACCCCCTTGACGATGACGATGAACATCACCGCGGCGAACGGCAACAGGAATATCACGGTGAATATCTGTAACGAAACGATAAGAAGGGTGTTCCCGCCGAGCGCGGACATGATGGTCGAGATGATGACCAGGAAGACGGAGCCGACGATGACGAGGGTGATGTACATCTCGACGAGGAGGGAGAGCGTGTCGGTGTACTCGTCGAGGGAGCGGCGGTAGTCCGCCATGTACGACTCGGACTTCTCCTGGAGGTAGGACCGGAGGTCGCCGCCGGTGGTGAGGATGGAGTTGATGCCCCAGAGGAGCTCCTTGAACTTGTCGGACGGGGTGCGTTCGGCCGCACCCCGCAACGCCTGGGAGGTCCCGGCGCCGAACGTGTAGATGTCGCGGGAGATGTTCCGCGCCTCCTCGGACACCTCGCCGTACTCGTCGAACTGGCCGAGCAGCTGGAACAGTGCGGCGGGCGGTGTCCCGGTCCCGGCCACAGTGGAGAGGTACATGGTGGCGAACGGCAGGTTGTTGTCGATGTTGGAGCGGCGTTGCCCGACCTTGATGGACGGGTAGAGGTAGAACCCCATGAACGTCGCCACGGCCAGGAACACGCCGACGAAGACACCCATGATGACCGCGGAGAGGATGCCCATCAGGTCCATCGTCATCAGTCCGACGATGAGGCCGACGAGGAGCGCGCTGAACCCGAAGGAGCCGATGGACGCGACGACCGCCAGCCCGAGGTACTCGTGGAGCGTCAACCCGATGTCCGCAAGGATGAGGTCGTTCCCGAGATCCTGGAAGTACGGCTCGATGTCGGAGGCGATCGTCCCGACGTGCCGGTCCGCGAAATCGACCCAGCGGCTGCGTTCGGCCACGGATCACACCTCCCCGATCTGCTCCAGGAGGCGGCGCGGATGCCGGTAGTAGTTGCTGACGATGCGGCCGACATCGGTGTAATGGGTGACGTCGTTCTCCCGCATCCACTCGAGGACGGTCCGCCGCCGCTGGATCTCGTTCTGCAACTTGTGCTGGTCGACCCCGCGCTCCTCGGATATCTCGGCGAGCAGGCTGCTCTCGTTCGACACCTCGAACCGGTCGGCCTTGGCGTGCCACTGGAACATCTGGTTGACCTGCGGCTCATCCGTCTCGGCATCGAACCCTTCCAGCTCGTAGACCGCATCGACCCGCCGCACGTACTTGCCACGGCGGCGAACCCGCTTGATGAACACGATGAGGTCCAGGTTCTCGATGAGCGACGGCGGCAGGTCGATGGGCCGCGTCGTCAGCCGGTCCATCACCTTGGTGAGCGACGAGGCGTGGATGGTCGACATGCCCGGGTGGCCGGTGGCGATCTGCTGGAACAGGATGTACGCCTCCTCACCACGGACCTCGCCCACGATGATGTAGTCGGGCCGCTGCCGCAGCGACTCCTCCAGCAGGTCGTCCAGCGTGACCTCGCCGGTGGACTGCGTCCCGAACCCGAACCCGCTCCGCGCGACCTCCGGCACCCAGTTCGGGTGCGGCAGCCGGAGTTCGGGCGTGTCCTCGATGGAGATGATCTTGAGCTCCGGCGGGATGAACAGCGACAGCGCGTTCAGCAGCGACGTCTTCCCTGCCGCGGTCGGACCCGCGATCATGAGCGACTTGCCGTTCTCGATGGCCAGCCACAGGTAGGACAGCATCGTGGCATCGATGGTCCCGAAGTTCATGATGTCGATGGGGGTGAGCGGGTCCTCGGTGAACTTCCGGATGGTGAAGTTGGAGCCGCGCCGCGCGATGTCCGTCGCCAGGGTGGCCTGGACACGGGAGCCGTCCGGCAGCGACCCGTCGACGAGCGGTTCGGCCATCGAGACGGACCGGCCGCACCGCTGCGCCAGCTTCCGCACGAAACTGTCGAGTTCCTCCTCGTCCTCGAACACGACATCGGTCTCGACCGAGGCCACGTCAGGGTTCCGGTGGTAGACGTAGACCGGGATGCCCGTGCCGTCGCACGACACGTCCTCGATGTATTTGTCGTTCATCAGCGGTTCGATGGGGCCGAGCCCGACGAAGTTCCGGAACGCGTAGTACTGGATGACCTCGCGGGTCTGCGGGTCGACGTTGAACTCGCGGCCGCGCAGGATCTCGGATATCCGCTTCCGCAGGAACTCACGGGCCTGGTCCCGCTTCATCTCACCGAAATCCACGTCGATCTGCTCCTTCAGCCGATCCTCCACCTGCTCCAGCAGGTCCTCGGCCGCAGGGGTCAGGTCCGGCTCGTGGACGTGGTAGACGACGCTCTCCTCCTGCTCATCGTACGTGATATGTGCCCATGCATACACCTTCTCGTCCTCATCCGGGTTCTTCGGGATGAGCGGGTAGCGGAGATCGACATCAGCCGCCTCGTCGTCCTCGCTCAACCCCTCCCCGGTCTGGTGCTTCTCCCAGAAATACTTGCCCTCGTCATGGGGCTGCAAACCGACCCGGTCGGACGGCTCCTCCTCGTCCTCCGGTTCGGGTTCGGGCTCGCGCTCCCGCACGGTCCCGGTCACGGGAAGCGCCGCACCGCCCACGGCCTCGGTCTCGTCCCCGCCACCGACGGCCACCCGGCCGGAGCCGGATTCGGCCGCGCCTCCCGCGGGTGCGCTGCCCTCGCCGGGCTCGGCGCCGCTGAGCACGAGCCGCTGCACCGAGCCCTCCTGCTCGTCCTCCTCCCGCTGCTCCTTGAGCTGCCGGAGGCGCTTGATCAGCGCGCCCATGTCAACTGACATCGTTCCACCTCGTATCGGTATACATCATCGTTCCTCCAGCGTCAGGATGCCGTCCCGGTACGTCAATGTCGCACCGCCGGACCGGCTCTCGATGGCGCCGCGCTCCTCGAGCTGTGTCGTGAGGCCGTAGAGCGATGCGGTGTGTTGTTGCCCCACGGTCTCCACCTCGACGCCGTCCGGGGTCAGCCGGACCGCGTAGATTTGGGCGGCGACCGTCTCCGGGAGCGAAAGCGCGAACCGACCCTCCGACCCGCTGCTGGCCAGTTCGACCGCGCTGGACGCGACGTACCTGGAGACAAGTTCGGTCTGCGTCTCCGCCATATCGGCCTGGATGTCGTCCGTCAGGTTCTCGAACGCCACCAGGAAGCCGAGCGTGATGGTTATCCCGAGCGTGAACAGGATGACCTGCTCGATCAGCGCGTACTGTCCGGATCGTCGCATCTATATCCACCTCATGACACCCGGATCGACACCTGGATCCGGTGGAGCGTCCCGCCGTTTGCACCGGCCCCCGGCTCGGTTTCCTCCCCGGTCCGCTGGAAGACGACCGTGTGCTGTCCGCCCGACGCCTCCAGGTTCCCGTTCTGCACCAGGTCGATCTGGTAGGTCTGGCTGGAATCGGTCTGGTAGAGAGGGCGGAGGATGACCTGGTAGAACGTCGTGAACCGGTCCTGGGAGAGGAGGGCGCGGCCGATGAGCAGCGCCGCCGAGTCGGTGCCACGGATGGCGTACCCGCCGTCCTCGATGGGGACGGGTTCGCCGGTGGTCCGGTTCACGCCCTGCATATCGTTCTCGTTGAGCGGGACCCACTGGCTGGTCGAGACGTACGCGCCCCGGGTGAGTGCGCGGAACGTGATCGTCTCGTTCTCCGCATCGATGTTCAGGCTGCCGGTCCCGAGCGAGACCTCGACGCTCCGGGAACCGCCCTCGTTCGCGACCGTCTCCAGGCCGGCAGCGACCTGCTCCAGCGTGGCCAGCGACTGCTGGGCGTTGTTCACGTCCTGGTTCTTCTGGAGGATGGGAAGCCCCCAGATGTATGCGGCCGAGATACCCGCGATCAGGATGCCCCCCAGAAGCACGGCCGTGATGACCTGTGACTGGCCGCGGCGTGGCACATTCATACGGGAACGAATGCGCCGGAGTAGCATAAAAAGGTTACGTGGCCGGATCAGCCGTTCCTCGCAAGGCAGCCGCCCGCCTGCAGCGTGAAGCCGGCGTCGGTGAAGTCGATCTCGACATCGTAGAAGGCGCCGGAGGAGAGGAACGTCGAACCGGAGTCGGCGGTCGAGATGTCGACCTGGGCGGTGTCGAACCCGCCGGGCTGGCCGAACTGGCAGGCGCCGCTGCATCCGCTGGACGACCAGTCGAGCTGGGTGATGGTCGCGTTAAGGTGGCCGGTCGAGTCCCGGACGAACACGTCGACACTCGTCAGCTCGACCTCGGTGGAGCCGGAGTTCTTGATGGAGATATCGAGGGTGTCGGAGCCGCTGTCGCACTGGAGGTCCTTGACGTCCATGCTCGTCCGGAGGTCGGACGCGGCCTGGTCCTGCAGCTCCTCCTGCATCTGGCTGAACCAGGTGAAGGCGGCGCCTGCGGCCGCGACGGTCATCATGAGGAGAAGGATGATCGCCACGACCGGGGTGACACCGCGCCTGGAATGGCGCATCGGCATCGTATTCATATCACTCCTCGCCGCGGTCACGGTCACGATCACGGTCGCGGTCGCTTCCACGGGACCGGGAACGGGAACGCGAACGGGACCGGGACCGGCGGGAGCCGCTGAACGGTTCCTGCTTCCCGGACGCGTACATCCGCTTCATCCGCTGGTCGAGGTTGTCGATACCCTCACCGAGACTGGAGAGGCCCTCGAGCATCCGCTCGTTGGTCTGGCGCAGCTCATCCATCTTGTCGGTGATTGGCTTCGCCAGGGACTCGCCGAGGTCATGGGAAACGTCCTCCTCGAGGGAGGCCTCGCTCGCCTCCTCCAGCAGGTCCATGAAATCATTCATATTGTCCATCGTGTTGTCCATCTTGTGCGTCAGGTCCTCGATGGAGTTCTTCAGCTCGTTGGTGCTCTGGACCATGGAGTTGACCATCTGCTGGTTGGTCTTCATCATGTCCATCATGTCCCTGATGAGCGATTCGCTCTGGGACAGCTGCTTCTGGCCCTCCAGTTCATCGATGCGCTTCTCGAGGCGCCGGATGGGTCCGACCGGTACGACCTCGTACTCGCTATCGTCCTTGCCGCCAGAAAGCTCCACCTCGTCGTTCGCCATGAATAGGATACCTCGACAGGTCAAGGTTCCGGGTGACGGTATAAATACCTTTCGAAACTTCCGCGGCAGTTCGCAGCGCAGCCCCCGTCCGGGGGCGTTCCCGGCGCACCCCACGAGTGTTCTCTCTTGACGAACAGCGAACGGTGTATCGGGACGCGGACAGGAAGAGAGGAGAAAAGGGAAGAAGATGGGAGGGCGAGGCCCTCCCGGAACGGATGGTTTCGAGGTCAGGGGGAACCGGGGGCTTACATCATGCCGCCATCGAAAACCGCTCGCGCGGTTTTCTCGAATGGGGCGGCACTCGCTCGGTCTCGCGACCTCACATCATGCCGCCCATCCCGCCCATGCCTCCCATGCCGCCGGGGGCGCCTCCGCCGCCCATGTCGGGCATGTCGCCGCCGTCACCGCCGCCCTTGGCGGAGATGACGTCGTCGATGCGGAGGATGAGCTCGGCAGCCTCGGACGCGGACTGGATGGCCTGCGTCTTGATCTGCAGCGGCTCCATGACGTCCTGCTTGAACAGGTCCTCGGACCGTCCCGAGGAGACGTCGATGCCGGCCCACTTCTCGCCCTGCTCGTGCTTGGACCGCAGGTCGACGAGGACGTCGATGGGGTCCAGGCCCGCGTTCTCCGCCAGGGTGCGCGGGATGGTTTCCAGCGCCTCGGCGAAGGCGGAGATGGCGAGCTGCTCGCGGCCGCCGACGGATTCGGCGTGGTCCTTCAGCGCCCGGGCGAGCTCGACCTCGGTCGCGCCGCCGCCACCGACGATCTTGCCGGTGACCAGCGCGGAGGCGACGCCGCCGATGGCGTCTTCCATGGCGCGCTCGACCTCGTCCACGACGTGCTCGGTGCCGCCGCGGAGCAGGAGGGAGACGCTCTTGGCGTTCTCGCAGTCCTGCACGAAGGTCATGTCGTCGCCACCGACGTTCCGGGTGTCGACGTCGCCGGCCTCACCCAGGTCCTCATTGGAGAGGTCCTTGAGCGAGGTGACGATGGAGCCGCCGGTCGCCTTGGCCAGCTTCTCCATGTCGCTCTTCTTGACGCGGCGGATGGCGAAGATGCCCTCCTTGGCCATGTAGTGCTGCGCGATGTCGTCGATGCCCTTCTGGCAGAGGACGACGTTCGCACCGGCGTCCTTGATCTGGTTGACCATCTTGCGGAGGGACTCCTCCTCCTGGTCGACGAACTCCTGCAGCTTCTGCGGGTCCGTGACCTGGATCTCGGCGGAGGTCTCGGTCTCCTGCACCTCGACCGGCGTGTTGAGGAGCGCGATGTTCGCGTCCTCGATGCGGTCGGGCATGTTCGGATGGACCTTCTCCTTGTCGATGATGACGCCCTGCACGAGCTCGGACTCCTCGACGGAGGCGCCCTGCTTCTTCTCGACCTTGATGAGGTCCTTGTCGACCGAGTAGACGCCGTCGCGCTCGGACGCGACCTGCGTCACCGCGTCGACAGCGAGCGTGGAGAGGTACTCCTTGGCGTTCTCCGCGCCCTTCCCGGTCATCGTCGTCTGCGCGACCTTCCGCAGCTTGTCCGTGTCGTCGAACGACACGTCCTCGCCGAGGTCGTCCAGCAGCGACAGGGCCTGCTCCTGGGCCTGCCGGTAGCCGTTGGCGATGACCGTGGGGTGCACGTCCTGGTCCAGCAGCTCCTCGGCCTTCTTGAGGAGCTCGCCGGAGATGACCACGGACGTGGTGGTGCCGTCGCCGACCTCCTCGTCCTGGGTCTTGGCGACCTCCACCATCATCTTGGCGGCGGGATGCTCGAGCTCCATCTCCTCGAGGATGGTCACGCCGTCGTTGGTGACGACGAGATCCCCGATGGAGTCGACCATCATCTTGTCCATGCCGTGCGGGCCGAGCGTGGTCCGCACCGCGTTCGCCACGGTCTTGCACGCGTCGATGTTGTTCTCCTGGGCGTCACGCCCTGTTTGTCGCATCGTATCTTCCGACATCACGAAGATGGGTTGTCCACCCAGCTGTGCCATAATTGATTCACCTTGTACTGTTGTCCTGTTCCGTTCCGGTTCATGTCGCGCGTTCACCGCGGACCGGCCGCGGATCAACACGCGTTGCGAACGGCCGCACCGGACCGGCACGACCGTTCAACCCGTTGATGCGCCGACGGCCACACAAGGGCCTGTGAAGGCGCATATCGCCACTCCCAGAGAACTCTTTTAAACCTTATCCACAAGAGGTTGTATAAAAATCTATTCCTTGATAGAAATCTCTTCCTTGGCGTCAACCATACTAAATCACCATTAGTGCTACTCCCGCTGCGTACAGGACAATACTCTTCGAATCAAAATGGTTCCAATTCGTGACCGCCGAATTAACCAAGTACACGCCAAAGATAATTGAAATCCCTAATGCTGTCGAAAACTGGAGCGTGGAAACAGTACTGCTCCAAAAATCATGAAGAAACGGCGTTGTTGCTCCTATAAGAAGCAAGGTAGCGAGATAGATTAGAACTGCTTCTTCCTTGGATCTAAATTGACCCCCGGAAATGAACGCGTTATCCGTTATCTGATAGATAACCCCGGCAATCAATGCTGTAGATGCTCCCGTTAATATTAGAACAATATTCTGAGAAAAGAATTCCATCTAACACACCGCCTATTACATCTCACCCGTCCTCTCCATCGATGTCAGACGACGCTCGGGCGAACAGGAGCAGGCCGTTCCCTCGTTTCGCATGGGAAATCCGTTCTACTGTACGCATCCGAGAATTAAAAACGACGTCCGGCCCGCAGCGGCCGGGTCGGTCTACACCGCATCCGTCTCGACCAGCCGGTCGGCGACCGGGGCGACGCCGGGGATGCGCAGCTCCTCCCGGTGGTAGGCGCGGTAGGCCGGGTAGGCGAGGAGGAGCAGGAGGCCGACGATGAGGCCGAGGGTGGCGGTGACGATGGCGGTGGCGCGGCTGACGAGCGGGACCGCCCGGATGGCCCAGGGCAGGACGAGTACGGCACCGGTGGCGGCGAGGACGCCGATGGCGACGTTGATGAGGAGCGCCTGCCAGACATGGAACGTGTAGAGGTCGTCCTCACCGTCGTCCACGACGGCCGCGACGACCGCGACGACACCGACGAGGTAGGACACGGCCGCGATGTGCGGGCGGTAGGCCTCTCTCATCGACAACACATCCTCCCCTGCGGCCTGCGGCCGGTCGAACGCATGTATCGGTATGCGGCGACCGCCTTAAAAATATGCGGTCGGATGCGGCATGGTCCGGGCCGTATAGCCGGGACGGGTCACCGGTCGAGTTCGTCCTTCAGCTCCCCGGCCGCCTCCATCCGGTCCAGCCGGTCGGCGGGGACGGACGGCAGGTCGCCGTAGTCCTCCTCGTGCTCCGTGACCAGGAACGTGCGGCTGTCTGCCATCTCGGGGAGGCGCTCGAGGAAGGCGAGGAGGGCGTCGGTCAGGTCCTGCTCCTGCTTGGCGACGTACCGGTCCGTGTCGTCCTTCGCCGACGCGTCGAACGGTGCCGCGGAGAACCCGGCGGCCTCGAACCCGAGCGTGACGAGGCGGTCGGAGACGCGGTTGCGGCCGGTCGCGGTGACACGGATCTCCACGTCGGTCAGTTCGATGTCCGCCGTGACCGGGCCGAGCACGTCCTCGAGACGGTGCGCCTTCTCGACCGATGCGGTGCCGCGCTCCCGGTACCGCCGCACCGTCTGGACGGAGACACCGATCTCCTTGGCCAGCGCGTTGAGGCTGTAGCCCGCCTCGCGGCGCTTCCGCTCGAACTTCTCCCGGTTCAGGTTGGCGCGCGGCCCGCCGCGCACGTGCTTGACGCGGGGGGCGCGGCGGAGCGCGAGGTAGTCGCGGAGCGTCCCCGGCTCGATGGTGGGGACGTCGTACCGCTCGTAGAGGACGTGCGGCTGGAGGTCGCCGCGGGAGGTGCGCTCCCCGACGATGACCGGGGTGGCACCGAGGAAGCGGCAGGCCTGCTTCATCTCCCGCGCCGCCTCCCTGTCTGCCGCATCGACGTTCTCGTGGACCTGCAGCACCAGCGATTCGTCACGGCCATCCTGCTGCCGGGCGAACAGGTCGAAGCAGCCGCTCGCCGGCCGGGCATGGTCCCATCCTTCCCGTCGCAGCAGGTCGACGACCTTCGCGAGCACGTCCGCACGCGTCATATATAAACAGGGTGCGGGGACGAACTTCTTTAAATTTGCGGCGCGGCGGGGGCGCACATCTTTAATGGTTGTCGCGCGATGTCTGGGACAGGGACCTGTAGCTCAGGGGTTAGAGCACCGTCCTTATACGGACGCCACCCCGAAAACCGGCGGCGCGGGTGGTGCCTCGAGGAGAGGCGGCGGTCGCGGGTTCGATTCCCGCCAGGTCCAATCGGTCACGCCCGGGACCGGCTCAGCGGATCCTGTCCGCGATGAGGCGGACGATCTCCTGGCCGTCCGGCTGGCCGAGGAGACGGATCTCGGGGCGGCGCGTGCTGGCGGAGCCGGCGGTCTCGATATCGATGTTCCATGTGCCGGCCAGGCGTTCAACGATGGACTGCTGCGGGCCGATGTCCGTGATCTTGGTGTAGGGGACGATGCTGTTGTGCTGGCGGATGAACCGGAACTCCCGGATGACCCGGCGGTCGGTCAAGTAGTACCGTGTGAACCGGACCCGTATCTCCATCCACGCCACCTGGAGGCCGCCGATGACCGCAAGACCGAGGAGGACCGGTCCGAGGTTCCCGAGCGCGACCCCGCTCCGCCCGATGTACCAGTAGAGGCCGGTGCCGGCGACGATGAGGATGACACCAAGCAGGTACTGGACGACGGGCCGGCTCGCGCGGCGTGTCGGCCGCAGTTGCCGCAGGACGCGTTCACCGTCCTGGAGCCGGGTGAACATCAGGACCCCTCCGAAATGAGGCGTTTCTTCCGCCGGTACTCCTCCTCGTCCATCTCACCGGCCGCGAACCGGCGGTCGAGGATGTCCGCGGACGACCCGCTCACGGTCCCGGACCGCTCGGTTATGGCGTGCTCGACCGCCTGGTGATCGGCGACCCACCGGATGACCGCCTCGTGCCACGTCGACCCGGCGGTGTCGATGATGACGCTTCCGGTACCGAACAGCCGGTCGAAGATCCCCTGCCGCTGGCTCGTGTTCGTGATGCGGTCGTACGGGACGATGACCGTGCGGCGGATGATGAAACTGAACTCGGTGATGATGCGCTGGTCGGTGATGTAGAACCGGAGGCCGCGGACCATGGCCTGGCCGACCGCGAACATGCCGAGGCCGAGCACCATCCCGGCGAACTCGACGCCGTACAGCGTTCCGGGATCGGGGCCGGGGATGCTCCAGATGAACGTCACGAACCGGCCGAGCAGGACGGTGAGGGACAGGACGGCGACGGCCGGGCCGACACGGGTGAGCCACCACGCGTTCGACCGCGGTTCCGGTTCGGTCTCCTGGAGCACGGTCTCGTCATCGCGGAGGCGCGTGTGCATGGTACCGGTTTACTGACATCATTCATAAAACGTAGGGAGCAGGAGAAGAAGCGGGAACACCGGGTGCGGAGCACCCGGC
>CAZNTD010000018.1:12347-17102 GCA_964575915.1 uncultured archaeon | reverse complement strand
CTGAGTCCTCGACATCGTCGCTGGCCTTGGCGCGGGCGTAGGAGACCGGGTTGGAGGTGGCCGCGGTGAGCGGGTCCTCCTCGTAGACGTTCATGTCCTCGTAGAACCCGTTGGCGTCCCAGTTGGGAGGCATGAGCGGTTCGTCCTGCCGGGCGTGCCAGTTGAGCTGGGTGCGGATGTAGGTGTCGTCCAGCGGCTCGTCGTTCCGGTCGTTCCACTCCCATATCATCGCCTCGATGCTGTCCCAGTCGTAGCCGACGTTCGCCAGGAACGTGCACAGGATGAACACCGCACGCTTCCGCCCGTCCTCCAGCCCGTCCAGGATGTTGTGGATGGTGGGCGGGAAGTCCTCCTCGTCGATCGCCTCCTCCGGGATGGCGAAGTCGCCGTCCTCGAACGTCGTCCGCTCCGACCGGTCCGGTTCCTGCCGCTGCTTCCAGTCCAGCGCATCCACCGCCAGTTCGGTGGCCTCGCCCTCCTTGTGCGCGTCCAGAAACCTGTGCTCCACCGCGACGTTCTCGATGGCCGCGTCCGTATGCTTGTCGAAGGCGCGGATGACCTCCGGGTCGGCGGGGATGGGCAGGGAGACCAGCCACGACTTCTCGTTCACCGAGTAGGGCATGCGGAACAGGTGGCGGTCGCCCCAGTTGTTCTCCAGGTCGGCCAGCTGGTACGGCCGCGGCTCACCCTCTTCCCCGTACACTTGCTCCTCGACGGACGGGTCGATGTCCACGAATTTCTCGGCGAGCTCCGCCTTCAGCCGGTCCCGCAGGAACGACACGATGGCCTGCGGCAGGTCGGGATACCAGTCCGCGATCCCGGTGCCCTGGATCTTCCGGGGGAACGCCTCGCCCCTGATACCGAGATGGAAGCCGCGGTTTCCGGAGAACTTGACGGAGACGTGGTCGATGCCGTACGACCGCAACTCGTCGAGGACGGCGATGGCGGTCTCCTTGGCGAACACCATGTCGGCGTCGCAGTCGATGTCCATGATGAGGTCCCAGCCGGTGCGGAGGTCGTCGCTGTCCACCTCGTCGATGAGCATCGGGTTCTTCCACCGCTCCACGGATCCGTGGAACGCGATGGCGCCGTCGTCCACCAGCCGGGTGAAGTCGCCGGGGAAGTTGACCGCGTCCGGCCGTTTGCCGTAGCCCCAGTCGTAGGTGGGTGCGGCCTCCCGGTGCCTGAACACGCGCACCATCTCGTCCACGACGTCGTCGCGGCGGTAGTGCTCCTTCACCTCCTGTGCGCGCTCCTCCGGGACGTCCATGGAGCGGTGTTGCGGCCGGATTCTCTTATGCGTTCCGCCACGGTCACGTCCGCACCGCGGCGGGCAGCAGGTCGAGCACGGCGTCGCGGTGGTGGATGACGAGGAGGCCGGCGAGGATGCCGAGCACCGCACCGGCGATGACGTCGGTGGGGTAGTGCATCCCGAGGTAGACGCGGGACACGGCGACGAGCGCGGCGACGAGGTAGACGTACGGCCGCGCCTCCGGCACCGCCGCACCGAGGACGGTGGCGACCGCGAACGCGAGCGTGGCGTGGCCGGACGGGAACGAGGAGCTCCACGGCTGCTCCAGCATCTCGACCGGCGGCCGCGCCCGGCCCACCACCAGGTTGAGCAGGGACTCCACTGTGGCGGCGAGCACGGCCGCGACCGTGGACAGGACGGCGATGTCCGCCTTCCCGGCAGCGGCGAGGCCGAGGATGATGACAGCGATGCCGGTGACGGAGCCGAACGCTGTCACGGCGGTGAAGAACGTGGTGAGCAGCGGTCCGCGTGCCGCGACGACCGCCTCGACCAGCGCGAGTTCACCGGCCACCGCGGGGTCACTCCTCGATGCGCGGGGCCAGGATGTAGGACAGCGACACCTTGTCCGGGACCTCGAACTCCATCCGCATCGGGAAGTCGTCGCCGAGCCGGACCGTGACGGTCTCGGTCATCTTGCTCGCCTTCATCATCTTGTTGAGGTAGTCGAGGGAGAACATGGAGGCGACCGGTCCGTCGGCCTCCAGTTCGTTCATCCCGTCGCTCCCCGTCCCGATGTGGGTGGCCGCGTTGGACGAGTCGCCCTCGGCGGTCAGCACGAGTTCGTCCCCGTCCGCGGAGATGGACACGGCGTCACCGACCACGGCGGCGTCGCCGATGGCGTTGGACAGCGACCCGGTGGCCAGGTTGGCGGTGACCGTGAACTCGAGGTCGTCGGTGGACGGGATGTCGTCCTCGTCCAGGTTGAGCAGCGCGAGGGAGAAGTTGCGGGTGGACTGGTTCTCCATCGTCAGGGTCAGCTTGGACTCGTCCTCGTTCACGCCCAGCACCAGCTTGTCGTCGCTGCCGGCGCGGCGGAGGATGGAGTACAGGTTCTCGATGTTGACACCGAGCTTCTGCGGCTCCTCGCACTCGAACGAGTCGAACGCACCGGTCTCGATGGTGAAGTCGACCATGGCGACCATCGCCGGGTCCGCGGCGACCAGTTCGATGCCGTCCTCGGAGACCTGGAACACGCCCTCCGTGATGATGTTTGAGACGGACTGGAGGCTGTCCTTCAGTAGTCCGGTATCAGAAAGCTCTGCGGTGAACATATGGATATCCCTGTGTCAGACGTGCGGACTGATATTTTTAACGGTGTTGTAGGCGTCCATGTCGAGGTCGGACATGTCCTGCACGATCTCGCCCTGGATCTCGAACGAGTCCGGTGCCGGGAGGACGCGGCCGAGCACGCGGATGCGCTGCCCGTCGCTCACCGCCTCGAAGTCGTCGCCGTCGAGGAACACCTCGACCGTGCCGGAGCCGTCGTCGAGCATGATGGAGTCGTCACGGGTTTCGAGCACGGTGCCGAGAACGCGGACGCGGACGTCGCGCTCCGCGTCGATCTCGTCGATGTCCTTCGGGACGGCGGGCTGCCGCTGGTTGTCCTGGGGCATGGACATACCGGGGTGGGCGAGGCTTAAATGCCCTTCCATCCGGGCCGGGCAGGGTCCGACCAGCGGGCCGCCACCCCGCCGGATAACCTATTTAAACCGGTCGTGACCATCCGGGCCTACAGGGGAGCAAACACGCCGGGAACGAGACCGAGAGGGGGTGAACACACCATGGCCACGAAGTGCATCAAGAAGTCTGGCGTCCGTGACGCGGCAGGAGGGATGAACGTCGGCGCCGACGTCTACACGGAAGTCGACAGGCGCGTCCAGGAGATGATCAAGCGTGCCGCGAAGCGAGCGCGCGAGAACGGCCGCAAGACGCTGAAGGCCCGGGACGTGTAACACCGTCCCGGTCCGGGGCGTGGGCGCACCGTGCGCCTGCACCCCGGCCCGTATCCTTTTTCTTTCCCCCGGTCCCGTCCGTCCACCGTCCCACCGTATTTAACGTTCGTGTCACCGGGCGGGTCCATGCGCGACCACGAGGTGTACAGCCAGGTGGTGGAGCCGGACGACATCGCGCCGCACGTCCGCGACCTGGAGGAGGCGGTGCGGGCGCAGGACGACCGGTACGACCCGGCGGTGACGGTGCGGGACGGCCAGGTGGAGCTGCGGACCGGGACGTCGCTGACCCGGCGGGACCGGGAGGCGGTGGAGGCGTTCCTGGACGGCCGGCTGGACACCGGTGAGTACCGGTCGGCGATGCTTGCCATGCGGACGTCGTGGCCGGACCCGGGGTACGATCTTGTTGTCGACTGACCGGCACGGGCCGGTGGCCATTTAAACCATGAGCGGCACGTGGAGGACATGGCGCTCGACCGGGAGACCCTGGAACCGTACTTCCTGCTCGGGCTCATCGGTATCTTCGGCATCCTCAGTTTCCTGCTCATCTCGCCGTTCATGTTCTACGTCCTGGCGGCCATCGTCCTGGTCTACATCGCCGATCCGCTGCACGACCGGGTGGAGGCGGTGGCCGGGAACGCGAACCTGGCGGCCGGGCTCTCCCTCCTCCTGATGCTCGTGGCCCTGGTCGTGCCGACGCTGGTCCTGACCGACATGGTCATGCAGGAAGGGGAGAACGCGCTGGCGACGGTGGGCGACCGGGCCGGTGACTACATCAACACGACCCGGGCGGAGGCGCTCTACCTCGAGGTGACCGGCGATGAGCTGGACGTGGACGCGTCCATCCGCTCCGCGTTCGGGCAGGCCGGCACCATGCTGTCGGACGGCATCCCCGGCCTCATCCAGACCGTGTTCGATGCGCTCATCGGCATCTTCGTCCTGGCCGTGACCATGTTCTACCTGTTCCGGGACGGCGACGACCTGCTGGCCGCGGTGCGGCACATGACCCCGCTGAAACCGGCGCAGAAGGACCGGCTGCTCACGGAACTGGACCAGATGTCGGAGGCCATCCTGCTCGGCCACCTGCTCACCTCCACGGTGCAGGCGGGCATCGCGGGCGTCGGCCTGTGGCTGGTCGGCATCGAGAACGTGGTGTTCTGGACGTTCGTCATGGTCGTGCTCGGGCTCATCCCGCTCATCGGCAACTTCGTGGTCTGGTTCCCCGCGGGGCTGTTCCTCGTGTTCATCCAGAACCGGCCCGTCGCCGGCATCGCGCTCCTCGCCTACTGCGGCGTGACGCTGACCGCGGCGGACAACCTGGTGCGGATGAAGGTGGTGAGCGGCCGCAGCACCATCCACCCGCTCCTCGTCATGATCGGGGTCATCGGCGGGCTGCCCATGTTCGGACTGCTGGGCGTGGTCCTCGGACCGCTCGTCCTCGGCTTCTTCGCCTCGCTCCTCACGGTCTACCGCGAGGAGTTCGTGACGTAGGAC
>CAZNTD010000018.1:0-12247 GCA_964575915.1 uncultured archaeon | reverse complement strand
TCAGTCGTAGACGCGCCAGGTGTGGCCGCACTCGGTGCACCGGTAGAACCGGGTCTCGGGCTCGTCAGCGGCACGGGTCTGTTCCATCCACCAGTACGCGGTGTCGTGGCCGCACTCCTCGCATTCGACGTCGGTCGTCGGGTACGACTCCTGGCTGGTGTCGACGTCGATGCTCTTCTTCTCGTCCTCGTTCTCCTCGGTGATGACGAGTTCGCCGCCCTCCTTCGTGTAGGGCTTGTCACAGCTTCGACATTTGAACGCGGTCTCGTCCCCCTTCTTCTCCGGGACGACGATACCGCCACATTCGCAGTACTCCATGGTATCGACCTCCACGTGTTCGCGTCACACGTTTATAAAATCCGGGACTACCTGCGGCCCTTCGACCCCTTCGGCGGGGTGATGAAGAGGTAATGCTTCTCCTCGCCGGACAGCTCTGCCTTCAGCCGCTTGGCCAGGATCTTCACCGGGTCGGGCAGGAGTTCGACGCGGTCCCGGATGTCGTCGAACGACTCGAAGTCACCCTCGTCCCGGGCGTCGAGGATCTGCCACATGTGCTTCTCGCCGACGGACGGCAGCAGCTGCAACGCGTGCATCCGCGGGGTGAGCGGCTCGGCATCGTTGAAGAACGTGACGAACGTCTCCTCGTTCTCCTCCACCAGCTCCTCCAGGACGTAGTCCAGTTCGGAGCGGGCGGACGAGGTCAGGTCGTCGGAGGTGATCTTGCCCTTGATGTACTTGACCTTGTCCCTGTCACCGTCGCCGATGTACACCTCGTCGCCGGCACGGAGCCGGGTGTCGTCGCGCGGGACGACCTCCAGGAGGTTGAAGTTCTCGGTGCCGATGACCTGGGCGAGCGGCTCGTTCTTGCCGGAGGCACGGCCGTGCGCCAGGTAGTCCAGTACGATTGCGTGTTCGTCTTTCATGGGAGAAGTCACCTTGTGGTGAGGGCTATGCCTCGACCGACTCCGCGAACGCGATGATGCGCTCGATGTCCTCGTCGTCGAGCTTGATGCGCTCCTTCTGGAACAGGGTGCGGACCTCCTGCTCCGTCGTGGGCAGGGTCTCGATGATCTTGATGATGTGCTGCGGCTTGAACAGGTCCATCTCCTCGAGTTCCTGCTCGAGTTCCGCGAACGTCTCCATGTCCTGCACCGCGAGGTGCCGGGTGAGATGCTCGAGGGTCTCGCGCTGCGCGTCGGTGAGGTCGTCGATGCTGCCGAGCGCCTCGAGCGCCTCCGTCGCGCTGACAGGGGTGTCGGATACGACCTTCATGAGTATCACTGCTCCACCGGCTGCAGGTGGGCGGGGTAGACCGGGAACCGCTTGGTCTTGCCGCGGTCATCGATCTCGACCACGTAGCTCCGTCCCTGCTGCTTCACGACCGTGGCCGTCCTCCCGTGGAACCGCGGGTGCGGCATCCCCTGGTGGACGGACGGGTCGACGTCGAGCCGGACGCTGTCGCCGTCCGCGAACGAGCGCATATGCTTGGCGGTCGGACCCTCCTGCTGGTTGCTCTTCGTCAGCTTCTTCCGGGTCTTCCGCCGCATCCCCTTGCTCTTCTGTGCCATAGCGTGTAGCCTCGTATACCTCTACCCTTACCGGCAAACGTTTATTAACGTTGATGGGGCAGCGATGCGGCCCGTCGCGGGGCTGGCGGCCCGCAGGATCACGTCCCGCTGCCGATGGCCTTCCGCGTTATCTCCGTGCTGCACGCCCCGTGCTCCCGGCAGTAGTCCTCGCAGGCCTGGGCGTCGGACCGGTCACGGTACCGCATCCCGCACTCCTCGCACCGGAACGTGCCGTCCATCTCCGCGACCATGCACCGGACTGCACACCGCTGGAAGAAAAACGTTCCCGGTCAGGACCGGATGGCGATGACGTCGAGCCGTTCGCACATCGCGCCGGTGCCGAGGAGTCCGGCGACGGACGGCCGGGTGCGGTCGTCGTCGCTGGAGATGAGCTCCTTGATGTATGTGCCGGCCTCCGCCTCGATCTCCAGTTCGATGCGGTCGTCGTCGAGCCGTTCCCACGTCACGTCGGTCACGTCGCGCTCCCGGGTCTTGTCGGCGCGGCGGTGCTCCACCCGTTCCGGCGTGTCCTGCTCCACGGTGCCGACCAGCTCGGTGAGGCGGTCCAGGGCCTCGTCGGAGACGGGCTCGTCGAACGAGACGATGGCGCGGTACCGCTTGTCCGCACGCCGGGACTTGACCGCTTCAACCATATCCTTGTCGACGACCTCGAGGTCGAACACCTCTATCTTCCCCTCGTTCTCCCGGTTTATCTCCGCCTGGAGCTCGGCCAGGTCCACGTCGCGGTCTCGCGGCTCCAGGACCTCGAGGACGAACTCGCGCCTCCCGAGGCACCGGACGTCGACGTCCTCCCGGCCGGCGCCGTGGAACTTGGTGTCCAGCGCCTTCGTGGCGCGGACGACCGGGGCGGCGATGAGTTCCTGCACCGATTCGGGGTACTGCTTGCCGGTCCAGTCGCACGCGTCGCAGCCGCTGCCGCGGCACTCGGTGCACGGCCACTTCGTCTGCGGCAGGTTCCGCGCCTCCTTGTTGTACCGGCCGTAGATGCAGAGCGAGTTGATCTGCAGTTCGACGCGGTCGTTGGCGATGTCGATGATGGGGTTGACGTCGGGCCGCTCCGCGTCGAACACCGCGTCGGTCGCGTCCTCGATGCGCTTGCCCATGAGCCGGTTGAACTCGCCCTTCAGCGGCTCCACCCAGTCGAGGCCGACCTCGCCCCAGAGGTCCTCCTCGGCCTGGACGACGTCGCCGGGCGGCCGGGTGCCGACCATGAACGTGTCGAAGTCGTACCGGCCGAGCGCGTTCAGCACCCGGTCGGCGAAGTGATCCTGCTTCGCGAACAGGCCGCCGCACACGTCGCATGTTCCGCGCCGCGGCTCCTCGTCCGGGATGGCGTCGCGCACGAACGAATCCTCGTCGAGGTCGTCGTCATCGGCCATGTGGTCGCGGATGATAAGGCCTCGTTCCCAGTTCTCGAGGCCGTGGCCCAGCCGGGCGAACTGCCGGCCGAGACAGTGGTCGCACAGGTCGTGCTCCGCGAGCAGGATCTCCGCCTTCGCCTGCACCGCCGTTCCGCTCATGCGGCGGGCTGCCCGTCGCAGTTTTATATATCCAGTCCGCCCAACACGCGGTATGCGCCGGAACGCGGTGAAGGCGATACTCGGGTTCACGTTCGCGATGCTCATCATCGCGGCGTTCACCTGGGTCGTCGGCTGGGCGGACATCCTGAACGCCATCGCCATGGCAGACACGCCGCTGCTCGGCACCGGACTCCTCGTCTCGTTCGGCGGCCTCCTCCTGCTCGGGGTGACGTGGTGGGTCGTCATCCGGACCGTCGCCGGCTACACCCTGCGGGACGGGATGCGCGTCTTCTTCGCCACCCAGTTCGCGAACGCGGTCACCCCGCTCGGCCAGCTCGGCGGCGAGCCGTTCATCGCCTACATCCTCTCTCGCGACTCGGACATCCCCATCGAGGAAGGGTTCGGGGCGGTCCTGGCGGCGGACGTCATCAACGCGGTCCAGTTCTTCTCCCTGTCGTTCCTCGGCATCGTCATCTTCCTCGTCTACTTCCCGCTCGACCCGCTGGTCGCGACCGTGCTCAAGCTCATCCTCGGGCTGGTCGTCATCGTCGCGGCCGCGTTCATCCTGCTGTGGACCCGGAAACGGCTGACCCTCCACCTGCTCGGCCGGGTCGGGAAACGGCTGCGCTGGGTGTTCGACCATCTCGGCATCGACCGGAACGGGGCGAGCACGCGCCGCTACCTGATGGAGAAGGGGGAGAACTTCTACGCCATCCTCGAGCAGGTGCTGCAGCAGGAGCGGACGGTGGCGGTCGCGCTCGTCTCCTCCCACGTCGCCGGGCTGGCCTGGGTCGCCGGGCTCTACCTCATCCTCCTCTCCCTCGGGGTCGACGCCCCGCTCTCCGCGCTGCTGTTCGTGCTGCCCGCGTCGATGCTGGCCGGCTACCTGCCGCTGCCCGGCGGGCTGGGCGGTATCGAGGTCGCGTTGACGGCGCTGCTGACCGGTGTGGCGGGCGTCCCGCTGGCCGCCGCGTCCGCCGCCGCGCTGCTGTTCCGGGTGGCGACGTACTGGACCTCGCTGGTCATCGGCGGCTACGAGATCTCCCGGTTCTCCGTCGACGTGTTCGCGGAGCGCTGACGAAGGGTTTATTAACGTGCGGGCGTCCGTGTCAGAACATGACGGATATCGGGGTCATCGTCCCTGTCGCGCCGGCGGAGCCGTACACGGTCATCGACCGGTCCGTGGACGCGCTGACCGGGATGGCCGTGCCGGACGGCGCGGACCTGACCATCCTCTACGTGGTCGACACGGAGGATGCGGACACGGATGACCGTATCGACCGGCTGGAGCGGAACGGGGACGTCGAGGTGCTGGTGCGGGAGCCGGGCGAGGGCCGCCGGGCGGGCGCCATCAACAGCGGCCTCGACCATCTCGGGGACATGGACCGCATCGCGCTGTTCGACGTGGATTCCCGGCCGGACCCGGCGTTCCTGGAGAAGACGTTGCCCCGGTTCGCGGCGGACACGTACTTCGTGACCGCGCCGCGCGACATCGTCAACGCGGACCGGAACCTGGTCACACGGATGATCGACACCGAGTTCGACTTCTTCACCGATATGCAGCGCCTCCTCACCCGTGGCGAGGGGTTCTTCCACGCCAACGGCCTCATCGGGGTGCTGGACGGCGCCTATCTCCAGCGGGAACGGCTGAACCAGGATCTGCTCTGCGCGGACACGGACTTCTCGGAGCGGGCGTACCGGGACGACCGGCACGCCAGGATGGTGCGGGACACGTATGTCGGGGAGCAGGCGGTGACCAACATGCGCGACCTGTACAGCCAGAAGCAGCGGTGGCTGCAGGGCGCGCTGGAGGGGTTGCGGTACCACACGCGGGGGATGGCGACCGCGTCCATCCCGGCACGGGTCAAGGTCACGTGGCTGCTGACCATGGTCGCGCCGTTCCTCTCCGCCCTGTTCAGCCCGCTCGCACTCGGCTACGCGGCGGTTCGGTACGGGAGGACGCCGGGCGAGGCCGTGAAGCGGGGTGTGGCGCTGTTCCTGCTGACCTGGGTCGTGACGCTGGCCGGGGTCATGGCCGTGCTGAAGAACGCGTCGGGCCGCGGCGTGGACTGGACCGTGCCGCAGCGGGACGACATCTAGTCCCCATCGCCGACCGTGATGGAGAGCGTGCCGTGGTAGACGCCGCCGTGCGTCCAGTTCGCGGCGAGCGACAGGTCGAACCCGTCCTTCTCCGGGATGCCGCCGTCGAGGGCGACGCGGCCGTCACCCCGGGAGAGGAGGTCGCCGTCCGGTGCGAAGCCGGGCAGGGCGAACGTGACGCCGGTGCACGGCACGTCGTGGTGGCGGGTGTGGACCGTGAACGGGATATCGACCGTGACCGTGTCGCCGTCGCGGTACGCGGAGACGTGGCCGTTGACGGTGTGGATGGCGGTGGCGACCTGGAACGTCGCGGTGCCGTCCGCCATGCCGACGGCGTGGCTGTGCGGTGCGTCCGCCAGGGCGGTGGCGGGCAGGTCGATGTCGCGGGCGTGGACGCCGTTCCACAGGTAGTCGGCGTGGCGGAGCCCGGCGAGGAGGCGGTGGCCCCGCACGGTCTCCATCAGTTTCCGGTAGGCGCGGCCAGCGAACGTGTACGGCCCGGCGAACCGCAGGTCGCCGTCCACGTCCTCCCCGGCGATGCGGGTGACCCGGAAGCCGTCCGCGTCGATGGACACGCCGGCGGCGGGGACGTGTAGCATGGAGCCGTCCCGTTCCACCGGTACCGCATCGCCACGGGCGGGTTCCGGCGTGCCGGGGTCGAACCGGTCGTCCCGCGAGAGGATCTTCACCAGTTCGGCGGTGGCGAACGTCTGCGCGGTGTGCAATGGGAACGTCTCCCCGGTGTGGTCGAAGAAGACGCCTTCCGAGAGGCCGCCGTCCCGGTTGCGGAACTCGAGTGCGCGGGCGAGGCTCCACTCGTACAGGTCGCTCCACAGGTCGTCGCCGGTCGTCCCGGCAAGCCGGTCGAACACCTCGGCGGCGAGCAGCGTCTCGTACGGGGAGATGCGCATCGTGATGGTCTCGGAGATGGGATGGGCGATGCCGCGGAGGTCCAGCCCGGTCTCGCTCCAGTACGTCCAGGTGAGGAGGTAGGATGCGTACGTCTCCGCCGTGTCCAGGTAGGCGTCGTCGCCGAGCACGTCGTGGGCGTCGAGGAACGCGTGGACGGCGGCGAACGCGGAGAACCCTTCCGGCTCGTCGGTGCCGATGTCCCGCAGCCCGTTCCGGCAGACCGGGGACCGGGTCTCCAGCCGGGCGAGACCGCGCTCCGCGGCGTCCCGGTACCGGTCGTCACCGAACCGCTGCCAGCCGTGGAGGAGGGCGCGGACGCACTCGGCGGTGGCGCCCTCGCTCTGCACGGTCCACGGGTCCTCGTCGAACGGCAGCTCCCGGTCCTGGTGCAGCGCCTTCGGCCAGCCGCCGTCCGGCTCCTGGGTGGAGACGAGGTACTCCAGCGTGGCGTGGGCGCGGCCGGTCAGCCCGTCCACCCGGTCCGCGGCGGCGAGGAGGCTGCGGGCGATGGTCGCCTGGCCGCCGGGGTAGCCGTAGTATCCGGTGCCGAGGTAGACGGAGCCGTGCAGCCCGGTGCCGTCGTACTCGAGGGTGTTGTACCACGCCGTCCCGTCCCCGGTGTTCAGGTCGTCGATGGTGAACGCGTCGCCCGTGAAGAGATGGATGAGGTTGTCGCGCCATGTCCGGAACGGCCCGTCCAGGTCGGCGAGGTCGGTGAACAGGGCGAGCCGCTCCGCCTCGTGCGCCAGGAGGCCGTAACTGTACGCGTCCAGCGCGAAGCCGGGCCGGTCGCGCCACGGCAGCTGGAGGAACGTGCCGTTCCGCGCGTCCCACGACCGGGAGAGCGCACGGGTCGCGTCGTGGAACGCAGTGTTCACGGTGTCCGCGTCGACGCGCGGCGGGTCGCGGGAGGCGTCGCGGACGAGCGACCGGACGGCGGCCTGCCAGTCGTCGTGCTCCGCCACCGGCACCGCGTAATCAGGGACGGACGGGTTGTCCCGCGTGAGGCGGGTGCCGGTGCCGAGCCACTCCGCGTCCTTCGCCAGGACGGTGTACGTGTCCGGGAGGACGATGCGGAACGCCCGGGCATCCGGGTCGTAGCCGATGAACGGGTAGGCGGGACCGTCGCCGGTCATGATGGCCGGGTCGAGGCGGGCCGCGGTGCAGGACTCGCCGGTGTCCATGGCGAGGAGCGGGAGGACCAGTTCGGCGAGCGGCCGGTAAAAGATGCCGTCGTGGCGGAACGGTTCGATCTTCCGCCGGTAGTACGTCGTGTATGGATAGGTGATGTCCGCATCCCCCGCCATGGAGAAGTCGGGACCGGTGCGGTAGATGGTGCCGCCGAGGAACCAGTAGTCGGCGTCATCGGGGACCGGGACGGTGGCCAGGGTGCGGAGATCAGGCATCGGATATCACGTCCTCGTAATGCTGGATGACCTGGTCCGCGACGTGGTCGAGGTCGCGCTCGGCGACCAGCTCCGACGCGTTCGCCACCAGTTCGTCGCCGTCGACATCGCCGTCACGGATGGCGCGGACCGCCTCGACGTAGCCGGGGACGGTGTCGGCCTTGCGGCAGTGCGTCCCGTCCTCCAGCCAGTCGAGGCCGGAGACGGTGCTGGTGACGAGCGGGATGTCGGCGGCGGTGGCCTCCAGCGCGACCAGGCCCTCCGTCTCGATGACGGTCGGGAAGAGGAAGATGTCCATCGCGGAGTAGGCGGCCTGGATGTCGTCGACGTAGCCGGGCAGGTGGACGTTGTCCGGCGCGTCCCGCTTCAGGTGCTGCACGGCGCGGTAGTCCTTCAGCAGGTGGCCGTACACGTTGGTCCCGGCCCAGACGAACGTGGTGTCCGGCATGGCCCGGGCGACGTCGACGAACGTGTCGAGCCCCTTCCGGGCGGAGAGAAGGCCGACGCTGCCGACCACGGTCGCGTCCGGGTCGATGTCGTGCGTCTCGCGGAACGCCGCCGCCTTGCCGGAGTCGTGTGCGAAGCCGGACGGGTCGATGCCGTTGCTCTGCACCCGGACCGGGCCGTCCACGCCCAGTTCGCGGACGCGCCGCTTCGCGAACCTGGACGGTGACAGCACGAGGTCGGCGGCGCCGTACACCCGGGCGAGCCACCGCGAGACGAGCGGGACCGCGAACCGGCCGCCGCGGTAGAGGTGGCGGAATTCCTCCGGGACGGTGTGCGAGGTCACCACGACGGGCCGGTCGGTGCGCCACATCCGGTAGCGGGCGAGCGGGCCGAACGAGTGGACGTGCATCACGTCGTAGTCGCCGGTGCCGTTGACCACGGTGTCGACGCCCCGCTCCTCGAGGGCGTCGCGGAGTTCGCGGTAGGCGGTGACGATCCCGGTGGTGGACAGCCCGGCGTAGGGCGCCTCGGTCACGATGTTGACCTTCATCCCTGCTCCACCTCCGCCGCGGCGTACGCGGCCTCCAGTTCCCGGCCGACGTGGTCCAGCGTGTGGCCCTGCGCCATCTCCCGGGCGTTCTCACCGAGTTCGGCACGGAGGTCCGGGTCGTCCCGCAGCCGGGACAGGTGGTCCGCGAACGCGGAGGGGGAGTCGCCCTTGAGGCAGTCGTGGCCGTGGGTGAACAGGTCGTCGTACACCGGGATGTCCCGGATGACGAGCGGCAACCCGCAGTACGCGGCCTCGATGGCGGAGATTCCCTGGCTCTCCGCGTGGCTGGGGAAGAAGAACGCGTCCGCCATCCGGAACGCGGCCAGCCGGTCGTCGATGTATCCGGGGAAGGAGACGTTGGCGGGTGCGCGGCGGACGTGGTACCGGGTGCGGAGCGGGGTGACGACCCGGAACCGGTGGCCGAACCAGCGGAACGTGGTGTCCGGCAGCAGGGCGCCGGTGTCCACGAAGTCTGCCACCCCTTTCCGGGCGAACACGCTGCTCAGGTTGACGACGGTGAACTCGTCCGTCCGGTACGCCGACGGGACGGCGGCGTCGTCCACCCCGTCCAGGTCGTCGGCGTCGATTCCGTTGCTGACCACGTCGACCGGTGTGTCCACACCCATCTCCCGGACGCGCCGCTTCGCGAACGTGGACGGTGCGATGACGTGGTCGGCGGCGTTGTACGCGAACGCCACGTACCGCTCGACGCCGGGCGCGAGCAGGTTGGAGAACATGAAGCTGTCCCGGAACGTGTCCCCGATCTCGTGGGCGTGTATCACGACCGGTGCGCCGTTCCCCACAGCCTGCCGCCGCTTCTCCCGCCAGACGAGGTGGAGGGAGCGCGGCGCAAGCAGGTTGATGTGGAGGACATCATAGTCGTCGGACGGGTCGGTGGTGTAGTCCACGCCCTGCAGGTCGAGCGCGGTCCGCTGGTGGCGGATGGAACTCGTGATGCCGCCGGCGACCATGCCGTCGCCCTCCGCGAAGTGACAGACCCTCATACCCTCTCTACCGTGCGGCAGACGTTTTAAATGCCCGGCCACCCGGGGAGCGGGCCAGGAACCCCTTCCTCCGGGTCACATGACGAGGAAGATGATGCCGATGTAGTAGAGGACGAGCGAGATGGGGACCATGCGGGCCATGATGTTGAGCGTGGCGATGAGCCCCTCGTAGTCCTTCCCGAGGACGCGGACGTTCTCGACGGTGCGCTCGCCCAGCCCGACCGATGCCGGGGCGAGGTCGTCCTCCGCCTCCGCGACCGCCGCTTCCAGTTCGTCCCGCGTGTATTTCCGGGGATGCGCCAGTTCGAGGATGTGCTCGTGGCTGTCGGTGGTGAAGACGAGCGTCCGGTCGAAGTCGAGGTCGGACTCAAGGTCGTAGAGGACCTGCGGCGCGTCGTTCCCGTCGATACCGAGGAGGCACGTCCGCTGGCCGTCCACCTCCTCGACCAGTGCGCGGTAGTCGCCGTTGCCGGCGAACCCGGCATGGTAGGGATGCATCTCGGCGTCCGCGAGGTCGTCCATCAGGGTTGCGACGCCCTCGCGCAGCGTGCCGTACCGGCCGTCCAGGTCCTCCACCCACGATTCCTTGTTCCCCCACCGCGGCTGGTTGTGGAGGTCGATGAGACACAGTCCGGGATGCTCGTCCTTCAGCCGGTAGGAGATGGACGGCTCGTAGTCGTCGATCTGCTTGTTGTCGATGTAGATGACCGTTCCACCGGGGTAGCGGCGGCCGTGCAGCGTGAAGTTGCCGGACTCCCACGTGTGCATCCGGGTCGCCTCCTCCCGGGTCTCCGCCTCCGGCAGGTCGCGGAACCGGGGGATGTCCGCCGGGTCGGCCAGGTCCAGGGTGTGGTACGACGGGATGTGGAGCATGAACGTGTCCGCGTCGATGAGCGCCGATGTGAGCCGGCCGCCCCCGAACCCCTCGATGGGGCCGGGATGGAGCCACGGCACGGTGTACGCCATCGATTCGCCGTTGTCGATGTGCAACGCCTGGTGTGGCACGTCGATGTCGACCCCGATGTCGAGCGCCTGCTCGTCGTCGCTGATGAGGGTGGCGAAGAAGTCGAGCGCGGACATGTCGACATTCGCCTGGATGATGAACGTGTAGATGCCGACGGTCAGCCAGAGCAGGAACGCCGAGGCAAGGAAGAAGAACGAGTTCTGGAGGTAGAGCGTGGACGGGATGCCGACAACCCGGCCGATGAGCAGGTGGAACGCGCCGAGGAGGAAGACCGGGGCGGTGAGCGGGAGGACGACCGTGACCGCGATGTGCCGGTTGCGGCCGTTCGCCATGACGACCATGAGCAGGTCGATGAAGTAGACCGTGGCCAGCGCGAGCCACATCACCTGCCATGCCTCACCGACCGAGTCCGCGATGAGCAGGGTGAGCGTGAACAGGAAGATGGTGAGCTGGTTCGCGATCCCCATGACGTAGGTCCAGCGGCGGGTGATGTTGCCGAGACGGGTGGCCAGTTCGGCGGCCAGCAGCGCGGGGACGATGTAGAAGAAGAGCGCCACGACCGCGGCCCCGATGATGTTCGCCCGGATGGACGACGACGGTGACAGCGCGATGGTCGTCCCCGCCCCGAACAGCGCCCCGAGCAGCAGCATCGCCGCGAGGAGGTGGCGGGGCGTGGGCGGCCGGAATATGATCTTCTTGTATATATCCAGGTTGTCGCTCATGGATGCACGTCACCGGCGGTATTTTTTAGTGTTTGCGGCGTGCGGTCAGCGGCGGATATCGAACCCGGACAGGCCCCTGCCAGTCGAAGCACTCGAAACCGCGTCGCGGTTTCTGCGTTCGCAGGAAATCACCGATTTCCGAGAGGCGGCAGTTCTCCCGCTCACCGTCTCACCTCGAACCCGGACAGGCCCTCCGGCTCCTCGTGTTCGACCGCGACCGACTCGACCGACGCCGCCTCGGGACCCTCGTGGCAGAAATCGATCATCGCCGCCACCGCGTCCTCCGGCCCCTCGAACACGGCCTCCACCCGGCCATCCTCCAGGTTCTTCACCCAGCCGTTCACCCCGTGCTCCCGCGCCTTCTCCTGCGTCGTCGCCCGGAAGAACACGCCCTGCACCGTGCCGGACACGTGGACGTGCGCGCGTTTCTCGCTCATACACGCAGATTGCCGCGCCCGCCCTAAAAACCTTCCGCGCCAGCACCCGGACAGCTCCGTCCTCGTCCACTTCGTCCTGCAGAAGCCGAACCGCTTCGCGTCCGCCTTCTTCCCTCCGGTCAGAAGCCGAACTGCTGCTCGACATCTAGCAGCGCTAGAAGCCGAACTGCTGACGCCTTCGTCTTCTTCGTCCCTCAGAAGCCGAACTGCTGCATCATCTTCTGGAGGCCGCCGCGCTTCATGCCCTTCCCGCCACCGAACTTGTCCATCATGTTCTTGGCCTGGCGGTACTGCTTGATCATCTGCCGCACGTCCGACCGGTCCACGCCGGCTCCCTGCGCGATACGGTCCGCGCGGGACTTGTCGACGATGGACGGATCCTGCTTCTCCGCCGGGGTCATCGACTCCATGATGGCGCGGTACCGGGAGATCTGCTCCTCGGTCATGTCCATCGCGTCGTCCGGCAGCTTGTCCGAGTTGAACGGTAACTGCTGCATCACCTGGTCGAGCGCACCGCTGCCCGCCATCTGCTCGACCTGCGCGAAGAAGTCCTCCATCGTGAACTCGCCCTCCATGAACTGCTCCGCGGTCTCCCG
>CAZNTD010000017.1:0-17629 GCA_964575915.1 uncultured archaeon | reverse complement strand
ACGGACCAGGACCCGCACATCCGCTTGACGCGGGACATCGCGGCACGGTTCCCGGGCTCCGGAACCTCCGTGGGAGGTTCCTCGGATCGAGATGGACCGCGGAGCGGTTCATCGAGTCAGGAGTTCGTCAAGCCGTCCGCGACGTACCACAAGTTCATGCGCGGATTGCAGGGCGGCAAGATGAGTTCGTCGAAGCCGAACAGTTACATCGCCCTGTCCGAGGACCCGGACGACGCGGTGGAGAAGATCGACCGGGCGAAGACCGGTGGCCGCCAGTCGCTGGAGGAGCACCGGGAGAAGGGCGCGGTCATCGAGGAGGACGTGGTCTACGAGCTGCTGGCGTTCCACCTCGTCGAGGACGATGACGAACTGCGGGACATCCACGACCGGTACGCGTCGGGAGACATGCTGTCCGGCGAACTGAAGCAGATCGCGAAGGACCGGCTGCGCGCCTTCCTGGAACAGCACCAGGAGCGGCGGGCGGCGGCGCGGGACCGCGTCGACGCGTTCCTGTAGTCAGCGCGGGATGCTGTCCAGGTTGTCCGCGACCGCGTCAAGCGGGATGGATGCGACCTCGTCCGCACCGTGGACGCTCCGCCAGTTGACCACGTCGGCGTAGTTCGACCGCGGGTTGGTGAACCGGGCGTACGCCGGCGCATCCAGTTCTTCGTGGCCGAACGGCACCGGGCTGGACCGGTGCGGCCCGGGGAGGCGGCGCTGCAGCGTGTCGTCCCTGTCCACCGCGTCCCGGGCCTCGTAGTACACACCGCCGACGACACCGGACCCGGTCTCGCTGTACAGGTCGGAGAGCTCCCGGACCGGGTCGTCCGCCTCGGCGAGCCGCCCGTCGTCGATGTCGATGCCGGCGGTGCGGAGGTACCGTTCCGCATCCCGCTCCCACGCCCCGACCGTGCCGCCCTGGTTCCGGTAGATTCCCGTCCCGGACTCCCGGAGTTCGTCGGTCGCCGCCAGGTTGACCGCGCGCTGGAGGACGGCCATCCCCTGGTCCATCCCCCACCGGGCCGGGAGGTCGCCGGGCTGGTGGTCGGCGAGATGGAGCGCGGCGACCTTCAGCATCTCCATGTCCCGGATGGTCTCCCGCTCCACCTGGTCGTCCGCCCGGACGGCCGGTGTGCGCAGCAGCCGGTCGGCGGCGTCGTACGACATGCGGCGGCCGGGGCTGATGATGCTGCGGTAGATATCCACGTCGTCCAGCGTCGCGTCCGTGTCGAACGTGAACGCGACCGTGCTGGCGGGCCGGTCGGACCGGACCGGGAACGAGAAGTGGTCCTCGTACACCGGGCCGGGGAAGAGCCGTTCGCGGCCGTCCGGCAGGTAGACGGTGCGGCCGAGCGCGGCCGCCCGGGTATCGAGCGGCGAGCCGACATCCAGGAAGTGGTCGACGTCCACGATATGCGCCTGGACCGTCATCGACCCGTCCGCGTGGCGGTCGACGGTGACGGCATCGTCGCCGACCGACTCCTCCCGGCTGTCGATGACGTACGTGTGGTCGGACATGTCCCGCAGGTCGACGCGGCCGGTCGCGTCCAGCCGGTGCAGCCGCCGGTCGATCTCATCGATCTGCCGCTCGATACGGACGCTGTCCCCCACCACGGAGCCGAGGCGGCGCAGTTCCCGGTCGGTGAGATGGTGCGCGACCGCCGTGCCGCCGTCACGGTCGGCGCGGCGGTAGAGCGGGATGTCGTTCCCCCACTTGCTGGACGACATTCACGCCGCCCCGTCACGGTGCACCGGTCCCCTGTTTCCCCGGGGTGTCGCCGCCGTCACGGTGTGTGGGTCGTCCATGGGTATCAGTCCGTCATCGCCGCCGGGAGTTCCCGGTCCATCGCCGGGATGCGGTCGTCCGGTCCACCCATCGGGGCGGGCGGGAAGTACGAGACGCTGTCCGGTTCGACATCCGCGATATCCATATCCTCCTCGACGTACGCTTCGGCCAGTTCCTCGGCATCGTACCGGTACGTGGTGATGCCGCGGTAGAACCGGTGCACCGCGAACGACCGGTCGGGAAGCGGCACCTGGTCACGCAGGTCGCGGGGGAACACGTCCCAGAACCGGCGGGCCGCGAACGACCGGTCCGGTGATATCCCGGCGGACTCATGGTTCTCCAGGTAGTTCTCCTTCAGCGAGCCGGCGTGGTCGGCCACGGTCCGCGGGTTGAGCCGGTGGTGCCGGGGGAAATGGCTGTGGCCGGTGATGACGAGGTCGTACAGGTCGCCGTCCAGGGACCGGAGGTCTGTGCCGGCGGCCGCGTCCGTCCCGAGACGGATGCCGAACCTGGTCGGCCGGTGCGCCATGCCGACGGTGTAGGTCCGCTCCCCGTCGTCCACCTCCCACTCCAGCCGGTCGTCGGCGATGACCGTTTCGCCGTCATCGACCGCGGCAGGCTCCCATGTGTCATGGTTGCCGCGGGCGATCCGCACCGTGTCGAACCCGAGGTCACGGAGGTACCGCACCGCGCTGCCACCGCCCTCGTCGCCGGCGGCGTACAGTTCGTCGGCATCGTGCCGGTCGGCGACGTGGCGGATGATGGCTGCCTCGACGTCGTTCCGCCAGTAGCCCTGCTTCCGGTCGACCTCGTGGCGGTGCGAGTCAGAAATCCGAACGGCGGAGTGCCCCCGCGAGTAGTCGGTCGCACTCGCTGGGCCCCCACCCATCACCTCCGAACGGGGAAAGATGATATTTATTACTACCGGTAGGCTACAGGTCGCGGTCGGGGGCGAGCCGGTCGATACCGAGGACCGCCACCGTGCCCGCGAGGACCGCTCCCACGACCACCGTGCCGGTCACCGGGCCCCACGGTCCGGCGTCCAGGATGTTCGTCACGGGCAGCCGCAGCGCCCCGGCCATCAAACCGACCAGGAACGCCATCGTCACGGCCGGATGCCGTTCCAGCGCGGTGCTGACCACGCGGGAGATGGACAGGAGCCCGACGGCGGCCCCGGCGACGAACACGGCGACCACCGGGCCGTCCGTCGCCAGGGCGGGACCGGACGGGAGCGCACCGACGGTCCGGGACAGCGCCCCGGTCAGGTAGGCGTACTGGCCGAGGATGTAGAGGAAGGCGGCGCCGGAGATGCCGGGCAGGAGCATCGCGGCGCTGGCGACGACGCCGGAGAGGAAGATGACCGGGAGCGCGTGGCCGAACCCGGCACCGCCGGAGACGCCGGTGACGAGGAACGCGAGCAACGCACCGGTCGCCGCAGCGAGCGCGGGGCGGCGCGATGCGATGTCGGTGTCGCGGCCGATGATGACCGTGGAACCGCCGATGAGCCCGAGGAACAGCGCGTTCATCGGGGCGGGCGCCGCGACCAGCGCGGCGTGCATGATCCCGGCGAGCGCCACGACCGCCGTGACGATACCGGCCCCGAGGATGACCAGGAACGGGACGTCGGCATCCCGGAGTTCCGTGGCCGCGCCGTCGATGTCCCGTGTCCGGATGACCGGGACGAGCGCATGGACGAGCAGCAGGAGTCCGTCGATGGCCGCGACCAGCCGGGTGTAGATGCCGGCGATGAGCGCCATGGTGCCGCCGGAGACGCCGGGGATGGTGTCGGCGGCCCCCATCAGCACGCCGGTCAGGTAGATGCGGAGGCGGTCCGGCATGGTTCCCGGGACGGCCTCCTGGTCCTGCGATGTCACGGGACAGCCGTTCTCGTGTCACTTATTAAAGCGTAACCCACCAATCCGGAGGCATGGAGCTGCATCCGCGTGCGACGGAGCTTCTCCGTGAGTTGCAGGAGCACGGCGACGCGGACATGGACGAGTTGACGCGGGACCGTGCGCACGGCGAGGTGATGCGGCCGGCGCAGTGGCTGGCCGACGCGGATCTCATCGACATCGTCGAGGAGCGTGAGACCGCGTACGAGCTGACGGACGCGGGCCGAGAGGCGCTCGACGAGGGACTGCCGGAGCAGCAGGTGCTGGATGCTGTGGCGGGCGGCGCGGACACGGTGGACGAGGTCCGGTCGCTCGGCGACATCGCCGGGCCGGGCATCGGCAAGGCGAAGGAGAAGGGACTCATCACCATCGACGGTGGTGCCCTGGAACTGACCGCGGAAGGGGAGGCGATGCTCGGGTCGGAGCACGAGGAGATGGCGGCGCTGGAAGCGGTGCGGGACGGGGAGGATATCGATGACGACATGGCGGAGGTGCTGCGGCAGCGCGGCCTGGTCTCCGCGACGGAGCGGGTGTCGCGCCGGCTCGAGCTGACGGACGCGGGCCGGGATCTGGACCCGGACACGGTGGACGAGGCGTTCGATGTCTCGGTGGCGGCGCAGGACGCGCTGCTCGGCCGGACGCACTTCGCGAGGGAGGTGTACGACTACATCCGCCGTATCTGGGTGGAGCTCGGGTTCGAGGAGATGGACGGCCCCATCGTCGTCCCGTCGCTCCTCAACTTCGATGCGCTGTACACGCCACAGGACCACCCGGCGCGCGAACTCCACGACACGTTCTTCATGGAGGCGCCGGAGCGTGCGGACCTGGACGCGTACGGCTCCACCGTCGACTGGATCGAGGCGGTGCACGAGGACGGCTGGACCACCGGGTCCCGGGGCTGGCGGTACGGCTGGAGCCCGCAGGAGGCGGCGCGGAACGTGCTGCGCACCCACACCACTGCGGTCTCCGCGATGACGCTGCGGGACCTGGACGAGGACGACCTGCCCGCGAAGTTCTTCTCCATCGGCCGGAACTTCCGGAACGAGACCGTGGACTGGAAGCACCTCGCCGAGTTCAACCAGTCGGAGGGCATCGTCGTCGCGGAGGACGTGACGTTCCAGCACCTGCTCGGCTACCTGGAGCAGTTCTTCACGCGGCTCGGCTACGACGATGTCCGGTTCCGCCCCGCCTACTATCCCTACACGGAGCTGTCGGTCGAGGTGGACGTGTACGACGCGGCGAAGGAGGAGTGGGTCGGCCTCGGCGGCGCGGGGATGTTCCGGCCCGAGGTCGTCAAACCGCTGCTCGGGTTCGAGTGCCCCGTCCTTGCATGGGGACTCGGGCCCGGCAGGATAATCATGAAGCACCACGGGTTGACCGATATCCGGGACATGTACCGGAACGACCTGGAGCTGCTGCGGAACGCACCGGGGTGGCTGGAGTAGGTGAGATGAGATGGCAGTGATAGATATCGACAGGGCGACGCTGGACGACCTGGTCGGGCAGGAGGTCCCGGTCGAGCGGCTGGAGGACGAGGGGTCGATGCTCGGCATCCTGTTCGAACCGGGGGAGGACGGCACCGTCGAGGTGGAGGTGGAGCCGAACAGGCCCGACCTGCTCTCCGTCGAGGGGGTGGCGCGGGCGCTCCGCGGCTTCCTCGGTATCGACACCGGTGCGGTCGAGTACCCGGTCGAGGAGGGCGACGTGGTCGTGGAGCGGGACGGCCCGGTGAAGAACGTGCGGCGGCACATCGCCTGCGCCCGCGTCACCGGGCTCGATCTGGACCAGGACGCGCTTGACAGCATCATCACGCTTCAGGAGAAGCTGACGTTGACGTACGGCCGGAAGCGGGCGAAGATCGCCATCGGCCTGCACGATTTCGACGCGGTGGAGCCGCCGATCCGGTACGAGGCGGTGGAGCCGGACGCGGTGTCGTTTGTGCCGCTGGGGATGGACGAGGAACTGACGCTATCCGAGATACTCGAACAGCATGAGAAGGGGCAGGAGTACGGCTGGATCCTGGACGGGTACGACCGGTACCCGCTCATCCGGGACGACACCGGGACCGTCCTGTCGTTCCCGCCGGTCATCAACGGCGTCGCCACCGAGGTGGACGCGTCCACGGACGACCTGTTCATCGACGTGACCGGGACGTCCCGGGAGGAGGTGGAGACCGCGCTGAACATCATCGTCGCCGCACTGCACGAGCGCGGCGGCACCATCGAGACGGTCACGGTGGACGGGGAGCGGTTCCCGGACATGGAGGGCGACACCATGTTCGTGGACACGGACTACGTCCGCGACATCTCCGGGCTGGACGACCTGTCCGGCGAGGGGATGGCCCGTCACCTGGAGGCGATGAACATGGACGCGACCGTGGACGGCGACGAACTGGCGGTCGAGGTGCCGGCGTACCGCGCCGACGTGATGCACGCGTACGACCTCATCGAGGACATCGTCATCGGCTACGGCTACGACAGCATCGAACCCGAGCTGCCGGACGTGGCGACCATCGGCGGCCGGTCCCGTGACCGCGTGTTCACCGACCGGCTGCGCGACATCATGGTCGGGACGGGCGCGCAGGAGTGCATGACGTTCATCCTGACCAACCGGGCGGACCTGTTCACGGATATGGACGTCGCGGAGCGGGACGTGGTGGCGATGGCCAACCCGCTGACCGAGGACTACGCCGTGGTGCGTGACTGGCTGCTGCCGTCGCTGGTGGAGGTGCTCGGCACGAACCAGCACAACCGGTACCCGCAGCGGCTGTTCGAGGTCGGCCGGTGCAGCGTGCTGGACGACGACACCCCGACAGGGGCGCGGGACGTCCGCCGCCTGGCGTACGTCGATGCGGGGACGGACGCGGACTTCGCCTCCGTGCGCGGCGTGGTGCAGTCACTCGCGCGGGTGCTCGGCCTGGACCTGGCCGTGGAGGAGGCGGAGCACGGCTCGTTCGATGATGCGCGGTGCGGCACCGTCCTCATGGACGGCGAGGCGGTCGGGACGGTCGGCATGCTGTCCGACACGGTCCGGGAGGCCCACGGCATCGAGGTGCCGGTCGGCGCGTTCGAACTGGACGTGGACGCGGTGCAGGATCTGGTCGACGCGTGAACCGCGTTCTCAGCGGAAGAAGTTCTTGATGCGGCCGAGCAGGCCCTGCTGCTTCTGCTCCGGGAGGTAGTCGATGCCGGCCAGGTCGGCGGCGAGCGACCGGAACGTCTCCGCGACGTGGTGGTCCGGGTCGTGGTGGACGATGGGCGACTTGTTCGCGATGGCCTCCTCCACCTTGTCGTGGTCCGGGACCTCCGCGACCACGGGGTAGCCGGTCATGTTCTCGACCTCCTCGGTCGTGAGTTCGGCGTCGTGGCCACGGATCTTGTTGAGGACGACGCCGAGGACGTGCGTCCCGGCCTCCTCCGCGATCTTCGACGTCTTGAGCGCGTCGGTGACCGCGGGCAGGTTCGGGTTGGTCACCAGGAGAAGTTCGTCGGCCGCCTCGATGGCGTTGATGGACTCCTGGCCGAGTCCCGCGGCGGAGTCCATGATGACGAACTCGGGTTCGCCGACCGTGTCCAGCAGGACGTCCCCGAGGTCCTCCGGCGACGTGTTCTTGAGGTCGTCGACCGAGAGGCCGGCAGGGACGACGCGCAGCCCGGAGTTGTGGATGTATGTCGCCTCGGTGATGTGCGCCTCGTCACGCAGCACGTCGTGCAGCGTGTTCGGGTAGAGCGGGATGCCGAGGTGGAAGCCGAGGTTGGGGTTGGTCAGGTTGGTGTCCATCACGACCGTGTCCATCCCGAACTCGGTCAGCGCGGAGCCGAGGTTGGACGTCACCGTGGTCTTCCCGACGCCGCCCTTCCCGCTAGAAACGCAGATCAGCCGGGTCATGCCATCCCCCTGTGCTCCAATCCTTTTATATCGCACGGTGGTAACACTCCGCGGTGGCAACTGTGGCGGCTGCGGAGGCCGCGGTCACTCGTACCGCAGCGCGTCCACCGGGTCCAGTTTCGCGGCGTTCCGCGCCGGGAGCGTCCCGGAGATGGTGCCGACCAGGAACGCGAACAGGAGCGATCCGGCGATGAGCACCGGGTCGATGGACGCCTCCAGCGGCAGCGCGGAGAACTGCCGTGCGGCGTAGACGAACGCCTGGCTGATACCGAGACCGAGCAGGACGCCCATCACCCCGCCGAGCAGCCCGATCATCCCGGACTCGAGCATGAACAGCGTCAGCACCTGCCGGTCCTCCGCCCCGACCGCCTTCATCACCCCGATCTCCCGGGTCCGTTCCGTCACCGCGGTGTACATCGTGTTCATGATGCCGACCCCGCCGACCAGGAGGGAGATGGATGCGATGCCGACGACGATGGCCTGGATGATACCGAGGATGCTCTGGAACGACCCGAGGATGTCCTGTGGCGTGGATACGGTGAAGTCCTCGTCCCCCTCGTCGAGACCGCGCTCGTTCCGCAGCTCCCGCTCGATGTTCTCCTGCACCTCCTCCGGCTCGAACCCGGGCTGCTGCCGCGCGACCACGTAATCGTAGACATCACCGGCGTCGAACAGCTCCTGCGCCCGGTCGTACGGGACGATGACCGCCGCATCGATCTGCGTGTCGCCCGTCGCCTCCAGGATGCCGACGACCCGGAACTCGTTGCCCGCGAACGACACCTTCCGCCGCAGGTCCACCTCCTCGTCGAAGATGCCGTCAGCCACCCGGCTGCCGATGACGGCGCCGGACCGGTCGGTGTCACGGATCATCCGCCCGTCCTCCACCTCGAACGCGAAGCTCTCCTGCAGCAGTTCGCTGCCGGCAGGGAGGCCGATGACGGTCGTGAACGCGGACTGGTCGCGGTACTCGACCCGGGCCGACCGGAACAGCGCCCCGCCCGCATCGTCCACCCCGCGGGTGCGCCGCACCGCGTCAAGGTCGCTGGTGCCGAGCGCACTGGCGCTCTGCGTGAAACTGGTGGTCGGGTCGCCGCCCGGCGTGACGAACACCTTGTCCGCCCCGATCCGCTCGAACTCGCCGACCACGGCCTGGTTCAGTCCCTGGCCCATCGAGACGAGCGCCACCACGGCCGCGATACCGATGAAGATGCCGATGATGGTCAGCCAGGAGCGGCGGCGCCGGTTGAGGATGTTGCGGACCGCGAGGACCACCAGGTCGAGGTTCATCGCCTATCCCTGCTCCACGTCCATGCGTTCCCGGCGCTTCCGCCGGCGCCAGTACCAGTAGCCCCCGCCCGCAAGGAGGGCGGCGACGATGATGAGCGGGACGAGGCTCCCCCCGCCGGCAAGCCCGAACCGGGACAGTTCCCCGGACGTGTAGAGCGTGACCTCGACATCACGGGTCTCGGTCGACTGGACGCCGTCCGCGTTCTTGTACGCGAGGTCGACCGGGACGGACAGCGTGTCAAGCCCGGACTCCGCGTAGATGTCGAACGTCGCGGTCTGGTAGTCGTCCGGCTCCATGTCCCCGAGGTAGACGCTGCGCGAGGACAGGACCTCGTAGTCGTCCGACTCCGGCAGTTCGAGGCTGACGAACCGGGCGCGTCCCTGCCCCCGGTTGACGATGCGGAACGTCACCTCGCCGCGGCTACCGGCCGCGAGCAGCTCCCGGTCGTCCACCGCGACCTCGAGCTGGGACGCCCCGCCGACCACGATGCCGGTCGACTCGGTGCGGGAGAACGCCGTGCCGGCCTCGTTCTCGTAGTCGAGGTCGACCGGGACGCGGTACACCCCGTTCTCCGCGGACTCGTCCGTCCGCAGCTCGAACGTCACCGTCGCGGTGTCTCCCGGGGCGATGGACTGCACCCGCTTCCGCGTCGTCGCGGCGGTGCCGAACGGCTGGTCATCCCCGATGTCGAGCGCGAGGTCGATGTTCTTCAGGTGGGAGTCGGCAAGGTTCTCCAGCGTGAACCCGAGTTCGCTGGCCGTCCCCGGCCCGACGGAGTCGGGGAACGACACGTCCCGGATGACGAGCGCGGCGTCGTCCGTCCGCACCTCGACCGGAACCTCCTTCGTGATGGAGATGTCCCCGGCGCCGGAGGTGGTGCGGAACTCGAGGTGGTTGGTGCCGTGCACCGCGTTCGGGTCGACGCGCACCTGGAGGTGGATCTGGAAGCTCTGACCGGGCAGCAGCCGGTCGTGGGTCCACGTCGTCTGCTCGTCCGGATCGACGGAGAACGGGAACGACGGCTCGAACGCCACCTCCACGTCGTCGGCGGTGGCGGAGCCGTTGTTCTTGACGCGGAGCCAGAGGTCCGCGTACTCGGAGGTCTGCAGCGGGACCGGTTCGGTCTTGATGGTGTCGATGACGATGTCCGTGCTCGCCCCCTGTGCTGCGGCCATCCCGGCGAGCAGCAGGGCGGCGATGAACAGTACGAGTGGCTTGTGCATATTCATATCAGTCCCCTCCGGAGACGATGGTCCCGTCCTTGATGCGGATGGTCCGGTCGGCGTACTCCGCGTCGTGCGGGTCGTGGGTGACCATCACCACCGTCTTACCTTCATCTTCGTTCAATCGCTTAAGAAGGTTCATAATCTGGTCGCCGGTCTCGGTGTCCAGGTTGCCGGTCGGCTCGTCCGCCAGGATGACCCGCGGGTCGCTGACCAGGGCGCGGGCGATGGACACGCGCTGCTGCTGGCCGCCGGACAGTTCGGCCGGCCGGTGGTGCGCCCGGTCCGCCAGGCCGACGTGGTCGAGGACCTCCAGGGAGCGGTCCCGCCGCTCCTGCCGCGGCACGTCCTGGAAGATGAGCGGTAGCCCGACGTTCTCCTGGGCGTCCATCGTGGAGATGAGGTTGAACTGCTGGAAGACGAAGCCGACGTACCGGCGGCGGAGCACCGCGAGGCCGGACCGGGACCGGGTGGCGATGTCGGTGCCGCCGACGGAGACCGTGCCGGAGGTGGGCCGGTCGAGCGCCCCGACCATGTTCATCAGCGTGGACTTGCCCGAGCCCGACGGCCCCATGATAGCGACGAACTCGCCCTGCTCGATGGTGAGCGACGTACCGCGGAGCGCGCGGACCGTCGTCTCCCCCATCTGGTAGTGCTTCGTCACGTCCACCAGCTCGATCTCCGACATGGACGAGGATGCGGCGCGACGGCTTAAAACGATGGCGGCCGCCGGAGTAAGGTACATAAGGGTTCCATGCGAGCACGCGTGCATGAGCGAGGAGTTCGCGGCGACGCTCCGCGACATCGAGGACACGTGGCAGGCGGCGTGGGACGACGCCGACCTGTTCGAGGTCGACCCGAACGACGAGGACAAGTTCTTCATCACCGTGGCCTATCCGTACCCGAGCGGCGGGATGCATATCGGCCACGTGCGGACGTTCGCGCTGCCTGACGTGTTCGCCCGGTTCAAGCGGATGCAGGGATACAACGTGCTGTTCCCGATGGCGTGGCACGTCACCGGGACGCCCATCATCGGCGCGCTGGAACGGCTGAAGGAGGGGGAGGAGAAGCAGCTGCACGTGCTGCGGGACGTGTACAACGTCCCGGAGGAGGACCTGGAGTCGTTCGAGGAGCCGATGGACTTCGCGGAGTACTTCATCGAGCACTCCTACCGGGAGAACATGGAGAAGCTCGGGTTCTCCATCGACTGGCGCCGCGAGTTCACCACCAACGACCCGAAGTACAACCGGTTCATCGAGTGGCAGTACAAACGGCTGAAGGAGCAGGGCCTGGTGGAGAAGGGGCTGCACCCGACCAAGTACTGCCTCAACGACCAGAACCCGGTGACGACCCACGACCTCCTGGAGGGGGAGGATGCGGAGAAGCAGGAGTACACCCTCGTCAAGTTTTCGAGCGACGGACGGATCTTCCCGATGGCCACCCTCCGCCCGGAGACCGTCTACGGGGTGACGCACGCGCTCATCGACCCGGACGGGACGTACGTCGTCGCGGACGTGGATGGCGAGGAGTGGGTGGTGAGCGCGGAGGCGGCGGAGAAGCTTGCGCACCAGGACCATGACGTGGATATCCATGCGGAGATGCCGGGACGGGAGTTCGTCGGCGAGACGCTGACCAACCCGGTGACGGGCGACGACGTGCTGCTGCTCCCCGCAACGTTCGTCGACCCCGCGTCCGGCTCGGGCGTCGTCATGTCGGTGCCGGCGCACGCGCCGTACGACTGGATCTCCCTGGAAGACCTGAAGCGGGATGCCGATGCCATCGCCGAGGAGTACGGCGTGGACGCGGACGCCATCCGCGCCATCGAACCGGTATCCATCATCGACGTCGAGGGCTACGGCGCGTTCCCGGCGGAGGAGGCGTGCGACGAGCACGGCGTGACCTCCCAGGAGGACGAGGCGGAACTCGAGACAGCGACCGAAGAGGTGTACGAGGCCGAGTTCCACCGCGGCGAGATGAACGACGCGACGTCGCTGGCCGGGACGCCGGTAACGGAGGCGCGCGACGCCGTGAAACAGGAGGCGGACGCGTTCGACACCCTGTACGACTTCTCGGAAGAGGTCGTCTGCCGCTGCGGTGGCACCGTCATCGTCTCCGAGCAGGAGTCCTGGTTCCTGACGTACGACGAGCCCGGCTGGAAGGACAAAGTGCACCGGTGCCTGAACGAGATGCGGCTCATCCCGCCGAACATCCGGGAGCAGTTCGACCACACCGTCGACTGGCTCGAGTCCTGGCCGGCCATCCGGAACTACGGGCTCGGCACGAAGATGCCGTTCGACGACGACTTCGTCATCGAGCCGCTGTCCGATTCCACCATCTACATGGCGTTCTACACCATCCGCCACATCATCGACGAGGCGGATGCCGAGAACCTCGACCCGGTGTTCTTCGACCACGTGTTCAACGGCGAGGGGGACGCGGAAATGGTCGCGGACGAGACCGGGATCGACGTGGAGACCGTGCGCGAGGCGCGGGAGTCGTTCGACTACTGGTACCCGCTCGACTGGCGGACGACGGCCAACGAGCTCATCCAGAACCACCTGACGTTCATGCTCTACCACCACACCGCGCTGTTCCACGAGGACGACTGGCCGCAGGGCATCGCGACCTGGGGCCTCGGCACCCTCGAGGGCACGAAGATGTCGAGTTCCAAGGGACACGTCGTCCTGCCCGACGAGGCGCTGCAGGAGTACGGGGCGGACACCGTCCGGTTCTTCCTGTTCGCCTCGTCGGAGCCGTGGCAGGACTTCGACTGGCGGGCCGAGGACGTGGCGGAGTACCGGGACAAGCTGCGGACGTTCCACGAGCGGTCCCTGGCACTGCACGGGGCCGGCGAGGAGCGGGAGGAGACGACGCTGGACCGGTACGCCCTGTCCCGGCTGCAGCGCATCGTGCAGGAGACCACCGACGGTTTGGAGGACTTCCAGACCCGGAAGGCCGGGATGGGCGCGTTCTTCGAGCTCAATCGGCTCATCAACCACTACCGGAACCGGGCGGACACGCTCAACCGCGACGTGGTGGACGAACTGGTGGAGACCCAGGTCCGGTTGATGGCGCCGTTCACCCCGCACCTCTGCGAGGAGCTGTGGCACGAACTCGGGCACGACGGCTTCGTGGCGGAGGCCGCATGGCCCGAACCGGACGAGAGCCATATCGATCCCGGCGTGGAGGCGCGGGAGGAGCTGCTGCAGGCGACGGTGCAGGACATCACCGAGATCACCAACATGGTCGACGACTTCGACACCATCCGGCTCATCGTCGCGGCGGACTGGAAGCGCGACCTCGCCGGGACCGTCCGCGACCTCATGGACGACGGCGTGACCGACGTGTCCGAGGCCATGAGCGAGGTGATGCAGGACGAGCGGTTCCGGGAGCACGGCGACGCGGTGCAGGACCTGGTACAGCACTACCTCGAGAACCCGGGCGACGTGCCGGCGGAGCGGCTCGATCCCGGCACCGCCGCGGCGACGTTCGCGGACGCCGCCGGCTACATCGGGGAGCGGTTCGACGCCGCGGTGACCGTGGAGACGGAGGAGGACTCCGACCACGACAAGGCGGGGCAGGCACGGCCGGGACGGCCCGCCATCGTCCTCGAATGACCCGGCAGGTTTAAATGGCGGACGCGCGAAGTCCCGCGCATGAAGGAAGCCGACACCATCTGGATGGACGGCGAGGAGGTGGCGTGGGACGAGGCGCAGGTGCACGTGCTGACCCACGCGCTGCACTACGGCAGCGCGGTGTTCGAGGGGATGCGGTGTTACGACACGGCGGACGGGCCGGCGGTCTTCCGGCTGGACGCGCATCTCGACCGGCTGGTCGACTCCGCGAACGTCTACGGCATGGATATCCCGTACTCGCGGAACGAGCTCGAACAGGCCATCCTCGAGCTCATCCGATCGAACGGACTCGACTCGTGCTACATCCGGCCCATCATCTTCCACGGCTACGGCGAGATGGGGGTCGACCCGTCCGGCGCCCCGGTCCGGGTCGCCATCGCGGTCTGGCCGTGGGGCGCCTACCTCGGGGAGGACGCGCTGGAGAACGGGGTGGATGTCGGCGTGGCGTCGTGGCGGAAGTACCGGAGCGACATGATCCCGGCGACCGCCAAGACGACCGGTGCGTACATCAACTCGCTGCTGGCCACCACCGAGGCATCGTCGAACGGCTACCGGGAGGCCATCCTGCTCGACGCGGCGGGGAACGTGGCGGAGGGGCCGGGCGAGAACCTGTTCATGGTCGACGGGGAGACGCTGGTCACGCCCGACCCGTCGTCGTCAATCCTGGAAGGGGTGACGCGGGGTAGCGTCGCCACCATCGCCGAGGACCTGGGGTACGATGTCGTGGAGCGGCGCATCGGCCGCGGTGAACTGTACACCGCGGACGAACTGTTCTTCACCGGGACCGCCGCCGAGGTCACACCCATCCGGTCCGTCGACGATGTCGACATCGGGGCGGGCGCGGTCACGATGGAGATCCAGGAGACGTTCTTCGACGTGGTGGACGCGAAGAAGGACCGGTACCGGGACTGGCTGGCGTTCGTCTAGGGATCAGTACCGGTCGAGCGTGTCGCGGAGGTCCGCGTCCTCGATACCGGACTTCTCCATGCCCTCGATGATGGCGCGCTGCTGCGCCTCGATGCGTCGCATCCGTGCGGCGAGCCGTTCCTGCTGGTAGAACAGTTCCGCGAGGCCGACCCAGATCTGCGCCAGTTTCGGGTTGCCGGCCTTCCGGTACGCGTCCTCGTACGACGTGACGCGTTTCAGCAGCTTCTCCATCTTCCGCACCAGCTCGGTGTCAAGATGGTCGCGCCAGTCGGAATCGTCGAAGACGCGGGCCAGCAGGCTTCGCATGGGACGCTCCGGGCGTCCGAGACTTTTATATTTAAGAGTTGCTGGGGAACGTGGAGCCATGGTAGACGACGGCGACGTGGTGGAGATAGACTATGTCGGGCGGATCCGGGAGAGCGGCGAGATATTCGACCTGACCTCGGAGGAGCTCGCTGCCGAGGAAGGGTACGATACGACGGAGATGGAGCTCGGCCCGGTCACCGCGCTCATCGGCGCGCACCACGTCATCCCCGGCCTGGAGGACGCCATCCGCGAGATGGACGCGGGTGACGAGCGGACGGTGCAGGTCGATGCCGGTGACGCGTTCGGGGAGCGGGACGGCGACGCCATCGAGACGTTCCCGCAGCGCGAGTTCGAGAAGTACGATGTCGAGCCGCGGCGCGGCCTGGTCGTCGAGGTGGACGGCCGGCAGGGCAAGATCGTGTCCACGTCCTCCGGCCGGGTCCGGGTCGACTTCAACCATCCGCTCGCCGGGAAGGACCTCGAGTACGATGTCGAGGTGCTGCGCGTGCTGGACTCGGTCGACGACCGCATCGACGCGGTGCTGTCCTACTACGGGATGGACGAGGTCGACGACCTCGCGGTCGACATCGACGACGGCGCGGTGACGGTCACCCTGCCGGACGGGATGGCGACGCCGGCGCTGGTGCAGCGGCTGGAGGAGGAACTCGGCATGGTGAAGGGCGTTGAGACCGTCGAAATCGCCTGATTCGGGTCATTTATATAATTGTTTGTGCACAAGGTCTGTGGTAGTGGGCATCACCGCATAACGGGGTTACAAATTATGGAGGACATCATCGAAGAACGGAAGCAGGAGGATGGGGGCGAACTCCCGAAGAACAGCACCGGTAACCATGAAGCAGACGAGGAACTCAGGCAGATCATCGAGGACCGGAAGGCCGACATCAAGGTCGTCGGCAGCGGTGGTGCCGGGAACAACACCATCTCCAGGTTGATGCAGGTCGGGATCGCGGGCGCGGAGACCATCGCGGTCAACACGGACGCGCAGGACCTGCTGTATGCGGATGCTGACGAGAAGATCCTGATCGGGAAGGAGCTGACGAACGGGCTCGGTGCCGGTGCGGACCCGTCCATCGGTGAGGAGTCCGCGCAGGAGGACAAGGACCGGCTGAAGAAGGCGATGTCCAGTTCCGACATGGTATTCATAACGTGCGGGCTCGGCGGCGGCACGGGGACGGGTTCTGCCCCGGTCATCGCCGAGGTCGCCAAGAAGCAGGGTGCGCTGACGGTCGGCATCGTCACCCTGCCGTTCCGGATGGAGGGCCGGCAGCGCGAGGAGAACGCGCGGCGCGGCCTCGAGAAGCTGGAGTCCACGGTTGACACGCTCATCGTCATCCCGAACGACAAGCTGCTGGAGATCGTGCCGGACGTCTCGCTCAACACGGCGTTCAAGATCGCTGACGAGATCCTCGTCAACGCGGTGAAGGGCGTGACCGAACTCGTGACGAAGCCTGGCCTCGTCAACCTCGACTTCGCGGACATCCGTGCAGTCATGGGCGAGGGCGGCATCGCCATGATCGGCATGGGGCAGAGCGATACGGAGTCCCGGGCACGGGAAGCGGTGCAGAAGGCGCTGACCAACCCGCTGCTCGACGTGGAGATCCAGGGCGGCAACGGTGCGCTCATCAACGTGTCCGGTGGCACCGACCTCTCGCTGAACGAGGCGCAGGAGGTCGTGACCGCGGTGTCCGAGAAGCTGGACGACTCCGCCAAGGTCATCTGGGGCGCCCAGGTGCTGGAGGAGCTCGGCCAGTCGCTCCGGTCGATGATCATCGTCACCGGTGTCGACAGCCCGCAGATCTTCGGGCCGGAGGACACGTACCAGGAAGAGTACGAGAAGGAGATCGAGAAGGAGCTCGGCATCGAGTTCGTGTAGATGCCGGGTCCGTATGAAGGCGGGATGCAGTTTCTTGCATCCCCTCTCCCCCTTCCGCGAGGGGTCGGTGGCGCGTAGCATTCTTAAGCCGCCGCGCCCAACTCCACTGCATGGTCGATATCGCGGGCGCGGCGGTCACCGGCGCACTCATCCTCGTCTCGCTCCTGCTGGGCGTGGCGCTGGAGCGGCAGTTCGCCATCTACCGCCGGCTCGAGATCCTGTGGCGGCGCGCCACCAACGCGGAGGTCAAGGTGCGGCTGGAGGCGACGTACACCACCGACCTGCCGTGGGACAACCTGAAGGACGAGTGGAGATCCGTGCTCCGTGAGGTGTACGGCGACATCGCGGTCGAGTCCGATACGAAGACCGGGCTCGATGTGCGGGTGGCCGATCACTTCGACGCGACGCTGTCGCACGATGACGGGACGGTCACCGTGGCGACGTCGAAGGTGGTGACGACGATGCGGGGTGCGACACGGGACCTCGGCGACCTGTTCGACGCGCTCGACGAGTTTTCCGGGCGGGCGTCACGGCAGACCGAGAAGTCCGGCGGCGACTTCGCCGGGGAGACGTTCCATGCGGACCTGGAGCTGCCGCACGGCTCCAAGTACCTCACCTACCACCTGCCGTTCGGCACCGAGCTGCGGTCGCAGCGGTTCGAGTTCGCGCACGCCGTGAAGGACTGGTCGGTGCGGCACGAGGACGGGGCGGTCCACCTGGAGGCGTCGTCGCTGGACGAGCTGGAGCGGCTGGTGAAGAAGGTCCTCGGCATGTTCATCGTGCTGTGACG
>CAZNTD010000016.1:0-17929 GCA_964575915.1 uncultured archaeon | reverse complement strand
GCGTCGTTCATGCACCGCCACCTGCCGCGCGACGTTTAAATAATGGCCGGTCCGGCACCCGCTCTTACCGGTCGATGATGGTGGCCGGCCTGCTCCCGATGGCGCCCGCGATGGCCGCATCGGCAAGGAACGCCAGCACCAGGTGCCACCACGTCCCGGGGAACGCGCCCTGTATCATCCCGTACAGGTACATTGCCGTGATGAACATGTCCCTGTATGCTGGTTCGCGACTTATAAGGTGCCGGGGAAACGCCCGGAGCAGGATCCGAACGAGCGACGGATTCGCTCGACCGATCCGCCGGGTCCGCGGGACCCGGCATCAACAGAGATGGAAACGCCCGGAGCAGGATTTGAACCCGGAGCGCCACGCGCTCCTCGCTTCAAATCCGATAGGACAGGAAACGCCCGGAGCAGGATTTGAACCTGCGAGGGCTCGCGCCCACCGGTTCTCAAGACCGGCGCAATGGGCCAGACTCTGCCATCCGGGCATCCGTCGCCCGGTGGCAGATTGGGCACCGGGAGGTGCGTGGCTCTGCCATCCGGGCATCCGTCGCCCGGTGGCAGTTCGAAAACGCCGTGCGTTTTCTCATCGGCCGACCCGCCCCGGGTCGCCCGTCCGCCATCCGGGCACGTCCCCCGTTGCGGAATCCACGCTTATAACCGCTGCCGGTCCGCGAGGTGGTCGTCCAGCATCTCCCGGTGGTCGAACCCCATCTCGCCCGGCAGCTCGTCGATGGGGACGCGGTGGGCGGATGCCGCGTCCGTGTCCGCCTCGAGCGTCCCACCGACGATCTCCGCGGTGTAGACGATGGAGATGACCGGTCCCCGGGGATCCCGGCCCGGCGCGTCGTACACCCCGACCAGCCCGGTCAGGTCCACCTCCAGCCCGGTCTCCTCCCGGGCCTCCCGGACCGCGGCCTCGCGCACCTGCTCCCCGGACTCGACGTGGCCGCCCGGCAGACACCACATCCCCGCGAACGGGTCCTCGCCGCGGCGGATGAGCACGATCGTGTCGCCGTCCCGGATGATGGTGTCGGCCGCCACGCGGTGCAGGATCCGGTCCATACCGCACGGTGGGATGCGCTGATTTTTAAGCCTCCGCGCGGAAGGTTGTCCGTGGACGGGATGAACCGGCGCGTTCTCTTCCTGGCGGCCATCCTCCTGATCGCAGGCCTCATGTTCGCGCTCGGCCCCGGATCCGATGCCCCGGCATGCCCGGACTGTAACATCGTCGTCATCTCCGTCGATCCGCTCCCGGCCGGCCATGTCGGCGCCTACGGATACGACCGGAACACCACGCCGACCATCGACCGCCTGGCGGCGGAGTCGTACGTGTTCAACCGGACGTTCACCACGTCCGGCCACACCCTTCCCGCGCTCTACTCCACGTTCACGTCGACGTACGTCTCCCAGCACGGGGTCATCCCCCGCGACCCGGAGCCGGCCACCCGGCTGGCGATGCTGCCAGAGGTGCTGGACGAGGCGGGATACACGACGTTGACGTACAACGGCGGGGCGAACGTCGGGGCGCCCTTCGGGTTCGACCGCGGGTTCGACGCGTTCCGCTCGGTCACGGTCAACCGGTCCGAGGTCGCCACCGGCCGGTTCAAGTACGAGGATACGATGGCGTTCCTCGACGACCAGCCGCGGGAGGAGCCGTACTTCCTGTTCTACCAGACGTTCTACCCGCATGACCCGTACTTCACCACGGAGCCGTACCGGTCGATGTTCGCCCCGTACGATGCCGCCCGTGACGCCCGGTCGCGCGAACGGTGGCTGGAGATGGCGGCGGAGAACCGGTCGGAGGAAGGGTTCTACGATGCGTACCGCAGGTATTATTACGAGAACGCGTCGGACGACCCGGCCGTCCGCGACCATCTCGTCGCCCGGTACGATGGGACGGTGCGCCGCGTCGACACGTTCCTCGACCGGTTCCTCACCCGGCTCGAGGCGGCCGGCGACCTGGAGGACACCATCATCGTGGTCACGTCGCAGCACGGCGAGCAGTTCTTCCAGCACGGGGACCGCGGCCACGGCACGTCGCTCTACAACGAGGTGATGCGGGTCCCGCTCATCGTCCACGTCCCTGGGCAGGAGTCCCGGACGACCATCGACCGGTTCACCTCGCTGGTCGATCTCGCACCCACCCTGGTCGACATGGTCGGGGCCCGCGGTGCGGCGGAGCGGACCGGGTTCGCGGACCAGGCCATGGGGACGAGCCTCCACCCGGCGATGCAGGGCCGTGACCCGGGGAAGCGGTTCGTCCTGGCGGAGGCGTTCGGCGAGTACGCGTTCATCGATGTCCCGTCACGCATCAAGTATTACGCCGGGGACGACGGCGACCTGTTCTTCGACCTGTCGTCCGACATGAGTGAGCAGCAGCCGCTTCCCGTCTCCGCCGAGACCGCACGGGTCGCCGACCGGGCGGACCGCATCCGTGACGGCCTGATCCGGGAGAACGTCACGACCGGTCCTGCGTGGCCCTACTTCGGCTCCACGGACTGAACGACCGGCCGCAGCCCGTCGCCGAGTGCGTCAGCCAGCAGCGCGTGGCCCTGGAGGGTCGGGTCGCCGTTCCACCGCGAGATGTGGTACGGGTCGCGGGGCAGGTGTCCCTCGGCGGTCCGCATCGACCAGTACCGGGTGAACCGGTCCGGCGCCCGGACCAGCGGGACGTCCTGCCGTGCCGCCCACCGCTCCACGTACGGATCCGCGTCGAACAGCGTGTCCGCCAGGAAGTAGATGTCCGTCACGTTGTGCTGCTCCGCGGTGGCGTGGATGTCGTCCAGCGCCGCGAACCCGGACCCCGCCACGGGCCGCTCCCGGTACCGCTCCATCTGCAGCCGCACCGTCTCCCGCACCCGCCGCTGATACGTCTCGACCGGCGATGCGTCGGGATACCGTGCCGCCATCCGGTCGGCTGCCTCCTGCGCCAGGGCCTCCCGCTCGCCGTGCGCCAGCCGGTCGTTGTAGATGAGCGCGACCACGACGATGTCGGGGTCGTACGCCACACCCCGCTCGGCGAGGAACGCGGCGTAGTTCGGCGCGCCCCAGCCCGGCACGCCGGCGTTGATGACCGCCACGTCGCCGTCCACGTCACGGTCGAGTTCCTGCTCGACCAGTTCGGTGTACCGGTCCGATGCGTTCACCCCGGAGCCGAACGTGTACGAATCCCCGATGACGAGGATGCGGGTCGTGTTCCCGTCCCGGCCGGGGATGGGGTCGTCCCGCAGCCCTGCCGCGTTGGTCTCCACCCTGACCGGGTCCCGCCCCCAGCCGTCGGTCCATGTCTCCATCTCCGGCTTCAGTAGCCGTTCGATGCCGCCGGGTGCGTCGGTGTAGATGTGCGCCCGGCCATGCTCCGGCGGTGAGAGCTCCGCGTCCGGATCGACCGGGATGTAGCCGGCCGGGTCGCCCGGCGTCACGACGGTGAGGACGGCTGCGAGGACCGTGATGGCCGCGAACCCGGCGAGGACGTGGCCGGCCTGCATCCTACCACTCCCGCGGGTAGACGTCCGTCCCGATGTACACGCGGTCGAGCACCGCGGCGGTCCCGCCGTCCTCGACCATCGTCCCGGTGTCCATCTGGGCCTCCGCGGTCGCGACCAGTTCGCCTTTCAGCGTCAGGACGGCCACCTGGTCCCCCGGGCTGATGCCCTCCTGCAGTTTGGAGATGCCGCCCGTCCCGAGGTCGGCGCCGTGCGCGATGGCGGCGACCGCGGAGTCCTTGACGAGGATCTTCCGCAGGTGGCGTACCCCGGCCTCGATGGGCAGCACCATCTCGTCGAGCCGGGTCTCCTCGCCGGCCTTCCAGAACGCGTACGCGTCCGCGAAATCCTGCAGCGTCACGGTCTGGTCCTCGGTGAACACGCCGACCCGCGTCCGGCGCAGCCCGACCATCTCCCCGGTCGTGGCCAGGTGTTCACCGAACTGCTCGCAGAACGTCCGGACGTAGAACCCCTTCTCGCAGGCGATGCGGAACAGCACGTCCGTCCCGTCCACCTCGAGCACGTCCAGATCGTAGATGGTCCGTGTGCGCTGCTCCCGTTTGACCGCGCTCTTCTCCGGCGGGACCTGCTCGATGGCGCCGACAAGGTCGTCCGCGGCCGCCTCGACCTCGTCCCGCGGGACATCGGTCCCGAGCTCCATGAGGCAGACGTATTCCTTGTCCGCGGAGCTGAGCGGGCCCATCACCCGGGTTCCCCGGTCGAGCCCGACGGGCAGCACCCCGGTCACGTGCGGGTCGAGCGTCCCGGAGTGGCCGGCCTTGTCCCGCCCGGCCACCTTCTTGGTCCACACGGACACCTGGTTCGAGGTCGGTCCGTGCGGCTTGTCGAGGAGGACGATGCCGTTCGCGATGACGTCCTCGAGCGGTCGCTGCTCGGGCCGCTGGCCGTGCGACCAGTCGGTCTCGGCCTCCTCCCGCACGGTCCACGCGGCGTCCTGCGCCTCCTGCGACGGTGTCATGCACACGTGTTCCCGGAGACAGTATTAAACGTGATGGGATGTCGGTGCGATGTCCGCTCCCTGACCGGGGTATCACTGGATGCCCAGCATCTTCCGGAACCCGAAGGTGAACGGGATGGAGATGAGGATGTACGTCCCCAGCCAGCCCAGCTCGTCTCCCAGCAGCGGCAGCGACACGGGCAGCGGCACGATCTCCGCGGCGAACTTGGCCTGCCCGGCCTCGGTGTCCACGGACTGCACCTTCCACCGGAGGTCGTCCATGACCACGACCTCGCCGATGGTCGCCTCCTGCCCGTCGACCACGACGGTCGCGTTGCCGCTCGTGTCGATGTCGAACGGCATCTGCTGCCCGTTGAAGTCGAGCGTCCCGGTGTACGTCCCGTTCCCTGCCGCGTCCAGTCCGACGACCGGGTTGAACGTGGTGAACATCCACGGGAGGAGCAGGAAGAACACGAACATGGATGCGAACATGGGCTTGAGCATGACGGTGAAGAAGTCCTTCTGCATCCCCGCCATCTCCTTCATGTACTTGTTGGCCTCGTCCATGTCCTCGTCCTCCCGCGCGGCCTTCATCTTCTTGTTGAGTTCCTCCCGCTTCTCCTTGATACGCTGGTACTTCTCGATGTCCATGAGGACGTAGTACATCAGCGAGATGAGGGCGGACAGCGCGATGGAGACGAGGACGATGGTCAGCCGCGCCCCGGTCAGCGGCGAGCCGATACCCAGCAACGCACCGAACACGGGGTCGAACGTGTAGGGGAACAGCGGCTCCACAAGTGACAGGAAGAAGTCGATCGCGAAGCCGTATGCCATGTCTATCCCCTCGTGCGGCGTCTTATTAAATCACACGCCGCCCTGCTGCATGAACTTGCGGAAGGCGGGGTGCATCTCTTCCATGTGTTTCTTCGCCAGCTCCTCGTACAGCTGGAACGCGATCATCACGGCGAGCAGGATGCCCATACCGCCGCCGAACGCGTTGGTGTAGTTGGATACCGCGGCCAGGAACCCGACGAACGCTCCGCCGAGGATGGAGAGCGGTGGGATGTACCGCGTCAGGATCTTCTCGATGACCCGGGTGTCCTTCCGGTGCCCGGGCACCTTCATCCCGATGCTCGAGATCTGCTGCGCGACGCTCGCCGGGTCCTGCCCGGAGGTCCGCATCCAGAACAGCGAGAAGATGGCGGACGCCACGACGTAGTACGACGTGTACGTCAGCACCTGCACCATCTGGGTGGGCGGCACCTGAAGCGTCAGCGTGGTCAGCGAGTTCACCACGTTGGTGATGAAGCCCTGCGGGGCGGAAAAGTAGTAGAGCAGCGTGTTCGCCGACGGTGTGGCCTGGCCGGTGTACTGGCCGACGATGTAGAACCCGCCGATGGACAGCTCGACGCCGCGCCGCGTCAGCAGCGAGGAGATGAGCTGGAAGTTGGACGCGAGCGCGCCCACGAAGATGACCGGGATGACGTTCGTGTAGACGAACTTGAGCGGCCACTTCTGCCCGAACCCGCGCACGTTCCCGAACGTCAGCGGGATCTCCACCCGCATCGCCTGGGCGTAGACCGCGATGAGGAAGACGGTGACCGTGGCGAGCAGACCGACGACCGCCGTCAGCTCGAACGACCCGGTCACCAGCTGGAGGATGACCCCTGCCGGTGTCGGATCGGCCGCGGCACCCGAGAACCAGAAGTTCGTCGGCACGCTCGAGGTGAACGGGCTGAGCGTCGAGATGAGGATGGTCTTCGACACGCCGGCGAGGATGAACAGGGAGACACCGCTCCCGAAGCCCCACTTCGAGATGACCTCGTCCATCAGGATGATGAACATCCCGCCCAGCGCGACCTGGAAGACCACGACCAGGAACGGGATGAGCCCGGCTGCCTGCGGCGAGATGGCGCCCATCCCGACGAACGCGAAGCCCTCGAAGATGGCGAACGCGTACGACAGCAGCTTCTGCCCGCTCTGGAACTTCCGCTTCCCGTCGGACGTGTTCGTATCCCACTGGAGGATGTCCGCGCCGACCAGCAACTGGAGGATGATGGACGCGGACACGATCGGCCCGATACCGAGCGTGATGAGCGTCCCGATCTGTGAGCCGAGGATGGTCTGCAGCTGCTGGAACTGCGCCAGCTGCTGCGAGTCAGCCCCGAACACCAGGATCTGGCTCATCACGAAGTAGAGCAGCAGGATGATGCCGCTCCACATCAGCTTCTCGTTGAAGGAGAGATCCCGGTCCGGCCGTCGGACCGCCGGGAGGAGTTCAGCAAGTTGCAGTAACAGCGACATGGCCGGTATTACTCCGCGTCGATTGCCTCGTTTCCGCTCTCCTCGATCTTCTCACGTGCGGACGTCGAGAACGCGGGCGCCCTGATATCGATATCACGCGTCAGCGACCCGGCACCGAGCACCTTGTCGTAGCCGGCCGCCTCGGCATCGAACACGTACGTGTCACCGTCCCTCTCGGCGACGCCCTGCTCCGCGAACGCCTCGATGTTCCGGTCGATGTCACGCAGGTTGATCTCCGTGGTGTCCTGCACGAGTTCCTGCGGCCGGTTGAACCCCTTCTCACCGAGGGTGGGGCCGTCCGCCATCTTCTTGTGCTTGGACTTCTTCCCGTGGCCGACGTTCCCCCGGCCACCGCGGTTCCCGGCGCCACGACCCTTCTTCCCGTGGCCCTGCCCGGTTCCGCTTCCGCGTCCTTTCTTCTTCGCCATCGTTCTTGCCTCGTATTTATACCATCCGTCCCAGCAGCTCGTCCATGTCGTCCCGCTTCCCGACCGAGCCGCCCTGTCGGTAGTGCTGCTTCGGGTTCCGGAACCCCTTCGACGGCGGGGACAGCCGGAACGGCACGTTCAGCCCGTCGCTGTGCAGCTTGCCGAGGGAGATATCCTCGTCCTGCAGCGCCGCGACGATGTCCGCGATGGAGTCGTAGCCGAGCGCCTCGACACGGTCCGCCAGCGGGTTGCCGTGCACCTGGCCGCGCTTCTCCAGCAGCCGCTCCGCGGTCTCCGTGGACACCTCGCCGTACGCGACGAAGTCCTTCACCTGCTGCAGCATCCCCCGGTTCGACTCCGTGTCCGGGTAGAGCATGCAGTTGTGCTTGTTGTGCAGCCGCAGGGACCGCAGCGTGTCGGAGACCTTCTTCCGCGTGTCCGGGAGGCCGCGGACGCGGACGGCTGCCAGCATCACGCCTCACCCTCCACGATACCGACGTCATCCACGACCTCCGCATCGGTCTTCATCGCGTTCAACTGCTTGAGCGCGTTGAACACCGCGCGGAGATGGTTCTCCCGGGTCCGTGTGTTCCCCCGGGACGACACCCAGAGGTCCTCGATACCGGCCAGATCCAGCACCTTCCGCACCGCCTCGGAGGCGGCCATGCCGATACCACGCGGCGCCGGCTTCAGCGTCACCTCGACGGAGCCGGACTTGCCCTCGACCGTGAACGGGATGGTGTGCGGCTCACCGCAGCCGCACTCCCACGACCCGCAGCCACGACGGATGGACATCAGGTCCAGCTTGGCGTTGTCCCGCGCCTTCCTGATGGCGTCCCGGGTGTCGTCCGCACTGCCCTCGGCGAAGCCGATGAGCCCGTCGTGGTTCCCGACGACGACCATCGCCTTCGTGTTGAACCGGCGGCCGGACTTTTGCATCCGGACGGTCCGCCGGGACACGATACTGCGCTTGCCCCCGCCCTTCCCGGGCGTCCCACCGATGAGGATGACCTCGTCATCGAGATCCGGGACGAGCTGGTCCACGATCTCCGGCTCCTTGATCCGGTTCGTGCTGTGCAGTACCTGGTCGATATCCGTGACCTCGCCACGGAGCACCTCCCGTCCCAGCTCCGTCTTCGGCCGCCAGATCTCTTCATCGTCACTCATATCTAATACGCCTCCTCGATGGCGTCCCGCGTCTCCGCGAACGCCTCATCCAGCCCGTCGCTCTCGTACGCCGCGGCGTGCTCCCCGACGAGCCGCTCCTCCGCGGGGACCATGGACGGGTCGGCATCGATATCCAGCCCGGCGTCCTGCAGTCCCTGCACCGCGGCGTAGAACCGGCTGCCCTCCTGCCGCTCGTAGACCCCGAGGTCCGCGATTGCCGTCTCCACGCCCGCTGCGAGCGCCCGCTTCCCGGCGAGGAACCCCGTCAGGTACGCGGCAGGGATGTTCCCGCCGTGGTGGTCCCAGCCGTACTCCGCGAGCTGCTTCGCGAAGCCGGACGCGACCGTCTCGTCGCCGTCCGCGCCGTACGCCACGATCTGCACCCGGGCATTGTGGTTCGCCATACGGACGACCGCGCGGTGCTGGCCGGACTTCAGCATCTCCAGCCGCTTGCCGTAGTCCGTCCGGCCGTCGCGTCGCCGCCTGAGCGGCATCTCGAATCCGGGTCCATCTGCCATTGATATCACTCCTGGTAGTTCTTCTCGATGTACAGTTCCATGTGTTTCGTGTTCCGGAAGAAGCCGCCCGACGCCATGTCGTACAGCTCCCGGTACTCGGACGGCTCAAGCGTGCCGTCATCCCGCATCTCCTTCAGGGTGCTCCGGAGCGCCCTGATCTTCTGCGGCCAGTCCTCCGCGTTCTTCCGGGCGCCCTTCGTCCCCTTCCGGGAGCCGTGGCCGCCCTGGCGACCCTTCTTCCGCTGCTCCGCACGCTTCCGCGCCCGGCCGCGGCTCTGCCCGGTCTTGTCCTTCTTCTGGATGACGCCGGACTCGACCAGGTTCCTGATATCCTGCTTCGTGATGGCACCCTCGACGTCATCGGCCCGGTCCGGATCGATCCAGACCCGGTTCTTCCCGACACCGAGCACGTCGGCGGCCATCCGCTTCTGGCTTGAAAGGTCGGTCATGCATATCACACCTAGTTGTTCTGGAACGGGACGTCCCGCCCCTCGTGGAGGACGACGTAGTCGTTGAACCGCGTGTTGCACGCCGGGCAGACGCGGTGCTCCGCACCATCCGCCGAACGGCCGAAATCCCCGCAGTTCGGGCACTTCTCCTCGCTCGGGCGGAAGAACGCGGTCTCCATCACTGCTCCTCCTCCGTATCGCTCGACACGTTCAACAGTTTTAAACCCATCTCGTCGGCCTGCTCGACGATGGCTGCCCGCTTCCGCCCGCCGACGCCGGACGCGACGCGGACCGCATCGGTCTCCGGGTCGAGGTCGTCCAGGTCGTCGGGCCGGTGCACCAGCACGTCCCGGTAGCCGGACGGGTGCAGGTCGCGCTCCTCCGCCGGCGTCCGGAACCCGACGTTCGGCATCGGGGCGACGTGCTTCTCCTTCCGCCGCCGCGGACTGTGCTTCCCGCGGGGCTTCCGCCACGACTCCGGCACGCGCTTGTGCTTGTGGCTGTTCTGCCGCTTGAAATCGTCACTTCCCATCGCGCTCACCTCGCTCGGTGATATAGATACCGTCCTGGAACTTCCGCGGGTCCCGCTTGCCCTTGTAGCAGGCCTGCTCGATGTTCGCCGCGGTCTGCCCGACCGCTTCCTTGTCCGGCCCGACCACGGACACGTCCTCGCCGTCGATCTCGACCGACACCGAGTCCGGGATAGCGATCTCGCGCGTGGCTCGCTCCCCGATGAAGTTGCTGATGACGAACGTGTCACCCTGCACCGCCATGTCCATCGGGAAGTGCTGGTAGAACCCCTTCATCCGGTACTCGAACCCGTCGGTCACGCCGTGGACCATGTTCTTCATGTGGGACGCGTACGTCCCGACGATGGCCTTCCGGTCGCGCTTCCCCGAGACGGTCGACACGGTGACCGTGTTCCCGTCGATATCGATACGGATGTCCGGGTGGTCCAGCCGCTTCGTGACCGACACGTCCCCGCTCGTCACGGTGACCTCGCCGTCGGCCATGCTGGCCTCGACATCCTCCGGCAGTTCGATACGTTCCTCCATGGGTCTCACCTAGTAGACGTACGCCAGGATGGCGCCGCCGTGGCCTGCTTCCTGCGCGGCCTTGTGGTCCATCACGCCCTCCGGGGTGGACACGATGAGCTCCCCGAACCCGCGTGCGGGCAGGAACCGCTTCTCGTACTCCTGGAACTCGTCCTTCCCGACGTGGAACCGGGGTTTGACCGCGTTACAGTCGTTGAGGCGCGTGTTGACCTCGACCTTGAACGTCCCGCCGCGGCCGTCATCGATCTCCTCGAACACGCCGATGTAGCCGCGCTGCTGCATCACGCGCAGCACGTCCTTGATAAGGTCGGACGTCGGCGAGATCGTCGCCTCGTTCGTCCCGGTGCGCCGCGCGTTCTTGACCGCGGCCAGTGCATCAGCAAGGATATCCATCTGCATCTCGTATCAGCTCATCTTCTTGAACCCAAGCCGGGGTGCGACCTCGCGGAAGCACTGCCTGCAGTAGTACAGGTCGTACTTGCGGATGATGCCGCGCCCCCTGCGACCGCACCGGCGGCACTTGCGCTTCGCCTTCCCGAACCCGCGGTCCTTCGGGGCGTTGTGCTTCCTGAACTTCTCCAGCGTCCCCTGCTTGTTCTTCAGCTGTTTCCGTACGCCGTCGTAACTCATCAGTGTACCCTCACGTCACAACTTTTATAATACGGTCAGACGATGTCGACCCCGAACCTGTCCTGGACGAAGGCCTGCGCCTCCTCCGGGGAGATCCGGTGATCGCCACCCATCTCGCCGCCTTCCTTGCGTTTCATGACGCGGTACCCCGGCCGTTCCAGGGTGACCGCCACGTCGAACCCTTCCATCCCGATCTCCGGGTCGTACCGCATGTCCGGCATGTCGATGTACTCCCCGACACCGAGCGAGAAGTTACCCTGCGTATCGAACGCGCTCGCGGCGATCTCGTTGTCATTCGCCGCGAACACCTTCTCCAGGAACTCCTCGGCATCGCCGCCGCGGAGCGTGACCTTGGCACCGATCTTCAGTCCGCCACGCAGCCCGAAGCCCTGCGCCTCCCTGCCGGACTCCGTCTTGACGGCCTGGTTGCCGGTCATCTTCTCGAGCAGGTCGACGGCCTTGTCGACGCGGTCACCGACCTCGCCGACACCCTTGTTGACCGTGACCTTCTCGATCCGGATCTGCTCCATCCTGTTCTCACTCATCGATATCCACCACCGGCTCGTCGTCGCCGACCACGTAGACGTTCCGCTCCACCGTCTCGAACTCGCCGTTGTCCTCGCTCTCCAGCGTCACCGTGTTCTCCTGCGAGCCCGGCTGGACGTCGATGGAGACGATGGATGCGAGTTCGCCGACGTGCTTCCCGCCCCGGACGTAGACCAGGGCGCCCTCCTCGTAGGGGACCTCGTCCTCGATCTCCAGGTCGGGGAGGGACACGAGCACGGAGCCCTTCGTCCCGATATCCGTATCATCGACCTCGATGTTGTTCCCGTCGGACAGGTTCAGCTGCGTCACGCCGTCCGGCAGCGTGGTCTTGTCGTCCACGCGCACCAGCTTCCGCGACGCCTCGTCCGCGTCGACCTCGACCAGGCGGAACCCGGTCTTGCCGACCAGCACACGGTAGTGCGTGTCGATACCCGGGAACGAGACGATGTCCATGAACCCGACGGTGCTCCGCGGGTTCGCCCGCGGCTTGCCGTTGACCAGCACCTTGCCGGCCGACATGGCCTGCGTGACCTCGGACATGGACTCGGCCTCGCCGAGCACGTCCCGCAGCAGCACCGCGACCGGGAGACCCGCGTCCTGCCGGTGCGGCCCCTCGGCCTTCACGACGTAACTGCCGTCCTTCCGTTCGATGGGGTATGTCTTCGGTGCAGAGATACGCTTCTGGTGGTCGCTCATCAGTTATCATCCTCCATGCGGGACTCCAGCCATTCGACCAGGGTCACGCGGTTCTTCCCGTCCTGCTCCGCCTCGAGGACATCTTCAGCATCGAACTCGCCGGCCTCGACGGCGTCCTTCACGTCGTCGATGGTGCCGGACACGAGGTCGTCGACAACCATCTCCGCCTGCTCGTCGGCCGTCTCCTCCTCGTCTTCGTCCTCGACGTCGTCAGCAGCCTCCGTGTCCGCCTCCTCGACCGCTTCCTCCTCGTCTTCGTCCTCGACGTCCTCGGCGGCGATGGCTTCCTGCTCCTCGGCGGAGACCTCGTACTTGGCCAGCCGCTTCGGGTCGTCCAGGTCGAGCTTCGTGATGGTGACGTTGGACGGGTCGACGGACACCTGCACGTCCGCCCCGCTCACGTCCTCCCGCTCGACCCCGTTCACGTAGATCCGCTTCGCCTCAGTATCGATATCCTCGACGCGCCCGGATTCCCCGGCGAAGTCGCCGCGCATCACCTCGACGCGGTCACCTTCCCGGACGGGCAGCGTCGTCGTCCCCACCGTCTCCTGCACATCGTCCGCCAGCCTGGCGTTCAGGAACTTCTTCCGGTGGTGGTGCGGCGCGTTCTCCCGGTACTTCTTCTGCTTCGCCGGGTTGGAACTCGCCTGCCACGATGCGCTCCAGTCCTTCATATCACACCACCATCGACGCGATCTTGCCGATCGCCGCGTGCCGCTCGACCACTTCCTTGGCCACGACACCCTTTATCCTGTTTCCCTTCGGGATGTCCGATTCCTCCAGCAGGACGGCCGCGTTGTCCTCGAACCCGATCCTGATCCCCTCGGGCCGCTGGAACTCCTTCACCTGCCGGATGACGACCGCGTTGAACACCTCGCCCTTCACGTCCTGGTCGCCCTTCGTCACCCTGACCACGACGGTGTCGGAGACACCGGCCTTGGTCCGGCGCTGCCGGGTGCTCTTCCGCGCCTTGACCCCGATGATCTTCAGCTCCTTCGCGCCGGAGTTGTCGGCGCAGACCAGCTTCGTGCCCGGTTCGAGGGTCTTCGTGATGTTGGATGCGATCGCCTTCATGCGTCATCACCCGTCTCCACGACCACGAACGTCTTGGACTTGGACAGGGGCCGGCACTCCGCGACCGTCACCGTGTCCCCCTCCTCGGCATCGATACACGCGGGGTTGTGCGCCGCCACCTTCGTGTTCCGGCGCTCGTACCGCTCGTACTTCGGCACCTTCTCTGCATACTCCCAGCGGACACGTACGGTGTCCTCCATCGCATCGCTCACGACCTCTCCCTGGAACGTCCGCCCCCTGACCGGGAGCGTCCCGTGGAACGGGCAGTTCTCGTCGTCGCACCCCTCGCTCGGGGCCTCGACGTCGAGGCCGATGTCGCGTGCGTCAGCGTCTGTCATCCTTCTTTTCACCTTATTCGTGTTCCGTATCGCCTGATGCGTATTCCCACTTTCGCGGAAACTTTTTTAATATGCGCTCCTCCGGTCGGGCGACCAGCAGGCCGCCGTCCACCCGGACGCGCGCATCGTCGAGCGCGAACCGGAACGATGCCACGTCCTTCGGCACCGCCCGCTCGCCCTCGCCGGTCTCCACGACCAGCGTGTTCCGGGTCTCGTCCACAACCCGGCCGGAGACCGACTCCAGCCCGGTGTCGGCCGCGTCGACCACGTCCACGTCCAGCCCGATGAGTTCGTGGCGGACCAGGTTCTCCGGTGTCCGTGGCATCCTACGCGACCTCGATCTGGTCCGGGTCGAACCCGAGCTCCTCCAGCACGTCCTTGATACGGTGCCGGTGGTCGCCCTGCAGTTCGATCTGCCCGTCCTTGTGCGTCCCGCCGCACGCCAGCTTCTTCTTCAGCTTCGTCTCGAGGTCGCTGATATCGGCCTCCTCGTCGTCGAAGCCGGTGATGACCGTCACCTGCTTCCCCCACCGGCGCTCGGAGATGGTGACCTCGATCTGCTGTTCCTCACGCGCGATATCCTTGCAGACGCACAGGTCCTTGGGCAGCCCGCACTTCGGACACGTCTCTGTCATTGTTCCTCCTGTTCGCGCATGATGGTCTTGATACGGGCGATGGTGCGGCGGAGCTCCTTGATCCGTCCGGGGTTCTCCGGGAACCCGCCCACCTCGATCTGCCCACGTTCCTTCGCGAGCTCCAGGTTCAGGTCCTGCAGCTTCTCCTGCTGCTCGTCAGCATCCATATCCCTGATCTCGTCCGCGCGGAGGATGGCCATCGGTCTCAGTCCTCCAGCCGGCCCTCGAGCCAGTCGACCAGCGTCACACGGTCCTTGTTTTCCTGCTCCGCCGCGAGCACCTTCGCCACGTCGAGCTCCTGCTCCTCGATGGCCTCCTTGATCTCGGCGATGGTGCCGGACACGACATCGTCGTAGTCGATGTCGTCGGACGCGTCCGCGTCGTCCCCGGACCCGTCAGCATCCTCCGATGACTCGTCCGCTGCGGTCTCCCCGGCGTCCTCCGGCACACGGTTCTCCAGCCAGCCGGTGAGCGTGGACCGGTCCTTGCCCGCCTCCTCGGCAGCGAGAACCGCTGCGACGTCCAGGTCGCCGTCACGGACGGCGTCCTTGACCTCGTCAACGGTCCCGGTCACCAGGTTGTCATAGTTGACATCCGCCGGTTCCTCCGCGGTCTCGTCCTCGTCGGACTCCTCCGCGTCCTGTTCGGCCTCCTCGGCGATCTCCTCGGCGGTCGGCTCGTCCTCCTCGAACGTCAGCTTCATGTGCGCGGGGATGTCCTTCATGATACGGACCTTGACGCCCAGCGCACCGGGCTTTGTCACGGCCTTCTCGAACGCCACGTCGACGTAGTCCTTGGCGGTGTCCCCGCACTTCTTGACGTAGCCGTCGATGAACTTCTCGTTCCGGCCGCGCGACCCGGACAGCTTGCCGGAGATCTCGATCTCCACGCCGACCGCGCCAGCGTCCATGACCCGCCGCATGTACGTGTTCCCGACCCGCTTCGGGTGGCCGCCCTTCTCCAGCCAGCCCGCCACGTTCTTCGCGACGACGTTCGCGTCCAGGTCGGGTTCCTCGACCTCCTGCGCGTCGACCTGCGGGTTCTCGATACCGAACTGGTTCTCGAACGCGTCGATAATCTCGTTGATACGGGACCCGCCGCGCCCGATGACCAGGCCCGGCTTCTCCGACCAGATGACGATGTTCGTGCTGGTCGGGGTCTTCGTCACATCGATATGGGAGTAGTTCGCGTTCCGGAGCTCGGACTCCAGGAACTCCTCCAACTTCGCCTTCGTGATACCGCGCTGGATGAATTCTTTCTCGATCATTATCGTTCACCGACCTTGATGGTGATATGTGCTGCCTTCGGCTTCCGGCCACGGTGCCGCTTCGGGGTGTGGTACCGGTTCCCCTGGTTCACCATGACCCCGGACACGTACAGCGATTCCGCGTCCATCCCCTCGTACGTCGCGTTCGACTCGGCGGACTCGAGCACGTTCAACATCTCCTCCGCGGTCTTCACCGGGTACCTGCCACCGGCCATGGACCCGGACTTGTGCGCCTGCTCCGCGCTGTGCCGCTTGAACGGCACCGGCCGCTCCTCGTCCGCGACGTCCTGCAGCTTCTGCTTCGCCGTCGCCACGTCGTCGCCCGTGATGAACTCGGCGACCTCCCGGGCGTGCTTCCGGGACACGGGAAGGTTCCGTCCGCGCGCAACAGCTTCGTTCTCTTCGACTTGCATCTTCTATCACTTGAGCGGGATGTACTTGGAGGATCGCGTCGCACCGAGTCCCGGCGCGCTGTGCTCCACCGTCTCCCGGTTGTATGTGAACTCGCCGAGGTAGTGGCCGATCATCTCCGGCTCGATCTCGACATCGACGAACTGCTGCCCGTTGTAGATGGACATCGTCTTCCCGACCATCTCGGGGACGACGATCATGTCCCGGGCGTGCGTCTTCACGTAGTCGTTGTGCCGGACCTGCTTCAGCAGCTTCTGCTGCCGGTCGGTCATGCCGCGCTCGATGCTGCGGCGCTTCCGAGCGTCAAGCAGCTCCGCGAACTCGTCCATGTTCATCTTCTGCAGCTCCCTGAGCGTGTGCCCACGGAACCTGAAATCGTCGTCGTTCTTCGCCATGGTCTATCAGTCCTGCTTCCGCTTCCCGGAGCGCGATGCCCCGATGTTGCCCGCCTTCGCACCCGGCGACGTGCTGTGGGACACCGTCTTCGGGCGGCCCGGACTGGTCGATCCACCGAACGGGTGGTCGACCGCGTTCATCGCCGACGCGGATACGCGCGGGTAGAGTTTGCCTTCCGCCCTCGACTTGTGGTGCACCTGCCCCGCCTTGCGGAACTCCTTGTCCGTCCGTCCGCCACCGGCGACCTGGCCGATGGTGGCGCGGCAGTCCGGATCCATGTCCTTGAACTCCCCGGAGGGAAGGCGGACACGGGTCGACCCGGCGGTGTGCGTCACGACGAAGCCGTACGTCCCGGTGGACCGTGCGATGGTCCCGCCGTCACCCGGCTTCAGCTCGATGTTACATATCGGGACGCCCTCGGGGATCTCCCGGAGCGGCAGTGTGTTGCCCGGCTCGACGGGCGCGGAGATACCGACGTGGATCTCGTCGCCGATGCTGACCCCTTCCGGGACCAGGATGTTCCGATTCCCGACGTCCTCGTACTCGACGACCGCGACCGGCGCACTGCGGGCCGGGTCGTGCACGAGGTCGACGACGGTGCCGCTCACCGACTCCTCCTGGACGTGGGATACCTGCCCCTTGCCCTTGTGGCCGGGGGACCGGTAGGTCGGCGACCCCTTGCCACGCCGCTGACTGATGATACGCTTACCCATCGTTCATACCTCACAGCATGCCGAGACGTGTCGCCACGTCCATGGCATCGTGTTCCTCGGAAAGTTTTACATACGCTTTCTTGTCGTCACCGCGGTGCACCGTGTTCACCTTCTCCACGGAGACGTCGAACAGGTCCTCGACCGCGTTCTGGATGGTGGTCTTGTTCGCCCGCGCATCGACGATGAGCGTCAGCTTGTTCTCCCGGTCGACCATGTCCATGCTCTTCTCGGTCAGGTGCGGATGCTTGATGGTGTCCCAGTCCTCCATCGTGCTCACCTGAACAGGTCCGCGACATCGAGTTCGGTGACCGCGTTTTCGGACCAGATGACGAGCCGTCCGGGCTGCGCGCCCGGTGCGAGCAGCTCCGCGTTCAGGTTGTCCACCTGGACGACGTCGACGCCCGGGATGTTCCGGGCGGCCCGGTTGATGCCCTGGTCCTCCGCCACGACGAACAGGGGGCCGACCTTCTGCCGGGTCGTCCGCCCCCGCATCTTGCCCTTCCCGGCGCGTCGCTGCGGCTCCTTCACCCGCTCGAGTTCCTCGTCCAGCCCGAGCTGATGCAGGAGGTCCTCGACCTCGACCGTCCGCTCCATCTCTTCGACCTCGTCGTTGACGACGAGCGGCAGGTCCACGTCGTCCGGGAGGGCGTGGCCGCGGTCCGCGACCAGGTCCGGGTCCGCGGTCGCCGCGATGGCGCTGCGGATGCTCTTCCGGCGTTCGGAATCATTGATATCCTTCGTCCAGTCCTTCTCGGCCTTCGGCGGGTGCGCCCGCCGTCCACCGACGGTCTGCGGTGCCTTGCCACCCGGGCCGGACAGCTGCGATCCGCGCCGCATCGTGATCTTCCGCGGCGTC
>CAZNTD010000015.1:0-18434 GCA_964575915.1 uncultured archaeon | reverse complement strand
AATCCCGGAGATTGGGCCCGACGGGATTTGAACCCGCGACTACCGGGTATCTTCCATCCGGATCATCGCCGCGTGATGCGGCTCAGCGCTTTTACTCGGCTGCCGGACCGCCGTCAGGCGGTGGAGCGTTCCGCGAGGAACGTGACCGCGCTGCCAACTGCCGCGGCAGTTGCGTGGTAAAAGCCCGGTGCTCTGCCAGGCTGAGCTACGGGCCCGTGGACCCCGATGGTCGTGGAACCCTTAAATAGGTTGTATGGCCGCGCTGCGGTCACCGGAGCAGGTCGGAGACGTACCGGAGCAGGGCGTCGATCTTGACCGGCTTGAGCAGGACCGCGTCCGCACCCTCCTCGAAGAGGAGCTCCTCCTCGGATGCGCCGACCGGTGCCGCGGTGAGGATGAGCACCGGGACATCCGCAAGCTCGTCGTCATCCTGCATCCGGTTGAGCACGGTCTCACCGGAGATACCCGGAAGCATGAAGTCGAGGACGAGCAGGTCCGGGACCCGGTCACCCATCATGTCGAGACCGTCCTCGCCGGTCCCGGCGACGCGCACATCGTAGCCTTCCGATTCGAGCGCGTCCCTGACGAGTCCGGCGGTGTCCTCCCGGTCCTCGATGACAAGGATATCTGCCATACACGTGTAGGCGGGCGCGCCTCGTTTAAATGAGTTGCTTCGGGACGAAGCATGATTTATATTGGAGGCGCGGTATCCCTGCGTATGGGAATCGCGGCCGCTATCACCGACCGGCTCGCACGGATCGGCCTTCCACCGTACAGGGTGATGGCCGTTGCTGCGGCCGTGTTCACGGTGGCGTCGGGCGCCTGGATCGGGCTGGAGATCGGTGGGCCGCGCGTGACGACCGTGTTCACGAACGTTGCGGTCACGGTCGCGGCGGTGCTGTCGGCGGCCGCGTTGCTCCGGGCGGCCGGCAGGAGCACCGGCCACATCAGCCGCGCCTGGCTGTACCTCGGGCTCGGGGTGGCGACCGGAGCCATCGGGGAGATCCTGTGGACCGTGTACGATCTCTGGCTGGGGTACACGCCGTACCCTGGTCTCCCTGACGTGTTCTACCTGGCAGGGTACGTGGGGATCGCCGCCGGCGCACTGCTGTTCGCGTCCGAGAACCGGGGCCGGCGGGAGACGGTACGCATCGTCCTCGACGGGCTCCTGATCGCGGCGGCGCTGCTCGCGGTGCTGCAGTACTTCGTCCTGGAGTCGATCATCGCGGCCGGTGATGTGACATCGATCGAGACCCTCGTAACGCTGGCCTATCCTGTCGTCGACATCATCATCGGGGCTGCGGCGTTCGTCGTGGTCGTCAACGGAGCGCGGACGCGGCGGACATCGCTTCTCCTGGTGTCCGGCGGCATCTTCTCGTGGGCGATCGCGGACATCGCGTTCGCCACCGCCATCGTGAATGGCGGCTACATCGCCGGGGTCGCCGATACGATGTGGATCGCCGGCTACCTGGCCATCGCGCTGGGCGCCGTCCACCGGGGAGCAACACGGATCGGTGTCGCCCGGACCCGGGAACGGTACACGTTCTGGGAGATGACGTCCCCCTACATCCCGTTCCTCCTGGCGTTCGCCGTTATCGGAGCGCTCCTGCTCGACGTCTCCGTCCATCGCGTCGAGATCCTGCTGCTCACGGTGAGCATCGTACTCCTCGTCACCCGGCAGGTGCTGTTCTTCGACGACATGGATCGCCTTAGCAGGCAGATGGTCCTCGCTGACACGGAACTCAAGCAGCTGAACCGGGCGTACCGGTCGCTGTGGAACGTCAACCAGGCCGTCATCAAGGCGGATTCGACGGACGGCATCTTCGACGATATCTGCGAGGTCATGGTCGATATCGCCGGCTACCGGATGGCGTGGCTCGGACAGGCGCACGACGACGCGGAGCGGACGGTGGAGCCGCTCACGGCGTGCGGCTTCGAGCGGGGGTACACCGACACGCTGGACGTGACGTGGGCGGACGATGAACGCGGCCAGGGGCCGACAGGGACCGCGATCCGGGAGGACCGGCCGGTCGTCGCCCGCGACATCCTCGCGGACAGTGATTTCGCGCCGTGGCGGGAGGATGCGCTGGAACGCGGCTACCGGTCATCGATCGCCGTGCCGATCCACGTCGACGACGAGGTGTTCGGGGCGCTGAACATCTACGCTGCGGAACCCGATGCGTTCGGGGACGCGGAGATCCTGCTGCTCCAGGAGCTGGCGGACGACATCGGGTTCGGGATCGCAGCGCTGGAGGCGGAGGAGGAGCTGCGGGAAGCGAAGGAGACCCTGGAGGAGCGGGTGGCGGAGCGGACAGCGGAGCTCGAGGAGGCGCACCGGATCGCACGGCTGGGGGCGTGGACGTACGACCCGGAGACCGACGAGGTCACCCTGTCGGACAGCATGGCGGACATCCTGGGGATCGACCCCGAGCAATTCGATGGGACGCTGGCTGAGCTGGAGGGACGCACCGCCCCCGAGGACTGGGATGATCTGCGGAGCGCGCTGCAGCACACGGTCGAGACCGGGGACCCGTACCACATCCGGCTCCGGTTCCAGCGACCGGACGGGGAGATCATCTGGCTCGAGGCGCGGGCCTCCCTCGTCCCCGTGGCGGGGCAGGATCACCGGGTCATCCGCGGCATCGCACAGGACATCACGGAGCGCTACCGGACGGAGTCACAGTTGCGGGAGGCGCAGCGGATCGGACGCATCGGCTCCTGGACGTACAACCCCGAGTCCGGGGAGGTGCGGTGGTCGGACCAGATGTACGAGATCCTGGGCGTCGACCCTGACGGGTTCGAGGAGACGCTGGACGCCGTGGAAGAACTCACCCATCCGGACGACCGGGAGAAGCAGCGGGACGCCATCCAGCGTACGCTGGAGACCGGAGACCCGTACCACCTCCGGCTCCGGTTCCAGCGACCGGACGGGGGAACCCGGTGGATCGAGGCGCGCGGCGACCTCGTGTCCGGTCCCTCCGGGGAAGCGGCACTCCTGCAGGGGACGGCGCAGGACATCACCGAGAAGGTCAAACAGGAGCAGGCGGAGGACGAGTTCCTGGCGATGATGTCACACGAGCTGAAGAGCCCGGTGTTCCCTATCACCGGCTACATCGAGATGCTGCAGGATGAGCAGTTCGGGCCGCTGACCGCGGAGCAGCGGGAGAAACTGGACATCATCTACCGGAACGCGCAGGACCTCATCGAACTTATCAACGACCTGCTGGACACGTCGCGGCTGCGGATGGACCGGCTCGACCTGGACGTGCAGGCGGCGGACCTGGCCGATACCGCACGGAACGTCCTGGACGACCTGCGGCCGCTGGCAGACGAGTACGGCGCGGAACTGGTGCTCGAGACCGAGGGGGATACCGGACTGCAGTGCGACCCGGCACGGGTCGAGCAGGTGCTGGAGAACATCGTCCGAAACGCCATCCAGTACGGGAAGAAGAGAGAGCCGAACACCATCACCCTGGCGATCTCCGGCGGCGATGACACCGTGACCATGAAGATCAGCGACCATGGGATCGGGATGACGGAGGAGCAGCTCGACCACCTGTTCGACATGTTCTTCCGGGCGAAGGATATCGCGTCGGAATCGGAGAGCGGAGTCGGGCTCGGGCTGCCCGTCGCGAAGGGCATCGTCGACCTGCACGGCGGCAGCATCGACGTCGAGTCGGAGCCGGACGAGGGGACGACGTTCACCATCACGCTGCCGCGCGACGGGCCGGATGTCTGAGGCGTCCGGGACTATTTATGCTGCGGGACGGAAGATGGACGCATGGAGCACTGGTCGTCCCGGCTCGGGTTCATCCTGGCCGCCATCGGCGCGGCGGTCGGGCTGGGGAACATCTGGCGGTTCCCCGCGGTCGTGGGACAGAACGGCGGTGGCGCCTACCTCGTCCCGTACATCATCTCGTTCTTCGCGCTCGCACTGCCGCTGATGGTGCTGGAGATCGCGGTCGGCCGCCGGTTCGACGGGGATGTCGTGACGGTGTTCCGGCGGCTGCGGCGCGGCGGCGGCCCGGTCGGCTGGCTCATCGTCGCCACGGTGTTGCTAGTGGCGAGTTACTACCTGGTCATCACCGGATGGACGCTGGCGTTCTTCGTCGCCGCGGTGCTCGGGGACATCCCGACGTTCGCCGCGTTCACCGCGGGACTCCTCCCGGTCATCGCGTTCGCGGCGGCCACGGTGGTGGCAGGCGGGGTGCTGTCGCTCGGGGTGAAGGCCGGGATCGAGCGGATGGTGACGCTGCTGGTGCCGGTCATCTTCCTCACCCTCGGCGGACTGGTGGTGTACGCCGCGACGCTTCCCGGCTTCGGGGACGGGCTGCGGTACTTCCTGACCCCGGACCCGGCGGCCCTGACGACGCCAGGCGTGTGGGGGGCGGCGCTGGGCCAGGCGTTCTTCTCGCTGTCGGTCGGGCAGGGCATCATGCTGACGCTGGGCAGCTACCTGGACGAGGGGGTGGACATCGGCCGGACGGCGGGCCTCATCGGGATGGCGGATTTCACGGTGGCGTTCCTGTCGGGCGCGGTCATCTTCGCGCTCGTGTTCTCGTTCGGGCTTGCCCCGACGGGCGGGGCGGAACTGGCGTTCACGACGTTGCCGGGGGCGTTCGCGGCGATGCCGTTCGGCGGGGTCGTGGCGGTGCTGTTCTTCGGTGTGCTGTTCGCGGCCGCGCTGACCTCGGCGGTGACGATGCTGGAGGTGGGTGTGGGCCGGGTGGTGCGGCGCCGGGTCTGGTGCCGGACCCGGGCCGCGGGGGCGGTGACCGGTGCGGTGCTGGTCGCCGGGGTCCCCTCCGTGCTGAGCTACAGCGGCGCAGGGTTCACCGTACTGGATATCCGGTTCCTGGACCTGCTGGACGAGTCTGTGGGGAGCGTCGGGCTGCTGTTCACGGCGTTCCTCATCACGGTGGTCGTGGCGCGGGCGGTGGACCGGGACACGCTGCGGGCGGCAATCGGGCCGTCGGCGCGGTACGTCCTTCCCGTGACGTCCCGGGTGTTGCCGGTCGTGCTCGCGGTGCTGCTCGGGGTGCGGCTGGCCACGACCGCTCCGGGGGCGTGGCAGGTCCTGCCGGAGCTCGGCAGCGGGCTCTCCCTGGTGGCGGGACTGGTCGCGGCCGTGTTCGTCCTGGTCGCGGTGCGGCAGCAGACCACGCTGTGACCGCCGCCTTATAAAGTTTTTGTCACTAAATAGTAGTATGAACGGAGGGTTCGGGATGGATGTTGACGGCGGCACCGTCCGGGCGCGCTGGAGCGGCAGCTACGGCGAGTTCGGCCGCGCCGAGATATCGGTGAGCGCGGACACCGGCCACGAGGCGGTGTACGCGATGCGGTTCCCGGACGCGGACACCGTCCAGGCGACGGCGCGGGTATCCTCGGGGGACTGGTACGACGGCCTCGGCTACGGTAGCACCATCGACGAGGAGGACCTGGACGACATGGAACGGGTGGCGGACGCGGTCGCCGACGTGACGGGTGAAGCGGTCGTGTTCACCGGGCCGGAGAACCGGAAGGGCCGGGAGCGCATCGCGGAGCGGCTCGGTGACCGGTACGACGTGCGGACGTCCAACACGACCCGCGTTGAGGCACAGGGCGCCGACCTGGACACGTACAGGGAGATCGTGACACGGGTCGCCCCGGAGCTGCGCGGCACGGACACGGACGGTGCGCTGGAGGACGCCGCGGCGCACATCGAGTCGGCGTACGCGGAAGCACGGGAGAAGCCGGGCTGGATGCGGTAACGACAGGTTCTTAACGCTCGGATACCGGTTCCACGTGCATGGACAACAGCCCACTGGCGGATGCGGACCCGGCGGTCCACGAGGCGCTGCGAAACGAGCGGCAGCGGCAGGAGACGGAGGGACTCGAGATGATCGCCTCCGAGAACTTCGTGCCGCAGTCCGTGCTCGCGGCGCAGGGCTCCGTGCTGACCAACAAGTACGCGGAAGGCTACCCCGGCAACCGGTACTACGCCGGCTGCGAGCACCACGACACGGTGGAGGACCTGGCGCGGGAGCGCGCAAAAGATATCTTCGGGGCGGACCACGCCAACGTGCAGCCGCACGCCGGCTCGCAGGCCAACTTCGCGGCGTACATGGCGACCGTGGAGCCCGGCGACCGGGTGCTGGGCCCGGTGCTGTCCCACGGCGGCCACCTCACCCACGGCCACGGCGTCAACTTCTCCGGGAAACTCTACGACTTTGACACGTACGCAATCGACCCGGACACGGAACGGTTCGAGGCGGACAGGATCATGGCGGCCGCGGAGGAGCACGACCCGGACCTCATCGTCTCCGGCTACTCCGCCTACCCCCGGGAGGTGCCGTTCGACGCGTTCCGGGCAGCGGCGGAGGCCACCGGCGCCACGCTGATGACCGACATCGCGCACGTCGCCGGGCTGGTCGCTGCGGGACTGCACGCCAACCCGTTCCCGGACTGGGACATCGTCACCACGACGACGCACAAGACGCTGCGGGGGGCGCGCGGCGGGATGATCCTCGCGTCGGACGAGTACGCCGGCGCGGTCGACAAGGCGGTGTTCCCGGGCAGCCAGGGCGGCCCGCTGATGCACCAGGTCGCGGCGAAGGCGGTCAGCTTCGGGCACGCGCAGAAGGCGTCGTTCCGGGACTATCAGCAGCAGATCGTGGACAACGCGCAGGCACTGGCGGAGGGGCTGCAGGACAACGGCTTCCGGCTCGTGTCCGGCGGGACGGACACCCACCTCGTCCTGGTCGACCTGTCCAGGACGGACATGACCGGGAAGCAGGCGGAGAAGCGGCTGGAGGACGCGGGCATCGTCGTCAACAAGAACATGATCCCGTACGACGACGAGAGCCCGATGGTCACGTCCGGCATCCGCATCGGGACGCCGGCGCTGACCACGCGCGGCTTCGACGAGGCGGACATGCGGCACGTCGCGGACATGATCGGCCGGGTGCTCGACGACGGGGAGACGGACGCGGTGCGGAGCGAGGTCGCGGAACTGTGCGAGGAGCGGCCGCTGTACGACGACCTCGACCGGGAGTACTAGTCCGGGAACGATGCCTCGACGTACGGCTTGACCGCCGACCAGTCCACGCGGTGGCGCGGGTCGGACAGCGTGTCCGCCAGCGCGTCCGCCATCCGTCCCGGCACGGGACCGGTCGCGGCACCGAACCCGGCGACCCCGAGAGCGGTGCCGAGGTCGCCACCCATGGCGATGCCCATCGCCCCGGCCATGCTGGCGAGCGAGGAGTAGGTGGCGTACCGGGAGAACTCCGCACCCGCATCCCTGATGAACATGTTGCGCTCGAACCTGCCCTCCTGGGTGAGCGCGAGGCGGCGCTGCTCGCTCCGCTTCCGCTGGCGGCGGAGATGGAGGAACGCCACGCCGGGGACGTACCGGGACGGTCCGGCGCGGCCGCGCTCGTCCTCCACCGCCGCGAACACGTCCGGGAAGTCCTGGTCGCGGCTACCGATGCTGATATCGACGTCCGGCTCGTCCCGGACATCGCGGTAGAGATGGTCGACGGTCGCTGCCAGGTCGTCGCGGTAGCCGCCGGTCACGTCGTCCGCGAGGTCGGCGGTGAGCCCGGCCCAGTGCTCCGCACCATCGACCCCTTCCGCACGGAGGATGTCGTCGATGACCGTGACCGCGTCGTCATCGTACGTCGTGTCGCCGGCCCGGAACAGGAACCGGGTGCGCTCCATCGGTTCGTCGCTATCCATCGCGGCGTCGAGCGGTACGGTGGTGCCGTCCTCCTCCGCGTAGACGTGGCACTCCACGCGGTCCGCGGACCCGGTTCGGTCCACGAACCCGTACACGCCCGCCGGCTCCCGCCGCAGCGACACGTCCATGATGGCTGTGAGTCAACGGTGATAACTTTAAATGGGGTTCGGCCGGGTCAGACGTAAAAACCTCGGTCACGCCCCGGACGGTATGGACCAGTACCAGGAGCTGGTGCGGAGCGTGCTGGAAGAGGGAGCGCACAAGGCCAACCGCACCGGCGTCGACACCATCTCCGGCTTCCACCGGTCGTACACCATCGACCTCCAGCAGGGCTTCCCCCTGCTGACCACCAAGAAGATGGACGGCTACCGGTGGGACTCGCTCATCCACGAACTCCTCTGGTACTTCTCCGGCCAGGAGCACATCCGCGACCTGCGGGAGAAGACGAAGATATGGGACGCGTGGGCCGACGACGACGGGAAACTTGAAACGGCGTACGGCCGGTTCTGGCGCCGGTACCCGGTCCCGGATGATCCCGCGCATCTGCCGGGCGAGGCGTGGCCCGGGACGGATTCGCCGTGGGTCACGGAGGAGGACGGCACCTTGGTGTTCGACCAGTTACAGTACGTCATCGATACGCTGAACGGCGACACCCCGGGCAAGGGGCCGCACTCCCGCCGGCTGGTCGTGAACGCGTGGCACCCTGCGAACGCGGCCGTGTCCACGCTGCCACCGTGCCACTACACCTACGTCTTCAACGTGAACGACGGGAAGCTGAACGTCCACCTGACGCAACGGTCGGGGGACATCGCGCTCGGCGTCCCGTTCAACATCGCGGCGTACGCGCTCATCGCCCACATCGTCGCACAGCAGACCGGGTTCGCGGTCGGGAACTTCGGCCACACCGTGGTCGACGCCCACATCTACAGCGGGACGAACGAGCGCGGGGCGTGGTACAGCGACAACCTGTCCCGTCTGCAGGAACGCGTGAACGCGGTGGACGAGCGCGACGGGTTCCGGGACGTGAAGGCGTGGGTCGAGGACGAGGCGCCCGCGGAGCAGGACGGGAACGAGGGGTACGACCACGTTCCGGGGCTGCTGGAGCAGCTGGCGCGGGAACCGCTTGAGCGACCATCCATCCGGGTCGCGGAGAAGGGGCTGGACGACCTGGCGTACAGCGACATCGAACTCCAGGACTACGAGAGCCATGACGGCATCCGGTTCGCGGTGGCCGAGTAGTGGATATCACCATCATCGCGGCGATCGCGGCGGACCGGACCATCGGGGACGACGGCGGCATCCCGTGGCACTACTCCGCGGACATGGAACACTTCAAGGAGACGACCATGGGCCACCCGGTCATCATGGGCCGGGGGACGTGGGAGTCGCTGGAGTCGTACCGGCCGCTGCCCGGCCGGACGAACATCGTGATGAGCTTCGAGGAGCTGGACGTGCCGGACGGCGTGGTGAACGTGCACGGGCCGGACGCGGCGGTCGCCGCGGCGGAGGATACCGGGGCGGACGAGGCGTACATCATCGGCGGCGCGGCCATCTACGACCTGTTCCTGGACCGGGCGGACCGGATGGTCCTCACCGAGATCCCCGGCGAGTACGACGGCGACACGCTGTTCCCGGACTGGGACCCGGACGGCTGGCGCGAGGTCGAGCGGCGGGAGGACGGGGAACTGGCGTTCGTGACGTACGAGCGGGCGTGACCGAACATATTTGTACCGCGGATGCGCGTGTAGGGACATGCGTAGCGGGCTGACGCCGGTGGTAGCGGTGGCCATCCTGATGGGGATGGCCGTGGTCGCGGCCGGCGGAGCGTACAGCTGGGTGCAGATGGTGCAGCAAGAGGGGCTGGACGAGGCCTCGCGGAACATCGACACCGAACTCACCGTCAAGGACATCACCTGCGCGGATGCCACCGTGGAACTTGCGGTCAAGAACAGCGGCGGCCGGGACATCACCGCACAGACCGCCACGTTCTATCTCTACCAGGAGGGAGATCTCCTCGACACGGTGCAGAAGGACGTGGCCGGTGAAGGGATGCTGGACGCTGGCGGCCTGTCGCAGTTCGGCGTTCCCTTCACCACCTATCTTGTTCCCGGAACCGGCTACCAGGTGGAGATGGAGTTCGCCGGGGCGGACTACATGCTGGAGCGTGGCTGCACCGGCGAGACCGGCGACATGGTCGGCTACTGGAACTTCGACTCCATCGCGTCCCGCACCATCAGCGACCTGACCGTCAACGAGAACGACGGGACGTTCCACGGCGCGGTGCAGAACGGGACGGTCAACGGGCTGTTGCACAACGGAACGCGCGGCGGCACCACTGCCAGCGAATCGAGCGATCCGACGTGGAGCACCGACTGCGTCTCCGGGAACTGCCTCACGTTCGACGGGAACGACGACTACGTGTCGGTGGCGGACCACGGCGACCTCGACCTGTCATCGGCGTTCACGCTGACCGCCTGGGTGTGGCCGGACGGCTACGGGAACAACGGGGTCATCGTCCGGAAGGACAACGCGTACTCGTTCTACTTCGCGAACGAACTCGACTTCTACAACTGGGCGGACAGCAGCCGCCTGACCTGCGACCGGTCGAACATCCCCCTGGACGAGTGGACCCACGTCGCCGCGGTCTGGAACGGGACGCACAAGAACATCTACACGGACGGGACGCTGTGCGCCTCCGCCACATCGGTCGACTTCCAGACGAACAACAACGATGTCGCCATCGGTGCGAACAGCGGGAACTCCGGATACAACTTCCCGGGACGGCTGGACGACATCCGCATCTACGACCGGGCGCTGGACCGGCAGGAACTGGTGGCGGTGCGGGACGGAACGGCACCGGGCAGCGGCATCGTCGCCTACTACCCGTTCGACGAGGGCAGCGGCCAGGACGTGTGGAACGGTGCGTTCCAGGTGCCGGGGCGGCACGGGCAGGCGATGCGGTTCGACGGGACGGACGACTACATCGGGGTGGACGGCGCACCGGACGTATCGAGCACAGGTGAGCAGGACAGCTTCACGATTTCGTTCTGGATGAACCATTCGACCGGGACCGGGGCAATCGTGGAATGGGGCAACAGCGGCGGGAGCCAGGGCGCGCACGTCTGGGCGCACAACAGCCAGGACGACCTCTGGCTCAACCCGAACGGCGACTGCAGCGGAGGATGGGAGGCGACCGGTGCGATCGTGCACGACGAGTGGCACCATTACACCGCACTCTACGACGCGCAGGATGACGAGTTCCGCTGGTACCGGGACGGCGAACTGGTCAAGACCGTCTCGGATGCGTGCTCGCCGGACACCGTCGCGGACGGAATCCGGATGGGCAACCGTGGCGGAGATGACCGGTTCATCGACGCAGAACTGGACGATGTTCGCATCTACGATCGGGCTCTTTCCATGAGCGAGATCCAGGACGACATCTCCGGGGAACCGCCCGTCCAGGGGATCGCCGCCCGGTACGACTTCGACGGGCCGGCGGGACGGACCGTGTGGAACAGCGGGTTCTGGCAGCAGGGGCTGAACGGCGGCAGCATCCATCTCACCCGTCCTGAGCAGCGTGTCGAGGCACCGCCGACGCTCGGGGCTATCGGCGGCGGATCGTTCACCGTATCCCTCTGGGCGGACGAGCGGAACGGCACCACGACCAGCCGGATGCCGGTCCTCTTCCGGATCAGCGATGCGGACAACGATCCGCGGTTGACCATCCAGCGCGACCGGCGGTACAGCAACGACAATGACTACCTCATGTGGCAACTGGCCGAGCCCGACGGGACAGGGGTCACGCTCCGGTACGGGGAATGGCTCGGTTCTGGAACCCCGCTCCGCTGGGAGGACGAGACGGGATGGCACCACATCGTCGGGGTCCGGGACGCCCAGGCCGGACAGATGCGGCTCTACATCGATGGCACCCTCCAGGACAGTGCACCGGATACGAACATCAGCTCGTCGCTCGACCTCGGTCAGAACGACACCTACCTGGGGAACCAGATCATGGAGAACCAGGCGTTCGACGGACTGCTCGATGACATCCGCATATACGGGAAAGCGCTGTCGACGGAAGAGGTATCCGCGCTGTACAACGCCACGAACTGATCACGCGCACGCGTACAGTATAACTAGTGGTGCTGGAGGACGCGCGTCGCGTCGCCCACGAAGTAGAGCGAACCGGTGACGAGGACGGTGTCGTCGCCGGCGGCGACCGCCCGGGCGGTGTCGAGGGCCTCGTGGATGTCCGGGACGACGAGGCAGCTCGCGTCCGGGAGGCAGGCGGCGAGCTCGTGCGGGTCGGCGGCCCGGTCGATGGCCGCCTCCGTGCAGATGATGATGTCCGCGGCGTCACGGAGCATGTCGAGCATCAACGGGTAGTCCTTGTCCGCCATGATGGAGACGACCGCGACCACGTCGCCGTCCCGGGGGAGGGACGCGGTCAGCCGGTCCATCGCCGCCGGGTTGTGCGCACCGTCGAGGAGGAACGGAGTGCCGTCCACCCGCTCCATCCGGCCCGGCACCGTGACCGTCGCCAGGGCGCGGCGCACCGCGTCCAGCGGCACGTCCCGGTCGATGACATCGCGGACGGTCAGGGCGGTGTTGATGTTGTCGACCTGGTAATCGCCGCGGAGCGCGGTGGTGACGCGTTCACCCTCGATGCGCAGGTCGAGCTGAGGATGGGCCGTCACGGGATCCGCGACGGGATGGATGTCGTACACCGGGGCTCCCTGGTCCGCGGCGACCCGGTCGATGACGTCGCGGGGTGTGCCGGCCGCGCCGGTGACCAGCGGCACGTCCCGTTCCAGGATGCCCGCCTTCTCGTACGCGATCTGCTCCGGGGTCTCGCCGAGCCACGCGGTGTGGTCGGCGGCGACGTTGGTGATGACCGTCGCCTCCGGCTCGACCACGTTGGTGGCGTCGACCGCCCCGCCCATCCCGGTCTCGACCACCGCGATGTCCACGTCCGACGCGGAGAAGTGGGTGAACGCGAGGCCGGTCATCGCCTCGAAGTAGGAGATGTCGATGTCGTGGTCGAGGACGGTGCGACCGAGGTCCGCGACCGCGTCCTCGGATATCTTCTCGCCGTCCACCCGGACCCGTTCGCGGAAGTCGACGAGGTGCGGCGAGGTGAACAGGCCGGTCGTGTAGCCGGCCTCCTCCAGCATCGCCGCGAGGATGGTCGCGGTCGACCCCTTCCCGTTGGTCCCGGTGATGTGGATGGCCGGGAAGTCCGCTTCAGGGTTCCCCTGCGCATCCATCAGCGCGGTGATAGGGTCGAGCGACATCTTGCCGCGGAACGTGCGGAGGTCGTAGATCTCGTCGACCACGTCCTGGTAGGACACCATGCCGGACAGTGGGGAACGAACACATTTAAGCCTCTTCGCGGGAACGGATGGACATGAAGAAGGTCGCCGCGGCGGACGACATCGCGGAGGGCGCGGTGGAAGGGTTCGAGGTCGACGGCCACGAGATCATGGTCGCGAAGGTGGACGGCGAGTTCTACGCGCTGGCCGACGAGTGCACCCACCAGCGGTGTTTGCTGAGCGACGGCTGGCTTGAAGGGGCCGAGGTGGTCTGCCCGTGCCACAGTTCGAAGTTCGACCTGGCGACCGGGGAGCCGGACCGGCCGCCCGCGACCGAGCCGGAGCCGACGTACGAGGTCGAGGTGCGGGACGGGGATGTCTACGTCGCGGTCGAGTGACGCCCGGAACGCTTTCACGCATATAAAGTTTGGCTCCGCCCGGTTTCATGTGCCAGCAGCCCGGAGAGCGCCGCAGGGGACGGGGTTATAGGTTTATAAAATTTGTGTTTGCATAGCCGTTTAACCTTGCAAGGAACCGTTCTGGGGCGTTTCTGCCGGCGCGACAGGCGCACCCCCGGAGACCCATCGTGATGGCCATGGACATCGAAGAACACGAGCTTGTGCCCGAGCACGACGTGATGGACGACGACGCTGTTGACGAACTCTGTGACGAATACGATATCGATACGACGCAGTTGCCGAAGATAACGCGCGACGACGCCGTGGTGAAGAACCTCGAGGCGGAGGTCGGCGACGTCATCAAGATCGAACGGGACTCCCCGACCGCCGGCGAAACGACGTACTACCGTGTCGTGGTGGAGGCGTGACGGATGTCCGACGCGTTCATCAATCAGGCGGTCGACAGGCACCAGCTGGTGCAGCACCAGATCGAGTCCTACAACGACTTCATCGAGCACCGCGTGCAGAAGATCCTGAACGAGGTCGGCGAGGTCGAGCCCGAACTCCCGGGCGGCGAGGAGCTCGTCATCAAGCTCGGCGATGTCGAGATCGAGGAGCCGATGGTCAAGGAGGCCGACGGCTCCATGACCTACCTCACCCCGGCCGAGGCGCGGCGCCGGGACATCACGTACGCGTCCAGGATCCGGGTCACCATGACGCCCATCTTCGAGGGGCGGACGCAGGACCCGGAGACGGTGACCATCGGGAAGATCCCGGTCATGGTCCGGTCCGACCTGTGCCCGACGAGCGACATGGACCGGGAGGAGCTCATCGACGCCGACGAGGACCCGGAAGACACCGGCGGTTATTTCATCATCAACGGCACCGAGAAGGTGCTCGTCTCCATGGAGGAGATGGCGAACAACAAGGCGATCTACCAGCACGATGACGACGAGCAGGTCTGCCGGATCAACTCCGAGTCGGACGGCTACGTGCAGCGCCACCAGCTGAAGCGGAAGAAGGGCGTCGTCAACATCAACTTCGCGAACGTGAAGAAGGTGCCGGCGGTCGTCATCATGCGCGCGCTCGGACTGGAGACCGACAGGGACATCGTCGAGGCCATCGGCGACCAGTACGAGGGCGAGATCTATCTCAACATCTACGACACCGAGGTCGGGACGCCGGAGGAGGCCATCGACTACATCGGCCGCAGTTCCGGTATCAACAAGGACCGGGCGGAGCGCGTCCAGGAGATCCTGGACCAGTACCTCCTGCCGCACATCGGGCAGGAGTCGGATGTCCGGCTGGAGAAGGCGGACTACCTCGGGAAACTGGTGAAGAACACCATCGCCCTCGGGAAGGGCGACATCCAGGAGGACGACATGGACCACTACGCGAACAAGCGGCTGCTGCTCGCCGGCGACCTGCTGGAGATGCAGTTCCGCTCCGTGTTCCTCGGCAAGTGGGGCTTCGTCGCCCGTATGAAGTACAACTTCCAGAAGTCCGCGAAGCGTGGACGGATCCCGTCGCTGCAGAGCACCGTGGTCGCGGACACGCTGTCGAAGCAGATCATGTCCGCCATGGCCACCGGCAACTGGGTCGGTGGACGGAGCGGCGTGGCGCAGCGGCTCGACCGCGGGAACCGCGTCAAGACGCTGAGCCACCTGCGGAACGTGGTTTCGCCGCTGTCCAGCGAACGGCAGCACTTCGAGGCGCGTGAACTGCACCCGACGCACTGGGGACGGCTCGGCCCCATCAAGACGCCGGAGGGGATGAACATCGGGCTGCGGAAGCACCTGGCCCTGTCGGCGGATGTGACGAGCGGACTGACCGAGGAGGAGCGGAACGCCCTGCAGGAGGAGATCACTGCGATGGGCGTGGAGAAGTGATACAGATGACAGATGTCTATTTCGACGGCGACCTGCTCGGGACTGTCGACAGTCCCGAAGACCTGCGGAACGAACTGAAGGAACGGCGCCGGGACGGCGACCTCGACTCCGAGGTGAACGTCCGGTTCGAGGAGGACAAGGATGAGATCTGGGTGAACACCGACGGCGGGCGCGCCCGGCGGCCGCTCGTCATCGTCGAGGACGGCGAGGCGCTGCTGTCCGAGGAGCAGCTCGACCAGGTGCGTGACGGCGAGCTGACCATCGACGACCTCGTCGCGGACGGCGTCGTCGAGTATCTCGATGCCGAGGAGGAAGAGGAGGCGCTGGTCGCGCTGGACCGTGACGAGGTCACGGACGACCACACGCACATGGAACTGGACGCGGCGATGACGCACGGCCTGTCCGCGTCGCTCGTCCCGTTCCCCCACCACAACCGTGGTGACCGGGTGAACTACGGGGCGAAGATGAACGGGCAGGGCCTCGGCATCCCGGAGAAGAACTTCCATACCAGGTACGATACGAACGCGAACGTGCTGAACTATCCGCAGCGGCCCATCGTCAACACGGCGACGGAGGAGGGGGCCATCGGGACGCACCCCATCGGGCAGAACATGGTCATCGCCATCTCCTCCTTCGAGGGGTACAACATCGAGGACGCCGTCATCATGAACAAGGCGTCCATCGAGCGGGGCATGGCACGGTCCCACTACTTCCGGACGTACTCCACCGAGTCCCGCACCTACTGGGGCGGACAGCGCGACGAGATCGCGGTCCCGGACAAGGATGTCCGCGGCTACAAGTCCGAGGACGCGTACAAGCACCTGTCCGACGACGGCATCGTCGAGCCCGAGACCGAGGTCGAGGAGGGCGATGTCATGGTCGGCAAGGTGTCGCCGCCGAAGTTCCTCGGGAGCGACGAGGAGGTCAAGATGGGGCTGGCCGCGAAGCGGGAGACCTCGAAGACCGTCCGGCACGGTGAGGGCGGCATCGTGGACAAGGTCCTCATCTCCGAGACCGTCGAGGGGGACAAGCTTATCAAGACGAAACTGCGCGAGCAGCGGGTGCCGGAGCTCGGCGACAAGTTCGCGACCCGGCACGGACAGAAGGGGGTCATCGGTCTTATCACCCCCGAGGCGGACATGCCGTTCACCGCGGACGGTGTCACGCCCGATATCATCCTGTCGACCCACGCCATCCCCAGCCGGATGACCGTGTCCCAGCTGCTGGAGATCATCGGCGGCAAGGCCGCCGCGGTGCGGGGCGAGCAGGTCGACTCGACCGCGTTCCACTCCGAGCCGGAGCAGGAGCTCCGGGACGTGCTCGAGGAGGCGGGCTTCCAGCACGACGGGAAGGAGGAGATGTACCACGGCATCACCGGCGAGAAGATGGCGGCGGACATCTTCATCGGGCCGGGATTCTACCTGAAACTGGAGCACATGGTGGGCGACAAGATCCACGCCCGGTCCCGGGGACCGGTCACCCTCCTCACCAACCAGCCGACCGCGGGGCGTGCCCGCGAGGGCGGCCTCCGGCTGGGAGAGATGGAGAAGGACGTGCTGGTCGGCCACGGAGCCGCGCTGCTGCTGAAGGAGCGGTTCGGCTCCGACAACCGCACCGCGTACGTCTGCGACCGGTGCGGCGAGATCGGGGTCTACGATTACAACGAGGAAACCGTCTACTGCCCGGCGTGCAGTAGCAGCGGGGACATGGCAGAGATCGAGGTGCCGCAGGCGTTCCTGCTGCTCCTCAACGAGCTCAAGTCGATCATGATCGACACCGAGCTGGAGATCGAGGAGGCGTGATAGCATGACAGACAAGATCGACGCGTTGAAGTTCGGACTGGTCAGCCCGGAAAAGGTGAACGAACTCTCGGTGAAGCGGATCACGAAGGCCGATGTCTACGACTCGGACGGCTACCCGGTCGAGGACGGGGTCATGGATCCGGAGCTGGGGGTCATCGACCCGGGGATGCGCTGCCGCACCTGTGGCGGACGGATGAAGCAGTGCCCCGGCCACTTCGGCCACATCCAGCTGTCCAAGCCGGTCGTCAACGTGTTGCACACCAAGAAGATCCGGAACCTGCTGCGGTTCACCTGCCGCGAATGCCACGCCTCGCTCATCAAGAACGAGGACAAGGCGTTCCGCAAGTCGAACCGGAAGACCACCTGTCCGGAGTGCGGGGCGGACCAGAAGGACATCCAGCTGGAGAAGCCGTACTCCTACTACGAGGACGGCGAGCAGATCTACCCGGACGAGATCAAGGAGCGGCTGGAGCAGATCCCGGACGAGATCGCGGCGAAGATCGGTGTGGAGGGCGGACGGCCCGAGTGGCTCATCATCGAGGACGTGCTGGTGCCGCCGGTGTCCATCCGGCCGTCCATCACGCTCGAGACCGGTGAACGGTCCGAGGACGACCTGACCCACAAGCTGGTGGACATCATCAGGATCAACCAGCGCATCCGGAACAACATCGATATCGATGCGCCGGACTTCATCATCGACGACCTGTGGGAGCTGCTGCAGTACCACGTCGCGACCATGTTCGACAACGACCTGACCGGCGTGCCGCCGGCACGGCACCGGTCCGGACGGTCGCTCAAGTCCATCCTCGCCCGGCTGAAAGGCAAGGAGGGACGGTTCCGGCAGAACCTCATCGGGAAGCGCGCCAACTTCTCCGCGCGGACCGTCATCTCGCCGGACCCCAACATATCCATCAACGAGGTCGGTGTCCCGGATATGATCGCCCGGGAACTGACCATCCCGGTCACCGTCACCGACAAGAACCTGGAGGACGCGAAGGAGTGGGTGCTGAACGGGCCGGACGGCCACCCCGGCGCGAACTACGTGTTCCGGCCGGACGGCGACCGGAAGAAGATAACCGATACGAACCGTGAAGACCTGGTGGCCGAGCTGTCACCGGGCTACACCGTGGAGCGGCACCTGAAGGACGGGGACACCGTCCTGTTCAACCGGCAGCCGAGCCTCCACCGCATGTCCATCATGGCGCACGAGGTCCGGGTGCTGCCGTACCGGACGTTCCGGCTCAACCTGGCCGTCTGTCCGCCGTACAACGCCGACTTCGACGGCGACGAGATGAACCTGCACGTGCCGCAGACCG
>CAZNTD010000014.1:11747-19261 GCA_964575915.1 uncultured archaeon | reverse complement strand
AACCCGCCGTTCTCCTCGTGCTGCTCCTCGCACTGGCAGGGATGGGTGCGGCGGCAGATGCCGACATCCGCCTCGACGGGGACGGAACCATCTGGCTGGACCGGGACGAACCGGTCGACAGCGAGATCCATGCGGTCTGCGGTGCTTCCTACAATGATTCTGCCGAGAATAACGTTTCCCTGAACGGGGAGGTCGTGGCTACGGAGTTCCCCGGAGACCGGAACGATATCAACCTGTCGACCGGTGACATCGCGGAGGACAATGAGACATACGAGAACATCTCCTACGGCACGGTCGATGTGACGTTAACCTGCAACGATGCTGTCCAAGACTCCCAGACGGTCACGCTGGCATCCTTCGCGGCGGACGTGGTCGAGAACGGGACCGGGTTCGTCGGTGAGCGGCTGGGCGAGACCGAGTTCGCATCGTCCGGGGATGTCGCCCCGCTCACGGTGGATACGACGGTCCACGGGACGGAACTGGGTCGGGGAGATATCACGTTCGCCTTCGACGGGGGTGTCGACGACACGTATCTCGGGGCCGATGGGATGGCTGACTTCGGGGCGTGGGAGGACGGGGACGGCACGGTCGTCCTCCGGCCGACCGTCGAGACCTACTTCGACCGCACCATCGACATGGAAATCCAGGTCGACGGTGAGACCCTCCTGACCCGTGAGATCGCCCCGCACATCTACCGGTGGCAGCTGAAGACGCTCGTCACGCCGGGGCCGGAGATAGACTTCCGCAGCCTCGCGTCCGGGTATGAATACGAGCTCCGTGCGGAGGATATGAAGACCGGCGACACCGAGTCGCTATTCGATCCGAACTTCCTGCTGACCATCGAGAAGCGCGATGCGGACGAAGGAGACTGGGAGGTGTACGAGCAGGACGGGGATGACCTCGAGGGGGTGGAATGGATCGACCACGAGTTCCTCGACGATGACGAGGACACACATCGGCTCTCCCTCGGTGAGAGCCAGATCCAGGACCTTGAGGCCGGGACGTACCGGTTCACCCTGCTTTTCGCTCCCGGTGACGTTGACGCCGACGAGGCCATTACCCTCGATTCGGTCCGCGTCGTCAACACCCGGACGTTCGAGGGCCGTGTGCAGGACGCGAACGGCCGCGGCGTGGAGACCGACTTCACGCTGTCACGCGATGACGGCCGGTCGATGGTGTTCTCGACCGAGAGCGACGGGAGATACGAGAAGGAGATAGGCGGAGCGGACATCGAGAGCGCGGAACTGACGTTCTACCAGCGCGACGCGAGCCGGGAGGTGCCGGACGCGACGGTCGTGGCGGATGGTCCGGCGCTCACCCGGGAGACCTCGCTGTCCGGGACCGATATCGAGACGGGATCCCCCATCGGCTTCCATTACTGGGACGATCCGTCGGTCCAGGTATCTGGACTTCGGCCCGTGGACATGATGGCCATCAGCTTCGGCCACGACATGCTCGGCGCGTCCGCCTCGATGGCCGTCGACACGTCGACCGTCAATCCTCGAGATATGACCGTGTTCGAGTGCAACGAGTGGAACTTCATGGGTCGGGAGTGCCTCGGGGAGTGGGAGGAGATGGACACGGATGACTTCTCCATCGGCTCGTCCTACCGGACGCTCCGGCTTCTTGACCTCACGTTACACGAGACGCCGTCGAACATCGGGAGCGCGGACGATGTCCTGATGAACGCCTACGTGGCCGGTGTCCCGTCCGCCCTGACCCTGGAGGGTGACCGGCCGTTGACCGTGTCCGGGGTGGAGTCCGGGAACCGCATCGCGGCCGGTGAGGAGTTCGACGTGTCCGGCACGGTCGTGACGACCGAGGGGGAGACGGTCGGCGATGCCAACGTCACCCTCGACCTGGTCGGGCCGGACGGGGTGGCGGAGACGTTCACCGCGACGACGGATATCGGCGGGGGCTTCGCCATCGAGGCGGAGGCCCCGTCGGACACCGGGACGTACACGCTCCGGGTCGATATCGCGAAGGACCAGTACACCGCGTTCACGTATGACAGCGCGGACAGCGGCCAGACCATCGAGGTGTACTACACCACCGGCCTGTCGCTCGACATGCCGGACCTGCCGACGCTCCACCGCGGCGAGACCACAGAACTGGATGTCGGTATCGAGAACACCGGGCAGACCGCGGTATCCGCCATCGAGGTCGACCTCGCGATGAACGACGTCCCGTCCCAGTACGTCTCGGTCACCCCGCCGGGGGAACTGTCCGCCGGCGGATCCGCGGACGCGACACTGACCGTCGACCTGCCCGCGGACTTCTGCCCGCAGCCGTGCAACAGTCCGCCGCGCATCACGGTGACCGCCCGGGGCGACGTGGACGGTGAGACGGTGGAGGCGACCGGCCAGATGTTCACCCGGGTCGAGGGCGGGAACGGGACCGGCCAGGACACGTCCGGGCAGCAGGATGCCGAGCAGCAGCCGGAGGAGCCTGACGGCGCCGCGTTCTCACCGGGCAGCGCGGTCGCCGCGACCGGCGAGTTCATCCGGCGGCAGAGCGATGTCAACCTCGCGCTCGGCCTCATCCTCGTGTTCACGGTCGCGCTCGCCGTCGCGGTCCGGCGGCGGAACACCGGCCGCGACGTGATGGACGACCGGGTGCGGCACGGCCGCATCGACACGCCGCAGGTCCGGCCGGACGACCGCAGCCCGCCCGGCGCACCCGCCGCCCCGGTGACCGGCGGCGATGACGACGCGGGCGGGGATGACGCGGAGACCGGGGGAGAGACGGACGACGATGCGGCGGATGATGCGTCCGGACAGGTGGATGCCGACGCGGATGTCTACGTCTGCGAGGAGACCGGGGAGACGTTCGACACGAAGGAGGCCCTGGAGATGTACCGGGAGATACACGACCTCGACTAGGACCGGCTACTTCTTTATCTTCCGCTTGACCCTGTTCAGCGTCCGCTTCAGCGGGGCGAACCGCGGCTCCTCGTACCGCTTCCCGTCCAGCCCGGCGGCCAGCCGCCGGATCTCGATGGACGCCTCCGACACCGGGTCGTGGTGGATGACCGGCCGGTTCTCGAACTGGCTCTCCTTCACGGTCTGGTCGTGCGGCACCTTGCCGAGGACGTTGGTCTTGGTCATGACCTCGACCTCCTTGCCGATGAGTTCCCGATCCGGCTTGTCCTCGAACTTGTTGATGACCGTGCCGAGCACCGGCTTCTTGAGGTCCATCGCCTTCTCGACCACCTGCACCGCGTTGACCCCGGCGGTCTGCGTCGGCTCCGTCACCACGAGCATCTCGTCCACCGCCCCCATCAACGATTCGACGGTGCTGTGGAGGCCGGGCGGGAAGTCAACCATGACGTAGTCCGAGTCCGCCGCCACGTGCTCCAGCACGTCCCGCATCTGCGACGTGTCCGGCTCGACCTTGTCGATCTCGTTCGACGCGGTCATCGCCCGGACACCGGACGGGTGGTGGAACACCGCCGCGTCCGCCTCCTCGTGGCCGTGCAGCACGTCCTGGATGTTGACGGGATGGTCGTACTTGCCGAGATAGGTGGCAAGGTTGGACGCACCGAAGTCCGCGTCCACCACTGTCACGTCGTGGCCCATCTCGCTCAGTGAGACGGCGGTGTTGACGCAGAGCGTGGTCTTGCCGACCCCGCCCTTCCCGGACGCGAACCCGATGATGCGGTTCCGGTTCACACCCCCATGTGGGGGTCTGGACTTAATAAATCTCGCGCACCGTCCGGCGCGGCCTGCCGAGCGCGCTCGGCGCCGCCGGAGGCGGCTCAAGAACTGCCGCCTGCTTCTTCGGGCAGGCGACCGAACCTGTTATAAGCCCGAACCGGCAATACCCCGACATGGACGTGCGGGAGCGGCTGGAGGACATGGAGCCGGATATCGTGGACCGGAAGCTGCAGGAGCTGCACGACCGGTACAGGTTCGACCGGGTGACGTTCGGGAAGGCGCTCATCCTCGTCTCCCTCACCCTCGCCGTCTTCTCGCTGCACACCATCACGACGCTGCAGGACGCCGAGAAGGACCTGCGCGAGGTGGACCGTGACGTGGAGTTCCTCACGGATGTCATCCACTCCGACGAGTTCAACCGCAGCCTCGCGGCCATCGAGGACGTGGAGACGCTGACCATCGGCCAGGAGTTCCGGGCGGCGACCGCGACGTTCCGGGACGTGCAGGACAGCATCACCAGTCTCGACCGGGTGGCGGACGACGTGGCGTACACCTACACGACCTACCAGTGGCTGCTCCTCCTCGCCATCCTCGGCATCGTCGCCGGCATCACCATCATCTACATATAACTCCGGCCCGAGGAATCGGGCATGCACCGCCGGCTCCTGGTCCTCGCGTTCGCGCTGTGCCTGCTCACCGCGACCGGTGCGGCCGACAGTTTCGGTGATCCGGGGACGGAGCCGGTGCCGAACGTCACCGACATCCGTATCCACGACGTGACCGCCGACGCGACCCCGCGGGACGGCGGCGTCCTCGTCGCGTCCGGTCTGAACACCACGCTGGAACTCGCGCAGCAGGACGTGGAACGCCGCTACCGCGTCTCGTTCCGCCTCGCGAACGACGGCAGCGAGAACTGGACGGTCAACGACTCCGACACCATGTTCCACGACGGGCTGAACGCGTCGTGGACCGTCGGCGACATCTGGTACAACCTGTCCACGTCCCGTGAGGGCGGCACGTTCGCCGACGGCACGGTCTCGTGGAACACCAGCAACGGCGGTGAACTCGAACCCGGCGAGGAGATATGGGCGAACTACCTCGTCAACATCTCCCAGCCCGCCTCGCACACGTACGGGCAGCGGTTCCTGGTCAACGACTCGACCACCCATTCCGGCAGCGAGGATCTCCACGACCTGCAGGTGACCCGGCTGGGCTGGCTGAACGTCTCCCTGTCCGATCCGCCGAACGACACCATCGTGAAGCAGGACGCGTTCTTCCCGGTGAACGCGACCGTGACCTGCATCGACGGCACGTGCGGCGCGGTGAACGCCACCCCCCGATACAACGCCTCCGCGACCGCGGACACGGTCATCCCTGGCAGCGGCACACCGTTCGCGGTGAACACGTCGTCCCGGCAGACGTGCAGCCAGGATCTCGGCCGGGACGCCTCCTGCACCGTGACGTGGGACGTCAACGCCACCGGGACGCTCGGTTCCACGCACCGCATCGACGTCAACGCCTCCGCCGACCGCGACATCGCCGGCAACGACTCCACCGACCACGTCGTGACAATCGACGCCGTCGTCCTGTTCTCGCTCACGTTCGACACCATCGACTTCGGCCCGCTCGCCCCGGGCGATACTGACCGGCCCGCACTGGGCAACGACGACAGGGCGTACAACATCACGGTCGACGAGGACAGCATCGGTATCGACGGCCTGTGGGTGACAGCGACCGACCTCGTCTCCACCGCGGACCCGTCGTACCGCATCGGACCGTCCAACATCACCACGGAGGCCGACCCCGGGACGCGGGAGAACCTCTCCACCGACTACACCCGCATCGGCTCAAACATCGCGCCCGGCACCACGGTCACCACGTCCCACTGGCTGGACGTGCCGACCGGGATGACCGCCGGCGACTACAACGGGACGATGACGTTCAAGGCCAATGCGACGGGCTAGCATCCTCCTCCTGGCCGTCCTGTTCGCGTCCACCGCCGCAGGCGTGCAGGGCGTCGGCAGCGTCCCGGTCGACACGGAGAAGACGGTGTCCGGCCTCGAGGCGTCGTTCGCCATCACCCTCGTCAACCCTGCCAACACGTCCCGCACCGTAAACCTGTCGGCGGAGCCGCCGGAGCACGTCACGGTCACGTTCGACCAGGACCGGCTCGTCCTCCCGTCCTCCCGAACCGCGTCGCCGTCCGGAACCGGCTGGGTTCATCTCGGCGACGGCACGTACGCGGAACAGGTGGCCGTCCCGTTCACCGTCTCCATCGACCGGGACGCGGAGGCGGACACGTTCCGCATCCCGGTCACCGTGACGACCCTGCCGGCCGCCGGCAACCGATCCGGGGTGGAGGCGCGGACGGCGCTGGCGCAGGACCACGTCTACACCCTCACATCCACCTCGCCGCTGCTGGAACCGGACCGTGACCAGTACGGGTTCGACGGCCTGTGGCGCGCCGTCACCGGGAGCGACGAGCGGGCGGGAGACGGCGGCGACCAAGAGGCGGAGCGGAACGTGTCCGCCGGGCCGGACACGTCGCAAAGAAATTTAACCGGGCGGACCGCAGACCCGGACAGGACAGGCGGCACCGGCCCCGTGACCCTCGTGCTGCTGGCAGGGATCGCGGTGAGCCTCGCCGTCGCCACCCGTGAACTCCTCCGATGAGACCGCGCCACGTCGCCCCACTCCTCCTCGCCGTCCTCTTCGCCACAGCCGCAGCCGGGGCGCTCACCGCCTCCCAGGACGGGGCGGAGCGGTACGTGTTCGGACCGAACGACCAGATCCGGTTCCTGCTGGAGACCGCGGATCCGTCGGACTACACCCTGGAGGTCGTCAACGGGTCGTGGACGACCACCGAGTCGATGACCGCGCTCGGCCGCGAGGCGAACTCGTCCATCTACCGGTACGAGACCAACTTCACCCGGCAGGCCGGCGTCCCCATCGGTGACGCGGTCGCGCACGCCGTGAACGGCAGCGGTGTGCGGTGGACATCGTTCCTGTTCCACGTCGCCACGTCCACCCCGCGCATCTTCGACACCGCGCAGACCCCGCTGTTCCCGCCGCCGCACTCCGGCGTCGCCATCATCGCCAACGTGTCCGACGCGGAGAACGATATCGATACCATCGCCCTGGAGCACAACGGGACGATGTACGCCATGGAACTCGTGGAACAGGGCGAGCACTGGACCGCGTACCGGCAACGGGTGACGGTCGGGGATGCCGGGACCGAGGACTACACCGTCCACGTCGAGGATACGGCCGGGAACACCGCCGAGCATGACGGGGAGATCGAGGTCGTGGCGGACGCATCCCCTGCAGACAGCGAGGACGTCGGGGTCGGGGTGCGCATCCCGCCGGACTGCCGCGTGACCATCCGAAACTTCTTCACGCCCGGGCTGGACTTCGTGCTCGGCTACAACGATACCGGGATGATAACCGCGGACATCACGAACGTCGGCACCCTCGACGCGAACGCGACCGTCACCCTCAACGTGACGTACGAGGACGAGGAGGAGTGGACCCGTGGCGAACCGCCCGGTAACGTCACCCGGACGTACAACGCGTCCAACTTCATCCTGTCCGCTGACAGCCTTGCCAACGCATCGGACACGTACATGAAGCAGTTCACCGGGGACCAGGTCGGCTGGCACACCGCCCGGATGGCAGCGAACGCGTCCTGCACCGCCCCGTCAGGGGAGCAGCTCCACCATCACACAACCTCGAACGACACGTTCGTGGTGCTGAACGCGACCGGCGGCGGCAGCGACCTCGGCAACGACACGACGAACGAGACGGCGCCGGCGGATGCGAACGAGACGGGTGAGGAGTCGAACCAGACCGCGCCGGCGG
>CAZNTD010000014.1:0-11647 GCA_964575915.1 uncultured archaeon | reverse complement strand
CGCCGGCGGATGCGAACGAGACGGGTGAGGAGTCGAACCAGACCGCGCCGGCGGATGCGAACGAGACGGGTGAGGAGTCGAACCAGACCGCGCCGGCGGACGTCGACGAGGAGGGCGAGGAGTCCGACCAGTTCCTGGAGGGCGACGAGCCGGAGCCCGGCGAGACCCCGGTCCCGGAGCCCGAACCGGAGCCGACCCCGGTGCTCAGCCTCGACATCGAGGAGACACAGGACTCGTACACGGCGGCCCGGGAACAGTACGCGCCCATCAACCTGTCGATAGAGAACGTATGGGAGGAGCCGATAGAGGGGGTGACCATCACCCCGCAGGTCGGCGGGCTCGGGGACGGCTGGGAGGCCCGGTCCGCCTCGCTCGGCGCCATCGCATCGGGGGACAGCACAGACCGCACGGTCTACATCCGGCCGCCCGTCGGTGCCGAACCGGGGATATACCGGTTGCCGGTGGTCGCGTCCACGGCCGACCGCCGCCTCGACTCCGAGCGGATAACGTTCCGCGTGCTGCAGACGGTGTTCGGATCCCAGGTGCAGATCCAGGAGGTGCCGCGGCAGGTGGATGTCGTCGCGAACCGGTCGACCACCGTCCCGGTGCTCATCCGGAACGTCGGCTCGACGGAGCTCCGGAACGTGACCGCGGAGCTGCGGAACGCGGATGGCGTCTCCACCGTCCAGGTCGAGGAGGTGCGGAACGTCTCGGTGAACGGGACCGCGGCGGTCCTGCTCAACGTGACCGGTGGCGCCACGACGCGCTCCAGCAACGCGACGCTCATCGTCCGGACCGACGAAGGCGCGTACTCGTTCGCGGACATCCGGATGGACATCGTCGAGGAGGACACCGGCATCGTCCCGGCGGCGTACCGGTTCCCGCTGGTCGCCACGGTATGGACCGTCCTCCTGGTGCTCTACGCGGTGCTCACCCGTCGGTTCGACCTCGATACGTGGTACGTCAAGATGCCGTTCGTCGTGCTCATCCTCGGCGAGGCGACAATCATCCTTTACATCGCGGCGGAGTATTACGGCCTGTCGCAGACGTTGCTCCCGTTCTGACCGGCCACCTCCCGGTTCCGAACGTTCGGACCGCACCGTTTTTAAGCCTGTGCGCAGATTTTTGTGGTATGAAGGGTGGATGTGTTTGCGGCGACGGCGACGATGACGGATGCGGTTGCGGCGGGGACTGCGACTGCTGACCGTCCCGCGACCCCCGACTTCTCCCATCTTTCACCCGCCACTCCATGCCGGGGTGGCAGAGTAGCTATGCAACCGCCTGCAGAGCGGTCCACCCGGGTGCAAATCCCGGCCCCGGCTCTCGAACCCCTGTCCACGGTGATCCTGCATGCCTGAACTCCCGGATGTCGCCGACGTGGCCGTCGCCATCCCGTACCACGCCGACTCCGACCGGTTCCTCGTGCTGAAGCGGGCGGACACGAAGCGGCCGTTCCCCGGGAAGTGGGAGTTCCCGGCCGGATACATCGCGGACGGCGAGGAGGTGGGCGACGCGGCACTCCGCGAACTGGAGGAGGAGACGGGGCTGCTCGGCGTCCTCGTCCGGTCCGGTGAGCCGCACGTGGTCGAGACGGACGGATCCACGTTCCAGGTCCATCCCGTCCTCGTCCTCGTGCACCAGACCGTGGTCGACCGATCGGAGGAGCACGTGGACGCCCGCTGGGCCGACCTGGACGACCTCCACGACCTGGACACGGTCACCGGTCTCATCGACGACCTCCGCGCCGTCGACATCGAGGTGGACGACGATGCCCGGTGACATCGACGTGGCGATGGACCTGGTGACGGACGGCGACGCCTTCCTCGTCCTGAAGAAGGCCGCATCGTACCGCGAATCGGTCGACCGGTACCGCCGCAACCCGTGGGAGATCCCCGGCGGCAAGATCGCGCACGAACTGGACGCGGAGGAGACAGAGGACGCCGCGCTCCGCGAGTTGCACGAGGAGACCGGCCTCTCCGGCGAGGTCGTCGCGACCGGCGACCCGTACAGCCGGGAGCAGGGCGGCCGCACCATCACGTTCCACCCCGTCCGCATCCGTGTCGACAGCCGCGCCGTCTCCCTCTCCCCGGAGCACGAGACCGCCGAGTGGATCGACCCCGAAACGTTTTCAGCACGCATGACAGAGCATGAACAGGACGCGCTCAGCCGCGTGTCCGGCGATGCCCCATGACGCTCCACCTGTTCAACACGCTGACCCGCGAGACGGAGGAGTTCCAGCCCATCGAGGAGGGCACGGTCCGGTTCTACTCGTGCGGCCAGACCATCTACGACGACCTCCACGTCGGCAACGCCCGGGCCTACGTCGCCTGGGACACGCTCCGCCGCTATCTTGAATACCAGGGCTACACGGTCCGGCACGTCCAGAACATCACCGATGTCGGCCACCTGACCGACGACGCGGACCAGGGCGAGGACAAGGTGGAGAAGCGCGCCCGCGAACTCGACCTCGAACCGATGGAACTGGTCGAGGACCAGCTCGAGCGGTACTTCGACGACACCCGCGCCCTCAACATCGCGCGGCAGAACATCGTCCCCCGCGCCACGGGCCACATCCACGAGATGGTCAACACGGTCCAGGCCATCATCGACAGCGGCTACGCGTATGAGGTCGACGGCAACATCTACTTCGACGTCGAGGCGTTCGCGCAGGACCACCCGTACGGGGAGATGGCGAAGAAGGATATCGATACGCTGAAGGAGGAGGCCGAGTCCCGCGTGGAGCCGGACTCCCGCAAGAAGAACCAGTTCGACTTCGCGCTGTGGCTCAACGCCGCCGGCACATCCCACGCGATGCGGTGGGATGCCACGTTCGACATCGACGGCGACCACATCCAAGTGGACGGCTACCCCGGCTGGCACCTCGAGTGCACCGTCATGGCCCAGAAGTATCTCGGTGACCGGTTCGACATCCACGCCGGCGGCAAGGACCACATCTTCCCCCACCACCCCAACGAGCGCGCGCAGGCCATCGCCGCCACCGGCTCCGGCATGGCCGACACCTGGCTGCACAACGAGTTCATCACCGTCGACGGCGAGAAGATGTCCAAGTCCGAGGGCAACTTTTACACCGTCCGCGACCTCCTCGAACAGGGATACAGCGGCGACGCCCTCCGCCTCTACCTCGTGTCCGCCCACTACCGCTCCGCGTTCGACTTCTCGCTCGACGGTGTCGACCAGGCCGCGACGGAACTCGAGACGGTGCGGCACGCCGTGCAGCGCGTCGAGAAGGCGGGAGACGACGCTCGCGGCGACGCCGCCGACCTTGACGTGGAGGCGGTCCGGGACACGTTCGAGACGCACATGGACGACGACCTCAACACCGCGAAAGCGAAGCAGGAGCTCGTCGCGTTCGCCCGCGATGTCAACGCCGCGGTGCAGGACGGGAAGGCGGTCCCCGGCGACGCCCGCGACCTCCTCGTCGACCTCTTCGACGTCCTCGGCGTCGACGTCACCCCGGACGTCTCCCCCGCCGAGGCACGGCTCGCCGACACGCTGCTGGAGATGCGGGAGGAACACCGGGAGAACGGGGAGTACGAGGAGGCCGACACGCTCCGGGACGTCCTGGACGAAGCGGGGTTCACCGTGGAGGACACCGCGTCCGGCCCCATCTGGCTGAAGGACTGACAGGGAGAATGGAAGAACGGGGCGCTATTCGTCGTCCTCGTCGATCATGTCCGCCGCGCGGTCACCGAGCATGCTCCTGACCTTCTCTTTCGTCTTCGTCTCGTCGTCGGGGTCGATGTCCATGATACCGGTCCACACTTGCCGCGGACACCATTTAAAACCACCGGTCCGCCGTTCCGCCGGTTTTATAAGCCGCTCACGCCACTCTTGGACCATGGAAGAGTTCGATGTCATCGTCGTCGGGGCCGGCTCCGGTCTCGACGTGGCCTCCGCCTGCGCCCACCGCGGCATGGATGTCGCGGTCGTGGAGGACGGGCCGATGGGCGGCACCTGCCTCAACCGGGGCTGCATCCCCTCCAAGATGCTCATCCACCACGCCGACATCGCGGACACCATCCGGGACGCCGACCGGTTCCACATCGACGCCTCACTGGACGGTGCGGACTGGCAGGCCATCGTCGACGAGGTCAACAGCGAGGTACAGGAGGACGCCGCATCCATCGAGCGCGGCATCCGGAACTCCGAGCACCACACCCTCTACAAGACGGAGGGACGGTTCGTCAACGAGAAGGTCCTCGAGGTCGGGGACGAACGGATCACCGCCGACACCATCGTCCTCGCCGCCGGCACCCGTCCCATGGTCCCGCCCATCGACGGGCTCGACGACGTCGACTACATGACCTCGAAAGAGGCGCTCGCCCGGGAGGACCAGCCCGACCACCTCGTCATCATCGGCGGCGGCTACATCGCGGCCGAACTCGCCCACTTCTACGGCGCGCTCGGCACCGACATCACCGTCATCGAGATGTCCGACACGATGCTCGGCCACGAGGACCGTGACATCAGCGAGACGTTCACCGACCTGTTCGCGGACCGGCACGACGTCCTGCTCGGCCACCAGGCGTCCGAGGTGGTCCAGGACGGCAACACCATCACCGTCACCGCAGAATCGGCCGACGGTGAAACGATGGAGGTGGCCGGCGATGCCCTGCTCGTGGCCGCGGGGCGGGTCCCGAACACCGACCGGCTGGCCGTCGAGGCGACCGGTGTCGAGACGGACGACCGCGGCTTCGTGGAGACCGACGAGTACCTCGAGACCGACGTGGACGGGATCTGGGCGCTCGGCGACATCGCCGGCAACAACCTGTTCAAGCACGCCGCCAACCACGAGGCCCAGGCCGTGTTCCGCAACGCGTTCACCGACCACCGCCGCCCCGTCGACAACACCGCGATGCCGCACGCCGTCTTCTCCAGCCCGCAGATCGCGGGCGTCGGCATGACCGAGCAGGACCTCGCGGAGGCGGACCGGGACTACATCACCGGCACGTACGAGTACGGGAACACCGGGATGGGACTCGCGCTCAAGGCGGACGGCTTCGTCAAGGTCCTCGCCGACCCCGAGACCCGGGAGATCCTCGGCTGCCACATCATCGGGCCGCACGCGTCCATCCTCGTCCACGAGGTGTGCGTCGCCATGAAGCACGGCTCCGGCACCCTCATGGACATCCAGGACACCATCCACATCCACCCCGCGCTCAACGAGGTCGTGCAGCGCGCGTTCAACGCCGTCCACCCGTGATACCGATGGACATCCGCACCGCCACCCCGGACGACGTCCCCGGCATCCGGCGGGTCGCCGACCGGGCCTGGCACGACACCTACAGCGACATCCTCGCCCCGGCCACCATCGACACCGTCCTCGACGACTGGTACGCTCCCGGCCGGCTCCAGGACGAGGTCCAGGATCCCGGGTTCCTCGTCGCCGTGCAGGACCGCACCGTCCACGGCTTCACCCACCTCACCGTGGACGGTCCCACCGCGACGCTCCACCGCATCTACGTCTCCCCGGACCGGCAGGGTGCGGGGACCGGGACCGCCCTCCTCGACCGTGCCCTCGCGGTGGTCCGGGAGCAGGGTGCCGGGACGGTCCGGGCGGAGGTGCTCGCGGCCAACGACCAGGGCCGTGCGTTCTACGCCTCCCGGGGCTTCACCGCCGCGTCCACGGGGACGGTCGACCTCGGCGGCGGACCGGTCGAACAGGTCGTCATGGAGCGTGAGCCGTGATGGAGGTCCCGACGGTCACCGCGGCGGAGATGCGGGAGATCGACCGGGCCGCCCGCCGTGCCTACGGCATCTCCCCGGACTGGCTGGTGGAACACGCGGGCTACCAGGTCGCCGCCCACGTCCGCGACGAACACGTCCCGGCCGACCGCATCCACGTCTACTGCGGCAGCGGGAACAACGGTGCCGACGGCATGGCCGCGGCCCGCCGCCTCGCGGCCTGGGGGTTCGATGTCCTCGCCATCCCGGCATCCCGCAACCTGTCCGGCCTCCCCGCGGAGCAGTTCTGGGCGCTGGAACGGTCCGACGCGTCCATCGCCCACGACCCGTCCGGCGACCCGGACGTCATCATCGACGCGCTGCTCGGCACCGGGATCAGCGGCGACCCGTCCCCGCCGGTCGACGCGCTTATCGACACCGTCAACGATGCCTGGACCGACGTGGTCGCGGTCGACGTGCCGAGCGGCGTCCACCCGGACACCGGGGAACCGTTCAGCCCGCACGTGGACGCGGACGCCACGGTCACGCTCGGCCTCCCAAAGCAGGGGATCGTGGACTGCGAGGCGGCCGGGACGCTCGTCCTCGCGGACATCGGTCTGCCGCCCGGTATCTACGACCGTGCCGGCCTCGACCGACCGCAACCCTTTTCACGTTCGTCCCGGATACTCCTCTCCGATGAGTGACACCGGGCCGCTGTACCTGCCGGGCAGGTTCCAGCCGCCGACCAACCACCACGTCCGCCTGCTCGACCATATCGCCGATACCTACGAGCCGGACAGCATCTCGCTCGGTATCCTGCCGCCGCGGGAGCGGACCGGCGCCAACCCGTTCACGGCGGACGAGATCGTGGCCATGGTGGACGCGGGGATCGCCGACCACGGTATCGATGTCCCGGTCGACACGTTCATCATGGATGAGAACCCGGTGAACCATCGCCACCGCGTCGCCGAACGTCTCGGCGAACCGGCCACGTTCTACACCCGTGAACGGCGCTGGGCAGCCGTCTCCCGGATGCTGGCGGCGGCCGACCGGCTCACCGGGCAGACCCGAGACATCCGCACGGTCTACGAGCCGCGGGACAACACGGTGCTGGAGCCGTACGGTGACGAGCCGTACCTCGACAGCGCCACCGCGGTGCGGGAGCGCATGGCGGCGGACAGGGACTGGGACGCGTACGTCCCGGACACGGTCGCCGACCGGATCGTCGCCGACTACACGGACGGCCTCGCCACGTGCCAGGACGCCGCGGAGGTATCCGCGGGCAAGTACGACACCCTCCACAGGGGCCGGGCGTACCTCGGCGACCTGCTCCCCGGCGGAGCCGCCGGTGACGACGCCTAGCCCGGCTACCGCACGAACGTGCGCACCACGATCTTCAGCCCGTACATGACCGCGATGCCGAGGAGGAACGTGGCGGCCTGGATGGTCGCCTTCCGCACCTCGGTCTCCTCCTTGAACTCGGGAAGGAGGTCGGTCCCCGCGATGTAGATGAACCCGCCGGCCGCGAACGGCAGCAGGACGGCCTCCAGCCCGGACACGCGTCCTGCCGCGAGGACGACGGCCGCGGCCCCGACGACGGCGGTCAGCGCGGACAGGAAGTTGTACAGAAGCGCCCGCTTCACGGAGAACCCGCCGTGCACCAGGACCCCGAAGTCCCCGATCTCCTGCGGGATCTCGTGGAGGATGACGGCCAGCGTCGCCGCGATCCCGGTCTGGATCCCGGCGAGGTATGCCGCGGCGATGACGATGCCGTCGATGACGTTGTGGAACCCGTCGCCGATGAGGATCATGTACGTCACCGGGTCCACGCACTCCTCGCACTCGTCCTCCCGGAAGTGGTGATGGTGCCAGTGGACGTACCTGTCGATGATGAAGAACGACACCAGCCCGGAGAGGACGTACAGGCCGGTCGTGGTGGTGAACCCGAACCGTTCCGCGGTCTTCGGCAGGAGGTGGAGGAACGCCCCGCCGAACAGCGCTCCCGCGGCGAAGCTCACCAGGGCGAACACGATGCGGTGCAGCAGGTCCTCCCGGAGCCCGAGGCTCAGCACCCCGATGAACGCCATCAGACTGACCAGCGTCACGCTGCCGAATATCCAGACCAGTTCCTGCGCCATACCCCCCACACAAGTTAATAACTTTTTAACAGTTGCTATTAATCAGGCGGTATGGATGTAATAAGCCTCTCGGTGGACGAGGACACGCTGGAGAAGATGGACGCGCTGCTCGCGGACGCCGGGTTCGACGGCCGCTCCGAACTCGTCCGGACCGCGGTGAAACGGCTCTACGGCGACCAGCAGGACCTCTCCGACCTGTCCGGCCAGGTCAACGCCGTCATCATCGCCCGGCACGGCCACCGCGGCGAGGGCGACGTCGCGGACATCTCCCACCGCCACGACGCGGTCATCAACACGCAGCTCCACTGCAGCCTCGCCGGCGACCACTGCCTCGAGGTGTTCCACGTGGCGGGGGACGCCGACGCGGTCACCGCCCTCCACGACGAGCTGCAGGGCAGCCGGGGCACCGAGACCGTCGACATCCTCCCGCAGTGACTTGGCGCACCGCCTCGGTATAGCCCGGCCAGGTCGCGACCTGCGGTCGCTCGATGGCCGCCTATCCGTCGCTGTCGCTCCGGATAGCCCGGCCAGGATTCGAACATCGCACCTGCCGGTGCTCCGGTTCGAACCTGGCGCACCGCCTCGGTATAGCCCGGCCAGGATTCGAACCTGGGTCAGCGGCTCTCTTCGCGAAGAGCGGAGCTCTTCTTCGGCCGCCAACCCTCGCCTGTGCTGGGGTAGCCGGCCGCCCCAAAGGCCGCTATGATTGACCGCTACACTACCGGGCTCTTCGACCCCGGCAGTGTTGCGAGCATCCATCTTGTGGGTGCGGCTACACTACCGGGCTGTCCGTCAGCGGCGTTCCGGGACCTGGCTGCCGCTACGCGATGATGGGCCTGGAGAACTCTTAAATCCCTCGCCTACTGGACCTCGGTCTTCCGGACCTCGATGTCCCGGACCGGGTAGATGAGGCGGGCCTCCTCCCGCAGCGCGTCCTGCAGGCTGCCGGTGAAGATCTCCTCCATGAACGCGTCGAGATCCCGCTCCGATGCGCGCTCCTCGATGACGTCCTGGATGGACTCGCGGATCGCCTTCGCCTTGGAACTGTTGGTCTTCCGGATGGTGGTGCCCACGACCTTGACCCGGACGGTCTCCCCGTCCACGGTCTCCGCGTCGACGACCGCGTCGATCCGGTTGGACCGGCGCGACACCATGCGGGAGATGTGCTCGCTCGCGACCGTGTGGCCGGCGATCCTCGTCCGTGCCGTGTCCCCCTCGACCTCGGTGACCTGGAGGAAGACGTCCATGTAATACTTGTCGGACGAGGGCATCAGGTCCTGCAGGTTGACCTTGACCGTCCGTCCCACGACCAGGTCGCTCTCGCCGGCCGGGGTCTCTGCCACCGTCTCGCTCCCGAACAGGTCGGGCGAAACGATCTCGTACCATCCCTTCTGAAGCGCTGTCTTTGCCATGTTATATCACGCGGTGCGTTCCGATGCAACCACTTCCGCGAACATTTTTATAAACCTGTCTTGCTCGTCGCGCGGGATCTTCCCGCCCGCTGCGGCCTCGTGGCCGCCACCGTCGCCCTCGCACACCGTGGCGACCTCCTGCACGATCTCGTTCATCTTCAGCCCGTCCGCCACCGCCTCCGGTGATGCCCGCGCGGATATCTTGATATCCGTCTCGTCCTTGTGCGCCAGCCCCACCAGCACGTCCGCTTCCACGATGCCCGACCGCTGGCATATAGTCGTCACTGTACCTATCATGTTCGCATGGATGCTATCGCGTGCGACTATAGCGGCTCCACCATCGAACCTGCGGACCACGTCGCTGTCGTCCATGTTCTCCTCCACGAAGGATAGATAGCTGCCGATCTTGCGGCCGTAGGCGCGTTTCACCGTGCTCGCAAGGTCGAAATCGTCCTCGAGACAGATGGTGAGCGCATCCTCCGGCCGGCCCAGCCGGCCGCACGCGTTCATGAGCGACGCGAACTCCCGGATCTCCCAGCCGTTGTCCAGGATGTAGATATCGCCCAGCAGATCCGCCACGTCGTACCCCCGGACGATGAGGCCGTGCACGATCTCCTTCTCCTCCTCCAGCGTCAAATCCTCCATCGACCGCCACTCCCCGTCCGCCCGCAGGTCGATGCCGAGTTCGGACAGGAACTGCACCGCCCCCGACTCGCTGTTCGTGATCCCGGGCAGGTACGGGTCGGTCGTGTACTGCAACGCCTCCGCGATGCTCTTCCCGGACCGGCCGTACAGCTTCAGCCCGGTCTTCCGCTCGATGACGCCCTCCGCCTCCGCATCCCGCATCAGCTCCTCGTTCAACCCGAGATAGCCGTCCTCGTCCGTCTGGATATCGCCGGTCGCCCCGATGAGCGCGTACTTCAGCAGGTCGGTGTTGTCCCCGTCCAGCAGCCGCATGATGAGGTACGTCACTCCCGCCCCGGAGATGTCCTCCCCGCCATCGATACCGACGTTGTGCGGGTTGACGTGGTGCGCGACGCTCCCCTCACCCGGGTCGTGGTGATCAGCGATGAGCACCGTCTCGGACGCCAGCACCTCGTTCACCGCCTCGATCTGGCCGCTGCCGATGTCCACGAACAGCCACACCGGCTCGAACGCCTCCCCCCGCAACTCACGGAGAACGTCCGCGTCCAGCTCCTCGACGAACGTGATATCGAACTCGATGCCCGCCCTGCGCAACCCCTCGTGCGCGATGATGGCGGACGAGATCCCGTCACAGTCGTAATGCGCCACCACCCGCACCGGGACATCGCACGACGCGAGGAAGTCCGCCGCCTCCCGTGCCGCGGAGACAAGATCGGTGCTGTTCTCGAGGATCATCCCGGACCCGCCTACTCGACGACGAGCCGTGCCTTCTCGATATTGTACGTCCAGTCCGCCGGGACCTCGTCGCCCCGGTAGTAGTCCACGAGCCGCCGGATCTTGGCCTCCGTCAGCGCCAGGTTCCGCTTCGCCCCGGTATCGTTCGGGTGCTCCTCGAGGTGCTCGTCGATGTCCACCGCCCGCTGCATCAACGCCTGGAGATCCTCCGGGAACTCCGGGTCGGGAAGCAGGTCGGTGATGGACGTGTCCGCCACGTCCGAGATGTCCGGGACACCGTACCGGTCACGGAGGATACGCCCGATCTCCGCCGGGCCGTGCCCCTCCTCATGCAGCTTCCGGACCATCTCCTCCACCTCGTCCGCGTCGTAGATGACCCAGTCCGTGTTCGCCGTGGCCGGCTTCGTGCTGCCGGACGAACCACGACGGCGTGAATGCATCCGTGCCATGTCCGAGAACGCCGCCTTCAACTTTAAATACGTGTCCGGTTCCGTCCTGCTACTTGTACCGGCCACGCGCCGCGACCGCCCGCATCCGCTCCACCACCGCCTCCCCGTCGTCCGCCTCGGCCACGTATCCGTCCAGCACCGCATCCATCGCCTCCCCGGCCACATCGGTGTGCGAGCTGTGCAGCACCTGCCGCAGCAGGTGGAGGTCGGTCGCCCGGTCTTCGACCCGGTCGGACAGGAACCCCAGCCCGAAGTCGATGAACACCGGCTCGCCGTCCCGCACGATGATGTTCGACGTGGTCAGGTCGCCGTGGATGACCCCGCCCCGGTGCAGTTTCGCGATGTCCCGGCCGATCCGTGGCCACAGCTCCCGCTGCTCGCTGAACACGTCCCGCAGCACCGTGCCCTCCACGCGCTCCATGTCCAGTTCCACCGCGCCCTCGTTCAGCACCGCGGGCACCGCCACGCCGGCCATCCCGGCCGTGCGGAGCAGCCGCGCCTCCTCCGCCGTCCGCTCCTCCCGCAGCCGCTCGTCCAGATCCGGGTGGCGGTACCGCTTCGCATGCCGCTCCTTCACGACGGT
>CAZNTD010000013.1:4054-22043 GCA_964575915.1 uncultured archaeon | reverse complement strand
GTACATGTCGCTGCCGCCCGAGCAGGGCGAGGAGATCGACCGGTACACCATCGGCGGCAACGTCGAGGTGGAGATATACCGGGTGCCGGACGAGGCGCAGCACATCTACCATATCAGCCCGCCCGAGTTCGGGCTGTCCGAGGAGAAGTATACGATCCTCGACGCGGCCCGCCGGTACATGGGCCAGCACCGTCCCGAGTCGGAGGAGTTCGCGAAGCCGGAGCGGATGCGGGACGTGTTCTCCAACATCGGCCGCGACATGCTCATCGACATCGCCGAGCAGATGGGGGTCGACCTGTCCTCCGACGAGATCGACAACCTGACGAGCATCCTCACCCGGTACACCGCCGGGCTGGGCGTGCTCGAGCTGCTGTTCGCCGACCAGAACATCCAGGACGTCTACGTCAACTCGCCGGTCGGCCAGGCACCCATCTACCTGTTCCACGGCGACTACGAGGAGTGCAAGACCAACCTCATCCCGACGCGGGACGACGCCGAGTCGTGGGCAACCCGGTTCCGTATCCAGTCCGGCCGGCCGCTCGACGAGGCCAACCCGGTGCTCGACACCGAACTGGAGGTGCCGGGCGGCCGGGCCCGGGTCGCGGTCATCACCCGCAACCTGTCGCCGGAGGGGCTCGCGTTCGCGTTCCGCCGCCACCGGGACGAGCCGTGGACGTACCCGCTGTTCATCAAGAACCGGTACATGAACCCGCTCGCCGCCGGCCTCCTCAGTTTCCTCATCGACGGGTCGCGGACGATGCTCATCTCCGGCACCCGCTCATCCGGGAAGACGTCGCTGCTCGGTGCGTCCCTCCTCGAACTGATGCGGAAGACCCGCATCGTCTCCGTGGAGGACACGCTGGAGCTGCCTATCCCGGCGATGCAGGACATCGGGTTCAACGTGGAGCGGATGAAGTCCCGGTCGGTCATCACCCAGGTCGAGTCCGAACTGTCGGCGGACGAGGCCATCCGCACCTCGCTCCGGCTCGGCGACTCCGCGCTCGTCCTCGGGGAGGTGCGGAGCGACGAGGCGAAGGCGCTGTACGAGGCGATGCGCATCGGTGCCGTCGCCAACTTCGTCGGCGGCACCATCCACGGCGAGGACGCCTACTCCGTCTTCGACCGGGTTGTCAACGACCTGGGCGTGCCGCGCACAAGTTTCAAGGCGACCGACATCATCGTCTCCGCCAACCGGCTCCGCGACCCGTCCGGCATGAACACGTACCGGCGGGTCACCGGCATCACCGAGGTGCGGAAGGAGTGGCAGGACGATCCGCAGGCGGAGGGCGGGTTCGTCGAACTGATGCGGTACGACTCGCAGCAGGACGAACTGGTGCCGACCGAGACCCTGCTCAACGGCGAGTCCGTCATCCTCAACCGCATCGCGGACAACGTCAAGGAGTGGAAGAACGACTGGGAGGCCGTCTGGAACAACATCCAGCTGCGGAAGGATATCAAGCAGCGCATCGTCGAACTCTCCGCGCACGGGGACCATGTCCTCGAGGCACCGTTCACCTCCGCCGCCAACGAGCGGTTCCACATCATCTCCCAGCAGGTGAAGGAGGAGTACGGCGAACTCGACCCCGAGCGCATCTACGCACGGTGGAACGAGTGGGCGGAGCGTGCCGCCAAGCGGGGGCTGCCGGAGGAACGGTAGCATGCCCGAGGACCGGCCCGGGGACGAGGAGCGGCGGGCGGACATCGACGACATCCTCCGGAAGTACGATCTCGATCTGGACACGGCGGCGTCACCCACGGAGAGCGGCGGGGGGCGCGTCCGGTCCCGCGAGTACCAGGAGTACCGGCAGGCGGAGCGCCACGGCCAGCAGAAGAACTGGTACGAGCGGCTCGTCGACCGGCTCGGCCTGTTCACGGTCGAGGTCAGCGACATGCGGGGCGACCTGGTGGACGCGTTCCGGTTCCTGAACTGGGACGTCGACCCGGACCGTGTCTTCCCGGCAGCGCTCATCCTCGCGTTCCTCGCGCTGGTCATCGCCGGCTCCATCGCCATCCTCCCCATCCCGCTCGTGTTCAAGGCGGTGGCGTTCCTCCTGCCCATCCTCACGCTCTACTACTTCGTCAAGTACCCGGTGATACGCGCCCGGTCACGCGTCCTCCAGTCATCGGACGACATGATCATATCCATCCTCTACATGGCCATATACATGCGGAACTCGCCGAACATCGAGGGCGCGGTCCGGTTCGCCGCGCTCAACGTCGGCGGCCACATGTCCCGCGACCTGAAACGGGTGCTGTGGGAGACCGAGGTCGGTAACTACACGTCCGTCCGCGAGGCGCTGTTCGACTACGCGGAGCAGTGGAAACCGTACGACCAGGGGTTCCTCGAGGCGCTGGAGATCCTGTCCGAGGCGACGATGGAGGCGAACCAGGAGCGCCGGGAGGACCTGCTCGCCGAGGCCATCCAGAACCTGCTGGACGGCAGCCGCGAGAAGATGAAGCGGTACGCCCGCGACCTGAAACTGCCGGTCTCCGCCATCACCGGGATGGGCATCATCCTCCCGGTCCTCGGTATCATCCTCTTCCCCATGATCGCGTCGTTCATCGGCGGACCCAACCTTGCGGTCTACCTCTCCTTCACGTACAACCTGCTGCTGCCTGCCGTCGTCTACGGGCTCATCCGTCAGGTCCTGCTGAAGCGGCCGCCGACCATCGCCGCCGAGCAGGTCGAGGCCGAGACGCTGCCGCCCATCGGCTACATCACGCTCAACATCGGTCCGTGGACCGTCTCCATCCCGTCCATCCTCCTCGGGCTCGGTGTCTTCCTCGCGCTCGGCGCCTACCCCGCATCGTTCTACCTCTCGACACTCCTCGCCGGTCAGGAACTCACGAAGGACCCCTCCCTCTTCCACATGGCCCGCGGGATGCTGCTGACCGTCGCCATCTGCTGGGGGATCGGCATCCACCTCTACGCCGGCAGCCTCCAGCGCGAGCGGCGGCAGCAGAAGATCCGGGAGGTCGAGAGCGAGTTCCCCGAGGCACTGTTCACCCTCGGGAACGCGCTGCGCCGCGGGACGCCCATCGAGATCGGCATCCGGAACGCCATCTCCAACATGCGCGAGCTCCGCATCTCCGAGATGTTCCAGCGCATCGCGTACAACATCGAGGAGCTCGGGATGACGTTCGAGGAGTCCGTGTTCGACGCGGAGTACGGCGCGGTGCACGAGTACCCGTCGCACCTCATCGAGTCGGTGATGCGCGCCGTCACCGAGTCGTCCGAGAAGGGGACCGAGGTCCTGTCCTCGGCCATGACAACCATCTCCACCTACCTGAAGAACCTGCACCGGACGCAGGAGGAGATCGAGGAACGGCTGTCCGACACGCTGTCCACCATGCGGTTCCTCGTCCTGGTCCTCGCCCCGGTCATCTCCGGCGTCGCCCTGGCGCTCGGCACCATCATCACCAAGTCGTTCGCCCTGCTCTCCCGGCTATCCAACCGGAGCGTGGGCGGTGATCCCGGGAACGCGCCCATCGAGGGACCGAACATCATCGAGGCGTTCAACCTGCAGGACGCCATCCCGCCGGACATCCTCCAGTTCGTCATCGCCGTCTACATCATCGAACTCGCGTTCATCATCAGCATGTTCTACATCCGGCTGTCCGCCGGCCGCAGCCCGACGCGGCGCCGCATATTCACCGGAAAGGTATTAATAGTGGCAGCGACACTGTACAGTGTAGCCGCACTCCTCCTGCTGATGGTCTTCGGCGGGATGATCGAGTCGGTGCTGGTGTGACGATGGAACGGCAAGGACGGCTCATGGCGAAGTCGACGGCGGTCGCGATAGCCACCGTCCTCGCGGTGCTCCTGTTCGTCGTCCTGATGATCAACATGGTGATCGAACATGTTACGCTCGATTAACAGCCTGTTCCGGACCCGGAAGGGGCAGGGTGTCCACGAGGTCACCTCCGATACCGGCAGGTTCATCTTCATCGTCATCGTCCTCTTCGTCCTGCTGGGCATCGGGTTGATGGTGACCGAGCAGGGCCGTGAACTTGGCTGCGGCCTCCTCTCGCGGCTGGCCGCCGAGGGCCTCCGGTTCATCATCGATACAAGCGCGCTCGGCTGCTAGCGCAGGACATTTAAACGAGGCGGCCCCATACCTTCCCGCGATGTCCAACATCGTCACGGGCAACATCCCGAAGATCGGGATAGCCATCCTGTCGCTCATCGTCATCGGCAGCCTCGTCTTCGGCCCGTTCACCGGGACGCTCGAGATCGTCTCCACGGATCTGCAGCGCATCCTGTTCGGGGCCACGTACGCCGAGGCAGCCATCAACTCCGCGAAGGCGACCGCCTACGCGGCATCGTGCACCGGGCTGATGAACCTGGGATCGGGCGATGTCCATCCCAACATCACCGCGGCGTGGAACGGACCGGTCTCGCCCGACATGCCCGACCGCACCTGCGCCGAGACGAACGAGAGCGACGAGGCCACGTTCGGCCAGGTCAGCGTCGAGTGCGACCCCCTGACCGAACGCGGCTCGTGCCGCATATACGGATACGAACTCCCGCAGGAACCGATAGACACGGGATGGGGGACGTGGATCGCCGGGATGGGCCACCCGGAATACCTGATGTACTACGAGGCGTTCCCGCACGGGCCCGAGTCGGCATGGGAGGTGCACGGTGAACGGCTCGGCGCCATCGCGGTGGCATCGGGTGCGGTCCTCAACCTGGCGTTCTACGGCGCGGCAGGACGCATCGCCTCGAAGGCGGACGACCTGCGGAGCGGGGTGCGATCGTTCCTCTCCAGCTCCGACGAGGGCTCATCGATGATGTCGCGGATGCGGAAGGTGACAAACGCCCTCCCGCTCTGGCGGCAGCACTCCCCGGCGACCGCGGACGCGGCCCGGTCCGTCATCGCGTCCGACATCGCGATGGGTGTGCAGCGGCTCAGCAGTGGGACGCTGGACGATGTCGCCAATCCGAACCTGCGGCAGGCCTCCGAGAACCTCTACCAGTACTTCCAGCGGAATTCCATCCGCGACGAGAACCTCCTCGCGGTCCGTGACGAGGTGAAGGACCGGATGCGCGGCCACGTCGACCCGGGACAGGTGGCCGGGATGACCGCGGACGAGTTCGACGACGTCGCGTACTCCATCGCCTACACGCTCCAGCGTGCCGACCGGGTGCGCGCAGGGACCGCACGGGTCGCCGGCGGCGAGGTCGCGGAGTGGCCCTCGATGCGGCAGTACTGGCTGCAGGTGAAGGCGACGGACGACATCGTGGACGGACTGTTCGACGCGTCCCGCTCCGCCTCGCAGAGCAAGATGAGTTCGCTGGTGTCGCAGGCCCGGGACCAGGCGGAGGACTTCGTCCGCCTCCCCGACTTCGCGCTCCGCGACCTGACGAAGGACGATATCAAGCGCCGGGCGATGTATCTCATGTGCCGGAGCCGCATCCCACGTATCGTCGCTGCTGACGGTGCCGAGGCGTACTTCGAGGGGAACGAGGACGCGCAGGCGGTCGCCGACGCGCTGTACGTCGGCTCCCTCACCGTTGACAACATCTGCCCGGGGACCAGCCTGGGCGGGCAGCGCGGCACGATGCGCGGATGGAGCAGCACCGCCATCAAGGGGTTCGCCGGCGTGGCCATCGCGGCCAGCTGGCAGGCGCAGAAGCACCTGAGCGACAAGCAGAAGTTCACCCCGCAGGGCATCAACACCATCGTCGTCAAGATCCCGTACGTCGCCCCGCAGACGTTCCGGATGCACAACTACACCAACTACTACTACATGAACCTCCAGCGGACCGACGTGTTCCAGTCGAACAACAAGGGGTTCTACCTCGTCTCCCCGTTCACGACGCGGAACGTCGACAACGACAACCCGCGTATCGAGATCGCGAAGACCAACATCGAGTGCCAGAAGGGGAGCGGCGGGGAAAACACCAAGCGGGTCTACACCCAGCCCGACTGGAACAACGGGAACAACGACGAGGGCGACCGTGACTTCCCGGGGTCGGACTGGGACAACTACATCCACGTCCAGAACCCGGTCGACCCGAACCAGCCGGACAGCCTGTCCGACGACATCGTCAGCGCCGCGGGGAACGGCATCAAGAAGTGCACCCCGTCGGGCTGGGTCGACGACCTGAAGTTCTGGGAGGACAACACGTACAACACCGACACGCTGGAGTTCCGTATCAAGGACGTGTCGTGGACGAAGAGCGACGGCAGCCACAACTACGGCTACGACAGCACCGACCTGGACGGGGCAGGAGCCAAGCTCGCCGTCGTCCTGCTCGGGCTCGGCCTCGAGTTCGTCTCGGGACCGGTCCCGACGACGGTCATCCTGGCCGGGACCGGTGCCGCAGAGGTAGTCATCTTCGAGGGGATCGATCGTGCGAACGCATGGCCAGAACATTGACGTCGGGAAGACGGAAGGGATAGTCATCGGGATCGGGATCCTGGTGGTCATCGGCCTAGCGGTCGCGCTGCTCACCGGCGGTGCCGGGCCTGACGACGATGAGCCCCGGATCAATTCGTCCACCGTGAGCAACGGCCAGGCGGAGAAGACCCCGGAGGGGGTCCGCATCTCGACCGGCGACTACCATGAGAGCATCGGCCTCGTCGGGGCGTACGCCGGGCACGGCTTCGTGCAGGCCTACCCGAACAACCAGACCGACCCGGTCCGCATGCGGATCACCCCCGACATCCAGCCGAGCGACGGCGTCCTCGACGCGTGGATCGTCGGCGAGATCGTCAACGCGTCCGACGACCCCGTGTTCCGCGCCCACGTCTTCGTGGACGATGATTTCCGGGACGCGGTGCCCGATGCGATGCTCGCCTGGGGCCCGAACTTCACAGACAACACCCGTGCCTACCGGTACGAGGAGTGGGAACCGGGCATCTACCGTGACACCGTCGTCGACACCAACGTCAGCCGGTTCCGACTGCGCGGCCCCGACAGCGAGGGGGAGGCGAACGTCGCGGTCGGCAACTTCTCGGTCGCGGACATCGGGGACGAGACCGCTGTCACCGAGCAGGGCATCACCCTGGTGACGGCACGGTAGGAGAACGCACTTAAACCGTGAGTCCCCATCACCCGTTGATGCGGAGACGACACGGCCTCTCCCGGCTGATGGAGATAGCCATATTCCTGACGCTCGGTGTCATCGCGCTGGTCGTCGCGGCCTCCGTCTACGGGGTCATGGACGTCCAGCTGGAGAGCCTCATCCGCCTGTTCGACCCGGGGAACATCATCCCCGGCGTCGGGGGTGATTGACGATGCGGCGCGGCCTGTCACAGGTCCAGTGGATCGCCATCGCGGCGACCGGCCTCCTCATCGGCATCATCATCCTCTGGGGCGTCTACTCGGGTATCGTCGATGATGTGGTCGGCACCCTCGGGGATCTGTTCGGTGCCGGGAGCGAGGGGCCGGACCGGGTCGACGACCCGTTCAACAACACCGCCGCCCCCGAGCCGGGTGACCGGCCGCTGCCCGTCGGCCTCCACGCAGGGTTGCAGGTGCCGGAGGTGACCTGACATGGGCCGCCAGGGCGCCATCGAACTCAACATCGTGCCCGTCGCCGCTGTCGCCGCCATCATGACGATCATCGTCCTCGTGGCCGGTCTCGGCGCCATCCAGGGGTTCGACTTCGCCGGCGTCGAACGCCACCAGGAGGCGCAGAGCGTCTTCCGCAGCCTCGTGTCCGACATCGAGGACGAGTGCCGGGCCATCGGGAACGAGGCCGAACGGGTGCAGCTCGGCGAGTACGAGTTCGGTGCCATCGAGCGGATAACCGCCTCCGGGACCATCCTGTCCGCGGAGGGCGAGGATCTCGATTTCACCCGGCAGGTCACCGAGTGCAGCGAGGTCACCATCTGCAAGTGGGACGACCACGAGACCTGTGACGGCTACGCGCTCGAGATCCCTGACGCCGAGTCGGTGGTCATCGACTACTACAAGCCGCATGCCGACGCTATCAAACTGATGCAGGATTCCGATCCCGCGGCTGACGATGACGGCGGAGGGTGACGGCCGGTGGCAGTGACCGGGATCGGAACGACCACGAAGGCGATCGGTGCCGCCCTCATCGCCATCGCGTTCGTATCCATCGCGTTCAACAACATCACCGCCACCGACGACCTGGAGACCGAGGTGCACGCGAACATCGATTCCCGCCGGCTCGCACAGGCGATGGAGGTCATGGACCAGAAACGTGAGGGCCAGGCCCGGCTGAACTTCGCCCAGCAGTACGACCGCATCGACGTCCGGCAGGACCTCGTCATCTTCGCCAAGATCGGGGAGGAGCAGGGCCATCTCATCTCGCTGCAGTCATCCGTCGCCGAGGAAAACATCACCAGGACGCAGTCGATATGCATCATCAAGGAGACGACCGGGATACGGGTCAACGGGACCTGCCCGGTCAGGAACGGGTGATACCGTGCGGCGACGCGGCCAGTTCATCAAGTACCTCGGTGTCGGCGTGTTCATCGTCTCGGTGTTCATGGTGGCATCGTTCGTCTACATATCCTACACGCAGGACCTGTCGGAGACCACCGTCATCAAGAGCCAGGCCGCCTACGACCAGCTGGGTGTGACCGAGGAGGTGCTGCACGCCGGGTGCGCGACGTACAGCCGGGCGGTGTTCAACCTGACCGCCGTGCAGGACGGCGACCTGTCATGCATCACGTCGGACCGGACCATCCGGCTCAGTTTCACCATCGAGACCGGTGGCGACCCGGAAATCCACAATTACAGCATCCAGAACGGCGAGGTCGAGGAGATGTCCCCTGGCGAGGCGCTCGCCACCGGGACGGAGGAGGTCCGGACCTACCCGCTCGTCGTCCGGGACGGTGATTCCCGGTACCGCGGCACGGTCGACATGGCGGTGTCCGGCACCGGCTGGCAGTGCCGCCAGGTACCCGGCCGGTGCGTCGATGCCGGGTCGGGATGCGCCCGACCGGCGAGCGGGGTCGACTGCGGCAGCGGCCGCATCTGCTGCCGCGTCGACGGGGGTGGTGGATAGATGCGTCGCGGCCTCATCGGTGGGACGGCATCGACCATCATCATCACGCTGGTCGTCGTCGGGCTGACCATCGGTATCTACGTCATATTCAAGGCGCCGGGCATCCTGCAGGACTCCGTCGTCGACATCCCGGAGGACTTCGAACCGTTCGCCGACCGGACCATCCGCCGCCACATCGCGCTCCAGGCGCAGGACAGCGTGGCGGCCGGCTACATGACGCAGGCACTCTACTCCATCGAGGTGGAGAACGGCGGGACAGACGTGCCTCTGATGGAGGCGCTCCGGACGTACGCCTACTGCCGGGACAAGGACGCGATACAGATGTGCAGCGATGTCCCATCCGAGTCAGCCATCGCCGCAGCCATCCGGACCGGGATGGACGACATCGTCCGGTTCAGCGGTGACGGCGGCCGGCCGTACCGCGTGCGTATCCACGTGGAGGACACGTCGCTCTTCGACATCGGCGGATCGGGCAGCGACAGCACGTTCGCCTTCGTGAAGCCTATCCCCGGCGGCCAGCACGTCCGGTTCCAGGTCGGGATGCGGACCGGCGACTTCTCGATGGGGGTGGAGTCGGAATGAACCGGCGCGGACAGGCGCTGGACATCATGAACTTCCTGCTGTTCATCGCCGCGCTCGTCATCTGGACGCAGATGTTCATCTCCCCCTCCGCGTTCAACCAGGGGGTCGGCGTCCAGGTCAACGACTACGACCCGCTCGTCAAGTCGAGCATGCTGGAGTACTTCCTCGAGGAGGAGTACATCAACCAGAGCCTGAACGACTCCGTCTACCGCGGTCTCTACCGGCACGGCCAGGGGACCGGGGTCTGGGCGCCGCACGACATCGATAGCGAGGCGGACATCCGGGACGACTACTCGGCCGCGGTCAGCAGCACGTTCGCGACGGACTACCTCGGGACCATCGCTGGCGGCGGTGGCTGCGCGGTCAACGGGGTCGGCGGCATCGTGGCCGAGCCGGTCGGGGAGGACGGAAGCACGATGGAGTTCGAGACCGAGGAAGGCGGCCAGCCACGCGCCGACTGCGTCTCCATCCGCCAGCTCGCGGCCGGGGATCGGCTGGTCCGGTCGCTCCGGTCCATCGGGTTCCTCGACATCCCCGCCGCGTTCACGACCGACAACGTCCGCTACCTCAAGATGTCCCGGCTGGCCCGTGCCGTGGCCGAGGCGGACACGTTCCGCGAGACCATCGAGGACACGGTCGACCGCTCGTCCAACTACGCCTGGGCGGAGGGGAGCGAACAGGCGCGGAACTGCGACCCGTACGCCGAGGACGGGGAGACCTGTCCGTTCCTCTCCCGGTACGTCGACTACCCGGAACTCGAGGATGTCCGCGACTACCTGGAGAACGAGCAGGAGCAGAAGCTGATAGACACCGTTGACATCCGGGCGGAGATCCAGGATGCCGCGGACACGGCCGCTGACGACTTCACCGCGGGCAACCCGGAGTACAACGGCCTCGAGGTCACCATCGAGGTCACCGAGATGGAGTACCGGCTCGGCGAGGGGACGGTCGTGCAGGAGGACTGGAAGATCGCCAGCTGCGGACAGAGCTGCTTCCGGGAGAACTGTGAAGGGCCGAAATCATGCTCCGCCTGCGGCTGCTCGGTCTCCTGCGACCCGCCCGAACCGGAGCCGTGCCCGCCCACCGTCTGCGCCGAGACACCGTACACCACGACCCCGCCCAGCCGCGGTGGCGACATGTGGACCGACGACCCGTGGACCCTCGAGATCACCGAGCCGCGGTACAGCGACCCGCTTCCCGGCCCGGACATCGACTGGGGGAACGACACGTTGCAGTTCGCCCGCGCCCCCGTCGCGGCCGACACCCGGCCGCTCGACGTGGCGTGGCGCGGCGCTCCCGCCACCCGGCTGGTGCAGGACGACGGCGACTCGTGCGAGGGGGATTCGTGCAGCGAGACCTGCGCCTCCACCTCCGCGAACAACCTCGTGGACCAGCTGACCCGGCGCGTCTGGGAGTTCGACCAGGTGCAGAGCTTCATGCGGGTCAAGATCAACATCACCGACACAGGCAACCGTATCCCGACACGTGACGGGTTCAAGCATCCGGTGTTCGTGGTCCATTACGACCAGATATCGACGGAGTCGTTCTCCTGACACCGCCCCGCTTCAAACGTTTAAAAACGAGCGGCGCGTACACCCCTGTATCAGAGGTGACGAACGATGGCGGACGACGAGAACACGGTGTACATCGGATCCAAGCCGGCCATGAGCTACGTGCTCGCGGTCGTGACACAGTTCAACGACGGGCAGGACGTGGTGCACGTCAAGGCACGCGGCAAGGCGGTGTCCACGGCGGTCGACGTCGCCGAGATGGTGCGGAACCGGTTCATCGAGGATGCCACGGTCGATGATGTCGATATCGGGACGGATACCATCGAGACCGATGACGGCGAGGAGATGAACCTGTCGTCCATCCGGATCGATATCGCCGCGTGACCGTCCTGGGTCCGGGGCGTCCGCCCCGGACAACTTATTTATACCATCCCCCGAAGTATTGTTCCATGCGCAGGAAGGGTATCAGCTTCACGTTGACGATCGTCGTCGCCGGGGTCATCCTGCTGATGACCGCGCTCTCCGTCATCACGCTCGGTGGCTCGAGCATCTCCGACTTCTTCGGGACCGCAGGCGAGCAGCAGACGCAGGCGCTGGTCGAGCAGGCCTGTTCTGACAAGGCGAACCAGATCCAGGACAACTACTGCAGCCAGTACGTCCTCACCGCCACCGGCCAGCACAGCGAGGGGACGGAGTGCGTCAACAGCGAAGAGGACGACCCGACGGCCGAGGAGTCGTGCGACAGCGGCTCTGCCGGCAGCACCCTCGACCCGTCCGACGACTCGTACTCGCTGAACCGCGGGGTCAGCCAGCAGGAATCGTGCGGCGACACCGCGCTCCGCCGCAGCGTCCCGCCCAACAACCCGACGCAGGACGGCGGGAAACCTATCTACGATGATGGTGGATCCGACGCCCAGTACTACGAGGACACCGCATCCGACATCGGCTGCGAGTGGGAAGGGAACGCTGACGAGTTCGTCGGCGGCCAGATCGACCCGACCGTCACGGTCGACGGCAACGAGTACAACTGCGTGACCCAGGGCCACATCTCCTCTACCTGCCCGGTGCAGTAGCGATGGGACGACACGGCGTGTTACGGCGGCACGGAATCTCCTACACGATGACGCTCGCCATCGTCGGCACCGTCCTGATGATATCCGCCGTCATCGTCGCGGTCTCGTTCAACGACCAGCTCGGCAACATCACCGACCTGCTCGGCGGCCAGCAGGACCAGAGCGATGCCGACTTCTGCGAGCAGCGCATCGAGTCGTTCTGCCGGGACCAGTCCGACGGCACGTCGTGGACGCAGCGGTACCCCGAGTGCGCCGAGTGGGAAGGACAGATAGATACCGACGGGTCCTGCCCTGTCACACCGCCGGGGGGATAGCGGATGCACCGCGGTCTCAACCTCATCTGGACGCTCGTCAGCGCGACGGTCATGGTCATCGCGTTGCTCGCCGTCATATCGGCCTTCACCGGGGGTAGCCCGTTCGGTTTCCTGGAGGGTATCGCCGGCATGGGCGACGATATCCCGCTCGAACCCGGCACCGGGACCGAGATCTACTGGAACAACCTTAGCGTCTACATCGCCGAGGACACCAGCATATCGGCGGACGAGGAGCAGATCGCGCTGCTCACGTTCAGCCAGCCGCTGCGCGACAACATCCTGCAGGGCGGCTTCATGCCGGTCGAGGTCACCGGGGGACCCAGCGGTGTCGGTATCGACGACGGCTTCGAGGGCGCGGAGTTCGGCCTCGAATCGCACCAGCTCGCGTTCACGCTCTCCGGCGACCTTGAAAGTGGTGACGAGGTCACCATCGAGATCGTCGAATCCATCACCAGCCAGGACGGCGCCGACCTGACCGAGGGGGCCTGCACCGACGCCGTCCAGGACGCGACCGCCGGCGAGGACGCGGAAGCGTCCGCCTGCAACTAGACGGTGGTCGCGCCCAGCGCCGCCACCAGCATCGCCAGGCCCACCACCACCCAGAGTCCGTCTTCCGCCCGGTCCGGCTCCCACCGGAACGCCAGGAGCCCGCCGGCCACCGCCCCGCCGACGTGTGCGATGTGCGCCACGTCCCCGGCCAGCGTGGTCGCGGACATGACCGCCGGCACGAGATAGACCGCGCCGAGCAGGCTGATGGGAAGCGGCACCCGTGGATGGACCGGCCGTCCCGGCTCGACCAGGACCGCCAGCGTCATGATGGCGAACACCGCGCCCGACGCCCCGACGGCGGACGACGACGGGAACAGCGCCGCGAAGAATACTTCTCCGCCCAGCAGCCCGGCCGCGTACACCAGCACGGTCCGGCCAGGTCCGAACTCCTCCTCGCACGCCCGGCCGAACAGCCACAGGAACACCATGTTGTACGTCAGGTGGGGGACGCCGGTGTGCAGGAAGCCGGAGACGACCGCCCGGCCGACATCCCCTGCGGCGACCGCGACCGCCACGAAGCCGTACCGCTCCAGCAGTGCGGCGTGGCTGCCCGTGGCGACGGCGGCGATGAACACCGCGACGTTGACCAGGATGAGCCCGTCGGTGGCGCGCCAGCGCATGGGACACGGTGCGGGACGACCGGTTAAAGGTCCTCCGGTCACGCGAACAGGTCGTCGTCCATCACGTCAGGCGCGTCCAGCCCCATCAGGTGGAAGACGGTGGCGGCGATGTTCACCAGGCCGCCCGCCCCCAGTTCCTGTCCACGCAGGTCGTCATCGACGATGCAGAACGGCACCGGGTTGAGCGTGTGCGACGTCTCGTACCGCCCCGTCATCTCCTCGCAGTTGCCGTGGTCGGACGTGAGGATGAGCGTGTAGCCGTGCTCCCGCGCCGCGTCCGCCAGGCGGCCCACCATCGTATCGACCGTCTCCACCGCTGTGATGGCCGCGTCCAGGTCACCGGTATGGCCGACCAGGTCGCCGTTCGGGTAGTTGATCAGCACGAAGTCGTGCGTCCCCTCCCGCATCACCTCCTCCGCGTGGGCCGTGATCTTGTCCGCCTCCATCTCCGGCTTCTCGTCGTACGCGGCCACGTTCGCGGACTTGAATATCTGCGTGTCGACCCCGCTCCACGGGGCCTCGCGCTGCCCGTCGAAGAAGTAGGTGACGTGCGGCCGCTTCTGGCTCTCCGTCAGCCGCAGCTGGGACAGGCCCGCGCCGGACAGCACCTCACCGACCGTCGTCTCCACCACCTGCTCCGTGAGGACCGTCGGGTTCGGGAAGTCGTCCTCGTACTCCATCATCGTCACGAACGTCACGTCGCCGTCCATCGTCTCGAAATGCGGGAAGTCGTCGAACAGGAACGCCCGGCTCAACTGCCGCGCCCGGTCCTTCCGCCAGTTCGCGAACACGACCACGTCGCCCGGCTCGATGGGTTCGAACCCGGGGAGGAGGACCGGCTCCACGAAGTAGTCGTTCCGGTCGTGCCGGTACCGCTCCGCCAGTCCCGCCTCCCAGTCCGCGGCCTCGTGGCCCTCCCCGGACACCAGCGCGTCGTACGCCACCGCGGTCCGGTCCCAGTTCTCGTCCCGGTCCATCGCGAAGTACCGGCCCATGAACGAGCCGAGGTGGCCGGTCCCGGCCGCCGCCGCTTTCGCCTCGATGCGCTCGAGGTACTCCGCCGCGGACTTCGGCTCGACGTCCCGGCCGTCCAGGAACGCGTGCGTCTCCACGTCGCAGCCCGCATCGGCGAAGAACCCGATGAGCGCCTCGATGTGGTCGATGTGGCCGTGCACCCCGCCGTCCGACACGATGCCCATGACATGGACGGTCACATCCTCCTCGCGGGCGGTCGCCGCCGCATCCTGCAGCGCCTCGCTCTCCGCGAACGTCCCGTCAGCGATCATCTCGTTGATGCGCACCAGTTCCTGCGGGATGGTCCTGCCCGCCCCGATGTGAAGGTGGCCGACCTCCGAGTTCCCGATGTATCCCTCCGGCAGGCCCACCGCGGGGCCGTACGCCGCAAGTTCCGTGTACGGCTCGGTGTCGAACAGGTCGTCGAGGTGCGGCGTGTCCGCCTGCGCGACCGCGTTGTCGCTCTCCACGTCCCGGACACCCATCCCGTCCATCACGACCAGCGCCACCGGCCTGTCAGGTTCCATATGCATACCCGTCTAGACGCGCTCGACGAGGGACTCCTCCTTGCTCCGCACCCGGACCGCCTCCGCCCGGTCCGCCACGCGCTTCGCCTCCGCCAGTTTGTCCTCCTGCTCCGCGTGGATGGTGAACAGCGCCTCACCCTCCGCCACCGCATCACCTTCCTTCTTCTCCAGGAAGATTCCTGCGCCGAGATCCTTCGGGGCGCCTGCCCGCCGCGCGATGTCGCTCAGCAGCTCGTTGCTCATATGGGTGACGATGCCGTTCCGGTCCGCGGTCGCCTCGGCGGTGTGCGCACCGGGCTTCAGATCCTCCAGTGCGATGTCCGGATCGCCGTTCTGCGCCCCGATGATCTGCCGGAACTTGTCCATCGCCCGTCCGGACGACAGGATGTCGTGCGCGTCCTCGTCCACGTCGCACATCTCGAGGAGGATGGATGCCAGCCGGAGGCTCTTCAGCTTCAGGTCGTCCGGCCCGTCGTCCTTCAGCACCTTCAGCACGTCCCGCGCCTCCAGGATGGGACCGATACCCCTGCCGATAGGTTCGCTGCCACGGGTGATGGTGCACTCGATGTCGATATCCATGTGGTCGCCCACCCCCTTGAACTTCTCCGCCAGGTCCCGCGCATCCGGCAGGTCCGCCACCTTCGACCCCTCGCCGTACGGGATGTCGATGACGACATGGGTGGACCCGGCGCTCTTCTTCTTTGACAGCACCGACGCGATGACCTGTCCCTCCGGGTCGAGCGATAACGGGTGCTCCGCCCGGATGATCTTGTCATCCACCGGCGACAGGTTGACCGCGCCGCCCCACACCATGCAGCCGTTCGTCTCCTCCACGATGTCCATGATCTCGTCGATGGAGAACGACACGTCGCAGAACACCTCCATCGTGTCCGCCGTCCCCGCCGGGGAGGTGATTGCCCGGCTCGAGGTCTTCGGGATCTTCAATCCGGCCGCCGCCACGATGGGGACGACGATGGGGGTCACCCGGTTGCCCGCGACCCCGCCGATGGAGTGCTTGTCCGCGATGATGCCGTCGTCCCAGACCAGGGTATCGCCGATGTCGGTCATCGCCTCGGTCAGCAGCCGGGTCTCCTCCAGCGACAGGTCGTTCGTATAGATACCGGTCACGTACGCGCCCAGTTCGACATCGTTCAGCCGGTTCTCGTTGATATCCTGGACGATGGCCTGGATCTGGCCGGCCTCCAGCTCCTTGTCCTCCAGCTTCCGCTTGATGTACTGCACCGAGTCCGGCTTCGACACCAGCGTGATGTCCACCGCACCCTCCAGGTAGGACAGCCGGTCCGTCACCCCGACCGTCCCGGGAGCCACCATGTTCTCGGTGATGTCCACGATGCCGACGACCGTCCGGCCGTCCGCATCGATCTGCACACGGTCCAGCGGGTTCACCCCGATCTCCTCGGCATCGTCACTGTTCAGGATGACGATCGGTGCCTTCGTCTCCATGTCGACCCGTTCGACTGTCAGTTCCATTCATGCATCCCTCTGCTTGACCGCGACCAGCATCACGAACTCCGTCGCCGTGAACAGCGTCATCGTCGCGTTGAGGACGATGAACGGCAGGTCACGGATGGTGAACGCGTGGTACGTCAGCAGCGCGCTGCCGATGACGTACAGCGCCACGAACTTCGGGTCGATGGCACCCAGGTTCCCTGCCTCGTACGTCCGGTACGTCTGGATGAGCCAGGCGATGGGAAGCAGGCTCGCACCGACCAGGGCCGCGATGCTCGTCATACCCACCGTTTCCCTGTGGGTCTTATCAATCTTCCGTCCCGGCCGCGTCCAGCGCCGCGGCCAGTTCCGGGCTGTCCGCCGCCGCCTCGTCGAGCGGCGTGCCGTCGGCCGCCGCGTCCACGGCCGCACGGAACGCCACCGCCCCTGCCCGGGTGCCGTCCGGGTGGCCATGCACCCCCGAACCGGCCTGCACCACGATGCCGGAGCCGAGCCGGTCGACCATGTCCGGGACCGTGCCGGGATCGAGACCGGGCACGACCGGCATCACCCGTTCCACCCCGTGCAGGTCGCCGCGCAGCGCGTCCACCAGGCCGCGCCACGGCCCGTCCCCGACCGGTGCGGCGCGGAGCGTGTCGACCCCGGCGAGCCGCGCCCAGGTCGCGATGACCGGCAGCGCGACGCCGTGGTCCGGCACGCGGCTCACCGCGGCGTGGCCGGACAGGTGGCCGTGGAGCGCGACATCCCGGCCGTCCAGGTAGGCGCGCATCTCCTGCACCGCGGACCAGCCCGCCGCCAGGACGTCGACCAGGACGTGGCAGCCGTCCAGGTCGGCGACGAGGTCGGCGCGCCGCTTCATCTCCGCGACCGGCGCGGTGATGTTCGGGACGTACACCGCCCGGCGGTCCGTCCGGTCCTCCGCCTCGTCCCGCGCCCCGAACGTGGCGTGCATCCGGTCGTCGAACCCGTCGAACGCCATGTCCGCGAGGTGGACATCGTCCACGACCATGTCGAGCCCGCCCATCCACGCATCGAACGCCGCCTGCGCGTGCTCGTCCGGGCCGCGGCCGGTGGCCGGGCCGACGACCGTCGCGGTGACCGGCCGGTCCACGGCGCCCGTCCGCTCCCGCAGCCGCTCACCGCCGGTCCCTGGCCCGGCGAACCCGCCCGTCACCGCTTCCGGGTACGTCACGTCCAGGAGCCTGAGACGCTCCACCGCATCGATACCATGGATATCGCCGCTCATCCTGCCGAGCATCTGCGACAGGTTGCCGTGTTCGAACAGGTCGACGGGATAGGCAACCCTCCCTATCCGGTCGCCGTCCGGGTCGCGGTCG
>CAZNTD010000013.1:0-3954 GCA_964575915.1 uncultured archaeon | reverse complement strand
CCGCGACCCGCTCCTCCAGCGACGCCTCGAACCCGAAGCGGGACCGGGCATCGAACTTCCACGAATCGGTGAACACCCGGACCGGCACGCCGCGGTCCTGCGCCACGGTGGCGAACAGTTCGCTGCCGATCTTGTTCACGACCTTGCCGGACGCGGTGACCGCGTCCGCCCCGATGAACATGTGGTCCGCCTCCTTCAGCGCCAGTCGCGCCCCGGAATCGACGTACAGGTCGACCGGGATGTCCGCCTCGGCCAGCTCCCGGGCCGTGAGGCGGCCCTGGTAGAGCGGCCGGGTCTCGGTCACGTGCACCGTCACGTCGGCCTCCGCGGCCAGCAGCACACCGGTCACGGTGGACGAGTGGCAGTGCGTGTAGACGACGTCCCCGTCCTCCAGCAGGTCCGTCCCGTACGCGGTGATGGCGTCCTGCGCCGTCTCGATATGCTCCAGCACCCGGCCGTAGTCCCCGGTCTCCCGGGCGATGCGGATGCTGTTGAACAGCAGCGGCTCGGTCGGCCGCGCCGCCTCCAGCCGATCCGCCACGTCGTCGATGCGGTCCTGCCCGGCGCCGGTCCGCTCCAGCTCCTGCAGCAGCTCGATGCCGGCCCGGGCCACGTTCGTGGCGCCCTGGATGTCCACGTCACGTATCCGCCGGATGACCTCGTCGGGATCCATAGTTCCGGATGCGCGGCCGGGAGACATAAAGGTGGCGGTCGGTCGATGGCCGTCGAACGGTCCCCACCACATTTATTAACCGCCCCGGGAAGATGTTGGCATGACGCTCGGTGAGACGTGGGATGCCATGGCCGACGAGCCGCTGAAGGCTGTCGGCGGCGTCCTCGTCATCGCGCTGCTCATCGGCGGCGTCCTCGTGGCGTCCCAGGCAGCGTTCGACGGGCTGCAGAGCGGATTCACCGGTGCGCCGCAGGAGGACCTTGCGGACCGGGACCGGCCGGTCGCCGATGGTGGTGACAGCGGCGCGGGCGAGTTCGTGGAGGTGCAGGAGGCGTCGTACGACGTCACCGCGGACGATGCCGAAACGGCCGCGTCGACAACCGCGACCATCGCTCAGGACTTCTCCGGATACGTCCAGTCCCGCACGAAGCGGGAGAGCACCCGGCAGGTGACCGTCCACATGACGGTCCGCGTCCCGGTGGACGACTTCGAGGCGTTCAACCAGGAGGTCCGCGACCGGTTGGATGTCTCGACGTACGAGGTCCGGAACTACCGCGTGTCCATCCAGCGCGAACTTGACGAGATCGCGGTCCTCGAACGGTCGCTGCAGGACTACGAGGACATCCGCGAACGGGTCCTTGCCGAGGAGACCACGACCGAGAGCCTCGAACTGCTCGCCACCCTGACCGAGAAGGAGCTCTGGGTGACCGAGCAGCTGCGGTACTACCAGCGCGAACTGTCCGAGACGCAGCAGCGCGGCGACCTCGCGACCGTCCAGGTGACCATCACCCAGGACAAGGACGTCGACATCGTGCCGGAGGACATCGGTGACCGGTTCCGGGAGGCCGTCAAACAGATGCTGGACGACACGGTGCGCATCGTCATCGACACGGTGACCGGCGTCCTGGTCGTCTTCCTCCAGGTCGTGCAGGCAATCATCTACCTGGTGGTCATCCTCGTGCCGCTCATGCTCGCCTACCGCGTCGGCCGCCGGTTCTACCGCCGGTACTGGCCCGAATCGCAGGAGTAGGGGCTAGTCGAACAGGTTGTTGAGCGACTCGATGTCCCGCCGCCCGGTCGCGGTCAGCATGGTGCCGAGCTTCTTCCGCCAGATCTTCCGGTTCCGGGACTCCGGGATGACCTCCTGCAGCCGCCGGTTCAGGTCGCGTCCCTCCGGGTCGAAATCCGTGAGGATGGCGATGCTGTCGGCCTCCCGTACCACCCGTTTCCCGAGCGCGGTCACGCCCTCCGTCGCGTCGGACACGGTGTAGATGTCGCCGGTGAACCCTGCCGCCTCCAGCGCCGCGACATCGTGCTTCCCCTCGACGATGGCCGCGTCCACGTCCCGGTCCATCTCCATGACGAGTTCGTGTACGTCCTGCTGCAGCGACCGGGACATGCAACAGGGATTGGGAGCATCGGTAGATAAAAGGGGCGGGCGGATGGGGGGCGGACCCCCATCCTCCCTGGTCAGGCGACCAGCTCCGAGACCGCGTACACCGGCTCGGCCGTGACCGCCTCGTGCGCGGTCATCGGCGTCCCGACCTCGGTGTACTCCTCCACGACGTGGCGGAGCCGGAACTTGTCGGCCGTCCCGTCCAGCACCATGGCGTAGAAGCTGCACGGGCCGACCTCAGCCTCGTCCTTCTTCTTCATCGCCTCGTAGCCGGCACCGGCCATGATGCCGTCCTCCTCGAGGCCGTCGTAGCCGCGGTGGTTCGCGATATCGTCCAGTTCCCCGAGGTCGCGGTCGCGCTGCTGCGTGTCCACGATGTACAGGTCGTCCGTGATGGTGTCGAGCAGCTCCTGGTGCTCCTCGCGGAGTGGCCGCTCACCGCTCAGCGCGTCCTTCACCCCGCCGAGGATGCTCTTCGGCCCGAGCTTGTTGTGCATCCCGGTGGCGCCCGCGCCGCCCAGCCCGAACCCGATCTCGAAGAGGAAATCGGTCGGGATCTGCGCGCCCATCACGGCCGCGTCACCAGGGTTGGTGAGGCCGTACCCGATGGCGGCGCCGCCCGCCGCGATGAGGCCTGCCTCCGCCTTCGCCTCGTCGTAGACCGTTCGGACGGTGTCCACCGGGTCGCCCTGCAGGTGATCCCGGCTGCCGCGCACCACGGCCTCGGCGATGTCTCCAGGGCCCATGTCCGGGCCGACCGTGACGTGCGTGGTGAAGTCCGGGCTCCACGGCGAGTCCCCGAACTCGTAGCTGTGATACGGGGTGCGCTGCAGCTCCACCAGCTTCTCCGCGTACTCCCCTTCCAGGTCCTCCCTGGAGGTGAACGCTTCGCCGCAGATGCGGTGCAGCCGCTCGTCGATATCTTCCGGTGCGGGTCCGCCGTCGTCCCCGTCCCCGACATCCGGGATGCCGGGAAGCGGGTCGCGCGGGGGCCCGGTCGTTTCGATGTCGCTCTCGCTACCACTATCCGGTTCGAATGTTGCACTCATCCCCTCCCCCCGTTTAATCATTCATCGATGGTAGCATATAAACATATGTATAGTGGAGCGGTCATGTTCCTAACGTTCGGACCTGGTCGAGCGCGCCTCACACGAACGAACCCAGACCAGCCTGCCGCTCCCGCCGCGCATCGATGTACTCATCGATCTTCGTCCCGACCCGGTCCATCGAGAAGTCGTGCTCCTCCACCAGCACCGTGACGATGCCGTCCCGGTCCGGCTCCCCGAAGTCGAACGACGCCTCCGCGTCCACCGGCGGGTCCATGAAGAAGTCACGGATGACCCGCGGCTCCACGTCGAACTCCCACTCCCACTTCTCGTCTTCCATCAGGCTCTCCAGCGAATCGTGGTCGTGCACCAGGTCCAGCGCCCGCTTCGGCCCGATACCGTGGATGCCGCCCGGGTTGTAGTCTGTCCCCATCATCAGGCCCATCCACACCAGTTGCTCCCGCGTCACATCCAGATCGTCCAGCACCCGTGCGGCCTCCACCATCTCCGGGACAACCTGCTTCCGGGTCTGCTTCCCCCGGACCTTCCGCGTCCCGGTCGTGGTCAGGTTCCGCACCATCCGGTCCGCCCCGAACAGCAGCAGGTCCCAGTCCTGGCTGCCCGCCGCCCACACCGTCCCGGCGTGGTTCATCGCCGCCGCCTGCGCCTCGCCCTCGCTCGGCGCCTGGACGTACGGCACGCCCATCGCGTCCAGCAGCTCCTTCGACTCCTGTATCATCTCACCGGTCAGCTTCGAGCTCTGCGTCGCCTTGGTGAACGCCTTCTTCAGCTTGCCCTCCTCCTTCAGCCGCTTCCACTCCTCCTCGGCCTTCTCCCGC
>CAZNTD010000012.1:0-22790 GCA_964575915.1 uncultured archaeon | reverse complement strand
TGGGTATTTAATTCTACACCTTAAATACCTGTCCATGAAGCTGGTGGCGCTGAATTCGGGCGGCATCGACTCGCCGGCCGCGATGCATATGATGCTGCGGAACGGGGTCGACCTGGAGACGGTGGTGTTCGACCTGCAGCCGTTCTCGAGCCAGGACGACGTGGACACCGCGCTGGCGACCATCGAGCAGCTGGAGGCGGTGCACGGCACCGACCTGCCGGCGCGGGTGGTGCCGCACGGCGACGTGCAGGAACGGTTCCTCGCGGAGGTGGACGAGAGCGAGGTGACATACAACTGCCTGTTCTCCCGCCGGGTGATGCTGCGGACCGCGGCGGCCATCGCGGACGAGGTCGGTGCGCAGGGACTGCTGACCGGGGAGTCGCTGGGCCAGGTCGCGTCCCAGACCCTGGACAACCTCGCGGTGACCGGGGCCGCGGTCGACGTCCCGGTGTTCCGGCCGCTCGTGGGGATGGACAAGGTGGAGATCGAGGACGTGGCGCGGGATGCCGGGACCTACACCATCTCGTCGGGCGGCGGCATCGACTGCGCCGCGGTCATCGACTATCCCGAGACGCACGGTGCGGTGGCGGAGATGGACCGCATCGCGGACCGGTTCGACGTGGACGCGATGGTGCAGGACGGGCTGGACCGGGCGGAACAGGTCTAGCCCGGGACCTCGGCCATGTACTCCGCGACGACCGCGCTCCACGTGTCGCGGACATCGTCGGTCGGCTGGGTGGCGCCGGACATGAAGCCGACCAGGTCGACCAGCGGGTCCGAGGCGCGGCCATCCGTGACCAGCGGGGCGAACAGTTCGCCGGCGCGGACCTCCGCCCCGTACGTCTCCACGGCGCGGCGGGCGGTCCGGGCGTCCCGGTGCACGTCGTCCCGGGCCATGTCGACGATGCGCGGCCGGTCGGTCAGCGGCACACCGGTCTCCTCGTCGTACGTCCAGTCCTCCGGGAAGTGGACGTCGGAGGAGAGCTGGCTGGCGAGGTACAGCGCGTTCGCGAGGTCGGCGCCGGTGACGTCCGCGTCCGCCGCGCCGTCCATCCCGTGGTAGAGCGCGGTGGCACGGCCCTGCCAGTCCTTGAGCTCCTCCTTGATCTCGCGGTAGACGCCGTCCTGCCTGCCGGTGGCGGTCACGGGGATGCGACCGGTTTCGACGTGCGGGTTGCCCAGGAAGTCGTAGCTTCGCGCCTGGCTCATAGCGTGGTCACTCCAACGTGAATAATGGGGCGAAAAGATTAAAAACGGTTCCGGTCATCCGCGGTTCTCCTGAACACGTGTTCAATCATCGGCGCGGTAGAACGCGGCAAGGACATCGATCTCGGTGAGCCGGGCGGTCCGCCCGGTCAGGTCACTGACCGCGAGGCTGGCATCGAGACTGCCCCGGTCGATGAGCCAGTACGGGGTGTGCACCAGGGCGAGGTCGTCCAGGCTGTAGTCCGGCATGGCGAGGGCGCGGTGGTGGCGGGAGACGTAGGTGAACAGCCAGTCGCGCCACGCCGCCTCCGCCTCCTCCCGGTCGATGCGCGGCTCGATGACCCGGGCCGCGTCGACCGTGGCGGTGCACCGGTCCGGCAGGTCGACATCGATCTCACCGACCCGTCCGGTGACGCCGTCGATGCCGGCGAGGAATTTCAGGGTCGTGGTCCCGAGGAGGCGGCGGACGGTCGCCGAGGTGGCCGCGATGTAGTCCGGGTAGTAGAGGAGCGAGACGTCGGCCGGCGCGGGGTCGTGGCCGAGGAGGGAGCGGAGGTACGCCACGACGCTCAGGTTGCGGGTGCGGCGGAGCGCGGTGTCACGGTCGAGCCGCGGCGCGAACGTGTCTATCTCCATGGCGGTCACTCGAGCAGCCGGTCCTCGGCGGCGAACACGGTGTCGAGGTGGTCCTCCGCCGGCGGTTCCGTCACGAGGCTGCCGAGGAGGGTGACGGCGGTGCTGGCGGTGAACCCGATGCCGGTGGAGGCGTACGGGTTCTGGTTGAACGGCCACACGCCCTCGAACAGCCCGAACTGCGGGCCGAGATGGAGCGCGAAGAACACCGCGAACCCGGTGAAGATGGCGGCGTAGACCGCGGGCGCGGTGGTGCGGCGCCACACCGTCCCGACGAGGTACGGCGCGGCGTACGCCGAGATGATGCCGCCGATCCCGGTCCAGAGCAGGACCACGAGGTACTCGGGCGGGGTGATGACCCCGGCGACCGCGACGAGGACGATGCCGATGGTGGAGAGCCGGGAGATGCGGAGGGCGCGCTGCTGCACCGCCTCGCTGTCCGGGTCGCCCCCCCGCCACGGCACGTACGACTTCCGGTAGATGTCGTTCGCGAACACCTGCGAGATGGCGATGACCAGGCCGTCCGCGGTGGAGATGACCGCGGAGAGGATGGCGATACCGAGGAACGCGGCCATGATAGGCGGCAGGTTCTGCACGAACAGGAGCGGGATGGTCGCGTCCGGGTTGGCGACCTGGATGCCCTGCGCGGACGCGAGGACGCCACCGAGGAACATGAGCGGGAGGATGGTGCCGATGACCGCGGCGGACAGCATGAACCGGCGGATGTACCGGTTGCTCTTGATGGCGAAGAACTTGTTGCCGAGGTGGGGCTGGGCGGTGAACCCGATGTGGGCGATGAACAGGAGGGCGATGGCCCACCACCCGGTGAAGATGGGGTTGTCCGGGCTGGTATGGGTGCTCCACTGCTGCACCGGTTCCAGCGCGGCGTTGACCGCGGACATGCCGCCGTCGAGCCCCCAGCCGGTCACGAACATGAACAGGACGAGGACGGTGATGCCGACCATGATGGCGCCCTGCACCGCGTCGGTCATGATGTCGGCGTGGGAGCCGCCGGCGGCGAGGTAGACGAGGAGGAGCCCGCCCCCGGCCCAGATGCCGAGGCCGTAGTCGACACCGAGGATGACCTCGAACAGCCAGCCGGTCGCGGATATCTGCGCCATCGCGTAGAAGATGAGGAAGAGGGAGATGACCGCGGAGACGATGCGGATGCCGCGGCTGTCGAACCGGTCACCGAGGTAGTCGGGGACGGACTGGGAGCCGAACCGGTCGCTGATCTTCTTGCTGGCGCGGGCGACGAGCAGCATCCCGCCGAAGATGGCCGGGGTGTAGAGGATGGCGAAGTAGCCGACCTTGAACCCCATGTCGTACGCCATGCCCGGGATGCTCATGAACGTCGCACCGCTCGCCATCGTCGCGGCGTACGCCAGGGCGAGCGCCAGGAACCCGAACCCGCCGCGGGCCGTGGCGTACTCGTCCTGCGCGCTGCGGCCGCCGGTGCCGCGCTGCACGCGGCGGTAGCCGAGGTAGCCGAGGACGGAGAGGAGGACGACGTAGCCGCCGAGGAACAGCCAGCCCCACGTCGTGACGGCCGGGTCGAGCGTCGTCACGCCCCGTCACCCCGGGACTCCCGTGTCAGCCGGACCTCGCGGTCCTCCAGCCGGTCCTCGATGACGGTCACCCAGAGGATGACGAACCCGAGGAACGCGACCGCGATGACCGCCTGGACCTGCAGGGCGTTCATGGAACCGCGTATAGGACTCGGTATTTAATAATATAGCGTGGCCGCACGGGCTGTGGTCCGACCGGCCGAGCTACGCGGACAGGCCGGACAGGAGGTCGTCGAGGATGTCGCGGGCCGCGTCCCGGTCGGTGGTGCGGACGATGAGGACGCCGGAGCTGTGGACGAACGTGCACTTGATGCCGTCGACGTGGAACAGGAGCATGTGCTCCGTGTCGATGTCGATGTCGACGGCGTCCCGGATGGCCATGGCGACCGCGTCGAACTCGTCGTCCGGGACCCGGATCTTCCAGTTGCCGGACCGGCACTCCTCGAGGTCGTACCGCATGGGGCAGCCGGTGGCGGCAAGATTTATTACGTTCAGATGGGATAGGAGAGGCAGGAGATTCTCATGGCAACCTGCGAGATGTGCGGCGAGACCGGGCCGGTGAAGACGACGCGGGTCGAAGGGGCCGAACTGGACCTGTGCGCGGACTGCCAGGACCTCGGCTCGGTGGTCGAGAGCGGCGGTTCCAGCGCGCAGCCGACGAAACAGGTGAAATCCCGGTCGAACAGCCGTTCGAACCGGTCGAGCGGCAGCACGGAACTGGTGCCGGATGCCGGTGAACGGGTGAAGCGGGCGCGGGAGGACGCCGACCTGACGGTCGCGGAGCTGTCCGACACGCTGAAGGAGAAGGCGTCGGTGGTCCGCCGCGTCGAGTCCGGCAAGCTGACCCCGGACCGCGGCCTGGCACGGAAGTTCGAGCGGGAACTCGGTATCTCGCTGTACGAGTCGCTGCCCGAGGGGCCGAGCCCGGGGCGGAGCGACGGTGACGGTGCGGAGGGTGCGACGCTCGGTGACGTGGCCGATGTGACGCGGCGGGACGACTGATGCACGACCTCCACGCCCATTCCAACTACTCGGACGGCTCCCCGCTGTGGCGGATGGTCGCCGCGGCGGAGAAGGCCGGGCTGGACAGCATCGGGTTCGCGGACCACTGCACACTGTCCGGGGATGAGGCGTTCCGGCAGCACCGCCGGGTGAACGGCTTCGCGCTCGACGTGACCGTGGACCGGCGCCGCGACGCCATCGCCACGCTCCGGGACGAGACAGGGATGGCCATCCACGACGCGGTGGAGGTCGACTTCCTCCCGGGGGAGACGGACCGCATCCGCAGCTTCCTGGACGGCCAGCCGTTCGACTACACGCTCGGCAGCGTCCACCACATCGGCACGGACCACATCATGGATCCGCGGCCGTTCCGCGGCATGTCCGTGGAGGAGAAACGTGCGGTCATCGACCGGTACGTCGACCGGTACCGGGAGATGGCGATGTCCGGCCTGTTCGACATCGTGGCGCACATCGACGTGTTCGAGCGCAACCCGGAACTTCGCGGCGTGGCCACGGACGAGCACCGGGACGGCCTCGTGGCGGCGGTAGTGGACGCCGGTGCGGTGACCGAGGTCAACGCCGGCCGGGTGCTCGGGGCTCTCGGGGAGATGCATCCCGCCCCGGCCATGCTGGAGCGGCTGCGGGAGGCGGATGTGCCGGTGACAGTGGGGAGCGATGCGCACCGGCCGGGCGAACTGGTGGACCGGGCATCGGTGCTGGACCGGTTCGTGGCGGAGCACGGCATCGACCCGGTCGGGCCGGACCGGTTCTAGCGGAGGCGGTCGAGGCCGATGTGGGAGCAGTAGGCGACGAGGCTGAACAGTGCAGGGAGGAACGAGCCGAACAGGACGGTGGAGACGGCGCCGACCGCGGCCGCGAAGACGACCGCGGCGGTGAACGTGTGGGTGACGGTGCGGTGCCGCGGCTTGATGTATTCGAACGCGAGGTACGTGGCGGTTCCGGCCGCGGCGGCACCGACCGCCATGGTGACGGGGCGGGGCCGGCCGAGCACGAGGACGGCGAGCGCGGCCGCGACGGTGAGGAACGCCTTCGCCCGCCGGTGGATGACGGAGTTCGCGTGGTCGATGTCGGGGAAGACGGAGGCGAGCAGGATGAAGGCGGCGGAGGCGAGCAGCATCTCCGGGCCGTACGACAGGACCGGGCCGGCCAGGTAGGAGAACACGAGCACGAGGACGGCGCCGAACAGCAGGTGGTCCTGGTAGCCGGGCATGCACCGGTGAGGGGGATGCGGGTTTAGAACGTTGTCGGTTCCCCTCCGGGCCTGTCCCGCTCCTGTCACTCCGGTTCGGACCGGAGGAAGTCGCCGGCGATGGTCTGGGTCGGGTAGGGCATGTCGATGTCGGCCTCCTCGAACCGGTCCTTCACCGCGGCCAGCACGGACTCGTGGATCCGCGCCATCCCGGCGCGCCGCGGGTTCCGCACCCAGTAGAAGGCCCGGAGGTCGACCGTGGAGTCGCCGAGGTCGCGGAGCCGGACGGACGGGGCGGGTTCGTCGGCGATGCCGCCGATGCTGTCGAGGATGTCGAGGATGATGTGCTTCGCCTCCTCGATGTCGTCGTCGTAGCCGATACCGAACGTGGTGGTGATGCGGAGCTGGTCGTTCGCGGTCCGGTTGGTGATGGTGGCGTTCGCGATCCTGTCGTTCGGCACGGTGACGAGTTCGTTGTCGAACGTCTCTATCTTGGTGGTGCGCAGCCGGATGTCCACGACCTCGCCCTCGCTGCCGTCCCACTCGATCCAGTCCCCGATCTGGAACGGCTTGTCGATGAAGAGGAAGATGCCGGAGATGAACGCGCCGAGGGTGTCCTGCATCGCGAAGCCGAGCGCGAACGTGGCGGCCGCGAGGACGGCGCCCATCGCCCCGAACGCCTGGCCGTACCCGGCCAGGTTCATCCCGAAGAGGATGCCGATGATGGCGGTGATGTAGTGGGCGAACCGGGAGAGGGGGCTGGCGAGCGGCGGGTTCTTCCGTGACACGAGCCGGCTGACGATGGGGCGGACGACCAGCCGGCCGATGAGCAGGAACACCGCGACGGACAGGATGAACGTCAGCGCGTCCACCGCCCAGACCGGCAGGTCACCGAACAGTACCATGCCTGTCCATGCGCGGCGACGCTACATAAATGTGGCGGGGTCCCGGGGACTACGGGGCGGTGAGCTGCTGCACCGCGTCCCGGTGCGCGTCCGGCACGGTGTCGAAGTCGCCGCCGGGAGGAATCCGATGTCTTTCCGGTCCCTGCCACGCAGCTCGTCCAGCGTGGCTCCGGTCATCGTTCCGCACCGTCATCCGGAGAAGGATTTTTATCGGTATCACGCCCCCCTGCTTATATAAGGCAGGATCTCGGTCCTTTTCAATGGTGAAACAGCCATGCGAGACAACTATCTCGACTGGACCTCCCTGGTGCTCGTCATCGTCGGCGCACTGAACTGGGGGCTCGTCGGACTGGGCGGCTACATGGGTTCTGACCTCAACCTGGTCAGTATGCTGCTCGGGTCCGTCCCGGTGGTCGAGAACCTGGTCTACCTGCTGGTCGGACTGGCAGGCGTCTACGAGATCTACCTGGCGTCCCAGCAGATGTAGACCGGTCGCACCCGTTCCATCGTCTTCCTTCTTCCCATTTCTTCCACCGGGTAGCCGCTGTGCCGCACCGGCCGACCGGTCAGCTTTTCAATCCTTCTCCCCCACCCTCGTGCATGCGACTGGAGAACAGTTTCATCCTGGCGCCGGGCATCGGGGAGACGACCGAGCAGGATTTGTGGTCCCGGGGCGTCACCCACTGGGACGACATCCGGGACCGGGACGTGCTTGACGGGCGGCGCGACGCGGTGGAGGAGTTCCTGGACAAGGCGGAGAAGAACCTGTCCGTGGGGAACAGCCTGTTCTTCGACCACCACCTGCCGCGGGATGCGGTGTGGCGGCTGTACGAGAACTTCCGGGACGAGACCTGCTTCTTCGACATCGAGACGACCGGGCTGGACCGGGATCGTGATGTCGTGACGACGGTGAGTTTCCACCAGGACGGGGAGACGGAGACGCTGGTGCGCGGCCAGGACCTGGACGGCGACCGCATCGCGGACATGTTCTTCGATGCCAAGGTCATCGTCTCGTTCAACGGGAAGCGGTTCGATGTGCCGTTCCTGGAGGAGAAGTTCGACGTGGAGATCGAGACGCCGCACATCGACCTGCTCTACCTGTGCCGCCGCCTCGGGCTGACCGGCGGGCTGAAGCGTATCGAGGAGGAGCTCGGGGTGGACCGGGAGATGGACGACGTGGATGGGCGGGAGGCCATCCACCTGTGGAAGCGGTACGAGAAGTCGGGGGACGAGGCGGCGCTGGACAAGCTGGTGGAGTACAACAAGCTGGATGTTATCAACCTGAAGCCGCTGCTGGAGGACGTGCACGGCCGGCTGCGCGGCCAGGTGTTCGAACCGCACGTGAACGGGTCATGACAGATGTCGTCTTCCTCCGGCACTTCCAGACCCGGGTGGAGCCGGACGTCCCTGCCGCGGAGTGGGAGCTGTCGGCGGACGGGGAGGCGGCCGAGCAGGAGTGGATGGACGCGGCCGACCTGGACCGGTTCGCGGCGGTGGTGTCCAGCCCGGAGCCGAAGGCGCGGCACACCGCGGAGGCGGTGGCGGAACGCACAGGACTGGACGTGACGGTGCTGGACGGCCTGGCGGAGGTGGACCGGAGCGGGGAGGGGTTCGTGAACGACCACGAGACCTACCTCGCGATGGCGGAGACCTGGCTGGATGGCGAGGCGGACTTCGACTGGGAGGACCGCGACGCGGTGCGGGAGCGGACCCGGGACGTCCTGGCGGAACTGGACGGGATGGACGGCCCGGTCCTCGTGGTGACGCACGGCCTGTGGCTGGCCGCGCTCCGTGCCGCGGTGGAGGACGTGGACCCGTACCCGGTGTGGATGGAGATGACGTTCGGGGAGACGTGGACGGTCGACACGGCTGATATCGATATCTGAGGCCGCACCGACAGGTATAAGGCCGTCGTGCACGAAGATGCCTGCATGATAGGTTCCGCCGGGACGTGGCTGGTCGTCGGGCTGGTGGCGGCCGCGGCCATCAGTGCGAAGGCGTACACGTTGAAGCGGCTGTCGGATGCGCATACCAGCCTGGAACTCGGCTACATCTCGTCGCTGCTCGCGACCGTCCTGCTGCTCCCGGCCGGGCTGCACGGAGCGGCGGTGTACGGGGCGGTCCCCCCGGCCATGGTCGTCGCGGCCGTCGTGTTCGTCGGCCTGGCGAACACGGCCGGGATCTACGCGTTCTTCGAGGCGCTGCAGACGACCGACCTGTCGGTCGTGTCGCCGCTGCGGCAGACCCTTCCCGTCTTCGTCGCGGTGCTGGAGCCGCTCGTGCTGGCGCAGGCGTACAGTCCCACCATCCTGGCTGGCGCCGTACTGGCGACCATCGGCGGCTACGTGACGCTGGCGGAGAACACGGACCCGATGGAGCCGCTGACACGGCTGACCGGGCGCGGCCCGGTGCTCGCGGTGACGAGCGCGTTCTTCCTCGGTGTGGGCGCGGTCGCGGTGAAGTACGTCACGAGCCACATCCCCATCACCCTGTTCGTCGTGCCGATGTTCGCGGTGATGACCGCCGGGTTCGCGGTGGTGCTGCGGCGGGAGGACGGTCTTCCCGCGGTCGGGGTGCTGGGCCGGCGCGAGTTCCTCATCCTTGGCATCGTCACGGCCGCGGCACAGGTGCTCATCTTCGCGACCATCGCGTTGAGCACCGCGTCGGAGGCGACCATCGTGTTCCGGCTGTCGGTCCTGTTCAACCTGTTCCTCGGCCACCGGCTGCTGGGTGAGGAGCACATCGTCTACCGCCTGGCGGGAAGCGCGCTCATCCTCCTCGGCATCCTCGTCGTCCTCTAGGCTAGAGGTCGTCGAGGGTGCGCTGCCCGGGCTTCGCACGGCCGAACGCGACGCGGAGGTCGTCGCGGAACATCGGCCGCTTCGACCGGTCGTACAGCGTGGCGGCGGGGTGGAACGCGGGGACGATGCGGTGGCCGTCGCGGCGGTGCACGGAGCCGTGCAGCGCGGTGATGCCGTCGGACGTGTCGAGCAGTTCACGGGTGGCGAAGTTGCCGAGCGGGACGACGGTCTCCGGCCGGACCGCGGCCAGTTCGGCGTCGATCACCGGGTTCCACGCGTCGATCTCGTCGCGGGTCGGGTCGCGGTTGTCCGGCGGGCGGACCTTGACGAGGTTGGTGATGTAGATGGCGTCCCGGTCCACGCCCAGGTCGGCGAGCACCTCGTCGAGCACCGTGCCGGCCCGGCCGACGAACGGCTCGCCCTGCTCCACCTCGTTCGCACCGGGGGCCTCCCCGACCAGCACCACCTCCGCGTCGCGGCTGCCGGTGGCGGGCACGAACCGTGACCGGTCGACGAACCTGTCCGGGACCTGTGCCAGTTCGTCCGCGAACGCCTCCTCGAACTCCATGCGCGGTGGTGGGACGCGGAGGTATTTTAAACCGGGCGGTCCCATGCTGTCACATGGTACGGAACCGGTTCCGCGTGGCGGACTCGGCGCAGCAGGTGGTCGGCGGGTTCCTCCTTGCGGGGCCGTTCGTGGTGACGGAGGAGGTGTGGCTGCTGGCCCGGAACATGACACCGGTCCACACCGCGCTGATGACCGCGATCGTCTTCACCATCGGCTATGGGGCGCTGTACAAGGCGGACCGTGGGCGGGACGTGGAGGACACCGAGAAGGAGCCGGCCGCGTTCGGGATCCCGGTCCGGTTCATCTCGCTGCTCATGGTGTCGTACGGGGCGGTCGCGGCCCTGGTCCTCCTGCTGCGTGCCCCGGCGACGTTCGAGGCTGGCCTGTTCACCACGTTCACGGCCATCACGGTCGGGGCGGTGTTCGCGGTCATCGGGGCGGCGACCGCGGACAGCGTGTTCTAGCCGGGGGCGTCGAACCCCTCGATGTCGCGGTCGACGTGGTAGAGCCAGTCGTCGGTCGCGTACGTCTCCGCGGCGAGTTCCTCCGCGGCCGCGAGCTCGTCCCGGTGGAGGCTGCCCTCCGCGACCGGGCGGCCCTGCGCGAACGACTCGACCATGCGGTCGATGACATCGCTCCGCGGCACGTCCACCAGGCTGCGGATGGGAGCGACGGCCTTCTCCGCGCTCCGGATGGCCTTGTCGGATATCTTCTCCTCCCCGATCTTGAGGATCTTGAGCATCTTTTCGATGTCGAGGTCGTAGGCGAGCATGGTGTGGTGGAGGACCGCGGCGCGGCGGGCCTGGGCGGAGCCACCGATCTTCTGCTCGCCGTGGACGATGTCGTTGATGGGTCGGTGGGCCGCGTCGGCACCGATGCCGTTGAGCGCGGCGAGCGTCCACCCCTCCAGTTCGCGGTACGAGTCGACGATGGACCGGGACTCCACCGCATCTTCGGGGAGGGAGAGGGAGTAGGTGATGACGTCGCCCGGTTCGCAGAACATGGCGCCGCCACCGGTGTCGCGCCGGACCACCTGGACGTCGTGCCGCTCGGCCATGTCCATGAACACCTCGTCGCGGACGGCCTGGAACCGGCCGATGACGACGGCAGGACGGTCCCACCGCCAGAACCGGAGTGTCGGCGGGGACTCGCCGGACGCGACCCGTTCGGTGATGACCTCGTCCAGCGCCATGTGCATGGCCGGGTCGACCTCGGTGGTCACCACGCGCCACTCGTCGTCACCGCGCATCGTCGACCGCCTCCGTGACGACCCGTGCCACGTCCCCTGGAGCGAACCCGACCAGGCGTGTCGCCGGGTCGAGCGCGTCCGCGATACGGTCCGTCAGGGTTTCCATGTCCGCATCGGCGGGCTGCCCGGTCACCGCGTCCTCGATGTCGTGCACCGCCTCGCCGGGGTACACGAAGAAGTCGCCGTGCAGCGCGACGGAGGTGATGGCTCCGTCGACCGCCACGTCGGCGCGGAGCAGCTTGCCGCCGTCGACCTTGTACTCGGCGCGTCCGTTCATGGGTGGCGGGTGGTGGCCGAGCATTAAATGTCTTCGCGCCGCCGGGAGACGAGCGCGGTGCTGCCGCCGTCCACGGTCTCCCAGTCGTCGAACCCGTATCCCCGGGCGATGCGGTACGCGCGGGAGAGGACGTCCTGCTCCCGGTCCGACGGGGATTCGTACCGGCGGGAGAACGAGATGACCGCGTCGGCGGCGTGGTCCGCCTGCAGGTCGGTGACGAACGGGTCGGCACGGTCGGGCAGGTCTGGGGTGACCGCGGGGCCGTCCACGCCGTCGAGCAGGTCGCGGTACGTCCCGGCCGGGTCGGTGTCCCAGCCGTCCTCGAGCACGGCCTGCCGGAGGTAGGCGGTGGCGAGGCCGTATCCCCGTCCGCGGTGTTCCGGTGCGATGACGCAGTGGTAGACCGTGGCGGTGTCCTTCGGCAGGTCGGGGAGGTGCGGGTCGAGCCGGTCGCGGTAGAGCGCGTCCCGGGCATCGGTGGTGAGGTGGAGGGAGGCGTCGTATCCGACGATGTCGTCATCGTCCACGAGGAGGAGGGTGAGGCCGTCCCGGTCGAGGACGTCGCGGGTGCGGCGGGGACTGTCGGTGGGATGCACCCAGAACCGGTCGCGCTCCCGGGCGATATGGTCGGCGGTGCGGTCGCGCTCCCGGGACGGGAGATGGTCGAGCGTGGTGAACGAGAGGTCGCCGGCGTCGAGGACGGTGTCGGGGTTCACCGGACCGCCTCCACGGACCGGGCGATGTGGGATGCGACCGCGGCGGGTGTTTCCTGGAGCATGAGGTGGGATGCATCGAGCATGACGGGGTCGGTGTCGAGCAGGTCGGCGAGTTCCCGGGTCTTCGCCGGGGTGATGGCGCCGTCCCGGGTGCCGCCGACCACGTGCGCGTCCACGTCGAGGCCGGGCAGGTCGTCGCGGACGTCGTACCGGACCATGGCGTCGAGACCGTCGCGGAGCGGCCGGTCGTCCGCCGCGACGAGTTCCTGGACGGTGGCGTCGTGGAGGTGGGCGGGGCCGTCGGGCAGGTAGTTGTCCGCGATGCGTTCCGCCCAGTCGTCGCGGGGCATGGTGTCGAGCCGGTCCAGGAACCATGCCGGGCTGTGCCGGGCCGGCTCCGGGGTGGACGCGCAGGTGCCGAGCAGGACGAGCCCGGCCGTGGACCCGTGGGTCACGGCATGGGTGAGCGCGACCATGCCGCCCATGGAGTGGCCGGCCACCACCGGTGGTTCGTCGCAGTGCGTGTCGATGACGTGCTGGAGGTCGGCGGCGAGCGTGTCGAGGTCGAACGGGGTGCAGGGTGCGTCGCCGTGGCACCGCTGGTCGTACCGGACCACGGGGCCGGGCAGGTCGAGGTGGGGGAGGACGAGGTCCCAGGAGGCACGGCTGCCGATCCAGCCGTGGACGAGCACGAGCGGCGTCCCGGTACCGTCGGCGACGGTCACGGGGAGGTCACGGGGGTGCATAGGGCGGGATGGGCGGCGAGATTTTAAACGGGTTCGTGGTGGCCGCAAGATTGATATGTCTCGCGGCCCATGGTGGTGTCGTGGCGTTACGCCCCGTGGCCACCCACCTCCTCGAGGAGGAAGGATACGCGCTCCGGGAACTGGGGGATCACGTTCTGACGCACGACGAGTTCGACGAGCGCGAGTACGGTGGACGGGACGATTACACGGTCATCCCGGACCTGCGGAGCGTCTCGCGTGAGGAGCTCGAGCCGGTGGACGAGGGCCGGTCGCTGGCGTGGATCCGGGAGATACTGTGTGCGGGGGAGGAACCGCACGCGATGCGGGGTGAGGACGTGGATGTCATCCTGTGGAGCATGTACGAGTTCCCGGTCATCCACGGCCGGGAGGCGGCGGAGGATGCGGCGGTCACGGCGAGCCGGGATCTTGACCACGACTACGTGCCGGCGCGGCTGGACACGCACGAGCCGTACGCGCTGATGTACGCGGGGCCGCGCGCGTTCTCGACGTTCCGTGATGACGGTCCGGGGATGCAGGTCACGCCGTGATGAACCGGTCGAGGTAGTCGGTGACGGTGTCGATGGCGTGGTCGCGGTGCGTCACCTTGTCCCGGGTGTCGATGGGCGAGTGGTATATCTCCATGATGCGGTCGAACTCGCCGATGAGCAGGTCGGTCTTCCCGATGTAGTCCGGGTCGTCGAGCACGAGCGCCTCCGCGAGGATGGCCCGGTCCTGTGAGACCTGTGTCTCGCCGCGTCCGATGGTGTCGACGACCGCGATGCGGTCCGCGTCCCGGACAGCGGGGTAGAACGATTTTTCGAACTGGCGGTAGCCGTAGCACCAGTACGGGTCCTCGTCGGAGAACTCCTCCGAGCCGGCGAAGACGATGCACACCCTGTCGAGGTCGAGGTGCGGGGCGAGGTGGAGGAGGGTGGCGACGCTGAACGCGTTGTCCAGGAAGCCGCCCCACCACGAGTCGTAATGGGTGAAGATGAGCAGGTCCGGGTCGTCGGTGGTGCCGACGATGATGTTCTGCGAGGTGAACCGTTCCCGCTCCACCTCGAGCCGGCCGTGGATGTTGTCCGCCGCCAGGATCTTCCCGACGTCGCCGCGCTTCACGGTGAGAGCCGGCCCCTCGTAGAAGGTCGGCTTCGACAGGGCGGGGCAGACCGGGTTGAAGTTGATGTTCGGCCCGTCGTGGTCGGAGACGTGGAGGTTGTCGATGACCGCCTTCCCGGTGATGTCGCCGGAGGTGAGGCCGGACGGGAGGCATTCGACCGTCTCGCCGTCCACCTCGAGTTCGGCGACCGGGAACGTGGGATAGACCACGTCGTACGCCTGGACCGTGTACGGGACGTCCCGGCGGTCCAGTTCGTCGCGGATGTACGCGGCGGCCTCGGTCTCCGCGTCCCACATCCGGGGCGCGAAGTCGCAGAGGTCGTCCGCGGTCTCCATCACCGCGTCCGGGTCGATGGTATCGGTGTGCATGTCATGTACCCCGCGTATGGATATGAAAAAGGTTTCGACGGGGGCGTCCGCCCCCGTCGCGTGGTGCCGGTCAGTGCTGCTGCGGGAGGCCGACCTCGGTCTCGGCCGCCGCCTGGTACATCGCCTCGGTCATGGCGGTGGCGACCGTGGGGAGGTCGACGTCGCCGCCGTCGTACACGCCGGCGCGCTCGTACGCCTCCGGGAGGGCCTCGTCCACCCGTTCCCGCTGCTCCGGGGTGAGGTAGACGGAGACCACGGCGGTGTCGAAGTCGTAGTGGCCGGGACCGGTGACCCGCTTGGCGACCTTGGTGTCGAGCAGGCTGTCCGCCGCCTCGTCCGGCACGACCACGTCGCCGTCGTCGACCGACGGGGCGCCGATGTCGGCGATGGGGTAGGTGTCCATCCCGACCTCGTCCACAATCCGCTGCTCGAGGTCGAGCGCGGTGGACGGGGCGAACTTGTCGTCGGCCGGGACGCCGTCCCGCAACGTGTAGACGAGGTTGGGGCTGGCGGTCATGGGGAGGACGACGAAGTTGTAGCCCTCGCGGGCGGGGAGGACCGCGTCCTCCTTGACCTTGTCGATGTGCCGGGTGACGTCCTCGCCGTCGTGCGTCCCGCTGTACCACGGGCCGTGGTCGTGCTCCAGTTTGAGCACCCGGTCGGTCGGGATGTCCTCGTCCTCCTGCGGCTGCACGAGCACGTTGTCCGGCCTGACCCCGCTGTCCACGAGTCCCTGCAGCACGTCGTTGTAGACGGCGCGGAAGTCCGGCACCTCGTCGCGGTCGACGGCACCGGTCTGGTCGAGCCGCCGGTGGAACTCGGGCAGGGTGGCGGCGTCCGCCAGGTCGGTGTCGTACGCCTCCTCGAGCGCCGCGAGTTCGTCCGCGCCGAGCGTCACCTCGTGGGCGTCGAGCCGCCGCGAGTTCTCCGGGGATGTCACCCGGTAGTCGCGGGCGCCGTCCGCCCCCATGAAGGCGGGGTAGGTGTAGGAGCGCTTCTCCGTGTTGTAGTTGATCCACGGGTCGCTCTCGAGGGTGAACGGGCGGACGACCGGGTCGAACCCGGCGTCGTCGAGCATCCCGCCGAGGTGGGTGGAGGCGATCTCGTCGAACATCATGACCTCCCAGCGGCTGCCGGCGTGGAGCTGGCGGCCCCAGCCGATGGTGACGGTGCTGTCATCGGCGGCCGCGATGACGTCGTTGTCGACCAGCGACCGTTCAAGGTCGTGGAAGTCGAAGGTCGACAGGTCGACGCCCTGGTCGGCCAGCCAGTCGTTGTAGGTGCTGGCCAGGTCGTCCCGCCGCTCGAAGGCTCTCGCTGTTTGGTCGACGACGTCGCGTGCGCTTGTCAGGAAGTTCTTCGTGTCATCTCCCGCCATTGGTGTCACCGTCTGTGTGCATCGTGGTGCATGGATACCGTGGAGTCGTGGTGTTGTGTCGTGTCATGTGAGAACGCCCCCGTACGCCAGGAACCGTGGAACACGTGGAAAACGGAGGCCGGTCCTACAGGACCAGCATAATGACTAGCAGGATAAAGAGGATGCTCGCGATACCGTTCCAGCCGGTGCGTGCTGCCGCGAGCGGTGACTGCATCGTGGTCACGAACGTGGAGCGAGGATTTAAAAACCTTGTCGCCACCGCTCGGCGTCACAGGTTGCGGCGGCGTGCCGCGAGGCTGTAGTGCCGGTCGATGTCGTGGCCGGGATAGGTATCGAGTTCGGCGTGAACCCTGTCCTGAACGCGTGCGAGCGCGATGCGGAGGTCCTGCGAGCCGTCATTGTCGGCGAGGCGTTCGTGGTACCGGGTGGTGTCGACGCGGAGCGAGCCGAGCGTCGAGGTGGTGCCGAGATCTGGGTCGGGACGCACCAGGTCGTCGAGCCGGTCCAGCATCTCCTGCAGCCCCGGCGGGTTGCCGTCGTACACCTCCCGGAGGGCGTCGTGCGCCTCCTCCATCGCCTCCGGGTCGGACAGCTGCTGGTTGTACCGTGTCATGTGCCGGTCTCCGGGTCAACGTTTAAATGCGGGATGCTGATGCCGCCGGTCACAGCGGGGCGTCCGGTGCGTCCTCACGGGTGTGGGAGACATCCGCCATCGTGTCACGGGGGTGCGGGTCGCCGTCCCGCCGGTACGGAAGTGGTACCGGGTCGCGCTCGAACGCGCGCTGCACGGGACGGGGTCCGCCGTCGGCCCGGACCGGCGCCTCCTGCCCGGCGGGGGTGGGGTCGCGGCGGGCCTCGTCGACGGTGACCCTGTCGGTGTCGTACCCCTGCGGGTCGGTGGTCAGCCAGTCGTGCACCGCGTCGATGTCACGGACCTCCCCGGGGTCCAGCGAGGTCGGGGAGACGTCGCCGAACAGGACGGGGTACATCTCGGCGACGGTGTCCCAGGCGCTGCCGTCGTACGTGTCAGCGTCGCGGATCTCGACGGCGAGGTACGTGGTGTCGTCCTCCTGCAGCCGGGTGAGGTATATGCCGTCGGCCGCGGCCCTGCTCGTTCCCGCATCGTTTGGAAGTTCGTAGATGAAGACCTCGTCGGCGTCGAGGAAGTCGGGGTGTGGCTGCTGTGTCATGTGTCATCACCGGGGCGGTGCGTCTCCGTGGACGGCGGTGGCGTGCATGCCGTAGAGGTGTGGTGGGATGGCATGAGGGACCGGCCTCGTACTGGAGACGCGAAGAAACGGGGCGGTCCTGTCTTACAGGACCAGTAGGACGACCAGCAGGATGACCGCGATCGGAGCGGCGGACGCACGGCTACTCGAGACGTGTGCGAGGTGCGTGGATGCGTCCATCGTGGGTCGCCCGTATCTGCACGGTTGCCGCCACCGGTTTAAATAGGTTCAGGGTGTGCGGAGGCGGTCGCGGAGGGCATCCACCGGCAGCGAGGTGAGGACATCGGCGGGCTCGAGCCAGCCCTTCCGGGCCTGCCCGGCACCGACCGCCAGCAGGTCGAGGCTGGCGGGGCGGTGGGCGTCGGTGGAGATGACGAAGTCGACCGCGTCGCGGTGCGCCTGCACGTCCTCCCAGGGGAGGTCCATGCGTCGCGGCTGGCTGTTGATCTCCACCGCGACGCCCTGCTCCGCCGCGACCTGGAGGACACGGTCGAGGTCGAGCGGGACCGGGTCGCGCTCCAGCAGCTTCCGGTTGAGCGGGTGGCCCCAGACCGCGACCGGGAACTCCTCGAACGCGGTGATGACCGCGTCGGTCGGGTCGGACGGGGCGCGGTGGATGGATGCGACCACGAGGTCCACCATGTCCGCCATCTCGTGGGAGATGTCGATGCCGTCGTCGGTGATGTCCGTCTCGATGCCCTGCAGGACGGTGATGTCGAGGGCGTCGTCCGCCTCCCGGATCTCGGTGCGCTGCGCCCGGACCTCGTCCGCGTCCTGCAGTCCGTCGGTGACCGCGATGGACGGGCCGTGGTCGGTGATGGCGATGTAGTCGTGGCCGCGGGCCTGTGCGGCCTCGGCCATCTCGCGGACGGTGGCCGCACCGTCGCTCCATTCGGTGTGCATCTGGAGGTCGCCACGGAGGTCGTCCCGCTCCACGAGATCCGGCAGGTCGTCCTGCTCCGCGGCGGCGAGTTCGCCGCGGCCCTCCCGCAGTTCGGGTTCGATGTACGGGAGGCCGAGCGCACCGTACACCTCCTGCTCGGTCGCCCCGGCGACCCGCTCCCCGCCCTCCCCGGAGCGGAACAGGCCGTACTCGTTCAGCGTGTATCCCTGCTCCTGCGCCCGGCTGCGGAGCGCGACGTTGTGGTCTTTCGAGCCGGTGAAGTACTGGAGCGCCGCGCCCCACGAGTCGCGGTCGACGATACGGAGGTCGACGTGGAGGTCGCCGGCGAGGACGATGGACGACTTCGTGTCGCCGCGTGACAGCACCTCGGAGACGTCGGACATCCCTGTGAACGCGTCCATCGCCGGGCCGGGGTCGGGGGCGGTGGCGAGGACGTCGAGGTCGCCGACGGTGGGGAGACGGCGGCGGTAGGAGCCGACAACGGTGATGTCGCCGAACGCGCCGCTGTCCCCGAGTCGGCGTTCCAGGTCGCGGGCGAGCGGGACGGCGTCATGGTGCAGCATCCGCTCCTGGCCGCGGCGGGCCATCGCGATGTGGTCGAGGATGTTCGCCTGGCTCTTCTCACCGAACCCCTCCACCTCCGCTATCTTTCCCTCGCGGGCCGCGGACTCGAGTTCGTCGAGGGTTGTGATGCCGAGCGCCTGGTAGAGCTGCTTGACGCGTTTCGGGCCGAGCCCCTCGACGGCGGTGAGCGCCTCGACATCGACGGGGACCTCCTCCTTCAGTTCCGTGTGGTACGCGATGGCCCCGGTCTCCAGGTACTCCGCGACCTTGTCCGCGATGGCCTCGCCGACGCCGTCGATGGACTCGAGGTCGCCGCGGTCGTGGATGTCTTCGATGGGTTCGGAGAGGGAGGCGATGTTCCGGGCCGCCTTCCGGTAGGCGCGGGGCTTCCACTCGACGTCCTGCATCTCCAGGAAGTCAGCGATCTCCTCCAGCAGGTCGGCGACCGCCCGGTTCTTCATGGGTCGTGATGCGCGCGCCCGCCTTATAACAGTTCGAGCGGGGAGCGGTCAGGGGACGTGGGCGGCGCAGTGCTTGCAGCAGTACGTCTCCCCGCCCTCCTCGTATCCGCCCTCGTAGATGATGGCGCCACAGTGGGCGCACTCCGCGAGGCGGCCCTCGATGGCCGCGTCGACGAGCTTGCCGAGCGATGCGACCTGGTCGTCGACGAACGCCTCGCCGTCGGCGGTGAGCCGGTAGACGGTCTTGCCGCGGTCGCCGGTGTCGGCCTCCTCCACGAGCCCGTTGTCCTGGAGGGTGGACAGGAACGGGTAGATGTGGGAGGTGCTCGGCTCGTCCCCGGTGATGTCGCCGATGGTCTTGATGAGCTCGTAGCCGTGACGGGGCTGCTGCCGGAGCAGGAGCAGGGTGTAGAGCCTGGCGGTGTGGGAGACGTTGATGTCGGACATGGTCCCCTCTCCCCGCGCAAGGTATATAAAATATCGTTATATCATAATGCGATATATGGACCTTCCCGTCAGCGGATCGACCCTCAGGACCGGACTGCTTGTCGCGGTCCTGCTCACCACGCTCGGAAACACGGCGATGATCCTCACGCTCGATCGCGGCGGTGGCGGGACGGTCACGCAGGAACCGTTCGCGCTGCCGACCGGCAGCCCGTCGTACGCGGAGACGCTCGGCGTCTCGTTCGATGCGGTGAGCAGCGACTCCCCGCAGGAGGCGGAGGAGGTCATCCGCACGCTCGCGGCCGAGGAGTCGCGGGAACTGACCGCGGCGGAACGGGCACGGTACATCGACATCCTGTACGAGATGGACGGCGGTATCTCCTGCGAGTACTGCTGCGAGGCCGAGTCCATCATCACGGCGGACGGCCGGTCGGGCTGCGGCTGCAGCCATGCTGCCGCGATGCGAGGGCTGACGAAGACGCTGCTGCAGGAGACGGACATGACCGACGAGACCATCGCGGCAGAGGTCGGGAAGTGGAAGGTACGGTTCTTCCCGCAGCAGAGCCGGGCGAAGCACGCGGCGCTGCAGGAGCGCGGCGTCGAGCCGACCTTTATCAACCTCGCGACCAACCAATACCGTGGCGCCTCGTCCGGAGACGGATGGGTCGGTGATTGCTGATGCGACGACTCACGCTCCTGCTGGTCGGCCTGGCGATCCTCCTCCCACTGGCCACGGCACACGCGGGGGAGGCCGAGTTCAACAGCACAGCGGAGCTCATCACGCAGGGCCATCCCTGTAGCGAGCTGACGACCGAACAGCTCGTGGCCATCGGCGACTACTACATGGAGCAGATGCACCCCGGCGAGCAGCACGAGCTGATGGACGCCCACCTCGGCGGCGAGAACACGACCGCCTACCGGGACGCGCATCTCGCGATGGCCGACCGGTTCTACTGTGATACCGTGGGCGGCAGCAGCGGGACCTGGGACTGGATGCCGATGCATGGGACCTGGAGCGGGATGTGGGGCGGCATGATGACGCCGTTCGGCGGCCTGTTCTGGTTCGCCACATGGATCCTGGTGCTCCTGGGGATCGTCTACCTCGGGAAGCAGCTCCTTGCTGACCGCGAGGCCGAGGAGGACGGCTCGTGACATCGCAGCCGCACCCCGTGGTGCGGCATATTTATACCGCGAACACCCTACCGGACACGGGGCTCCTCGAAGCCCGATATCGGATACCACGATGAACAGGATATCACCCGTACAGGCCGGCGTCACGCTCGGGGCGCTGTTCGCCGCCATGCACGCGACATGGATCGTGCTCGTCGCGGCCGGGCTCGGCGACACAGCGTTCACCCTGCTGACGGGAGCGCACTTCGTCAGCGTCGAGTATACGATCGTCGCCCTCGACCCCGTGGCGACGGTGACCGGCATCGTCGGCGCGTTCGTGAGCGGACTCGCCATCGGGGGGCTGTTCGCCGCCATCTGGAACACGGTCGGCGACGGGCTGCAGTAGGGGGAACACCATGGATCACGACGACCACGCCTCCGGCGACCACGGGAGCGCGCACGGCTCCGGGGAGCACGACCACGGCGACGGCGGCCACATGGCCCACGCCGGTCACCACGAGGCGGTGTTCCGCCGGAAGTTCTGGGTCTCGACCCTGCTGAGCCTGCCTGTCCTCGCGTACAGCCCGTTCGTCCAGGGACTCCTCGGGGTGGCCGCGCCGGCGTTCCCCGGAAGCACGTGGGTGACTCCGGTCCTGTCCGTCGTCGTCTTCGCGTACGGCGGGCTGCCGTTCCTCAGGATGGCGCGGAGCGAACTGGCCGACCGGCAGCCGGGCATGATGATGCTCATCTCGCTCGCCATCACGGTCGCGTTCGTCTACTCCCTCGCGGGCCTGGTCGTGGACGTGGGCGGCACGTTCTTCTGGGAGCTCGTGACGCTCATCGACATCATGCTGCTCGGCCACTGGATGGAGATGCGGAGCATCCGGCAGGCGTCCGGTGCGCTGGACGAACTGGCGAAGCTCGTGCCGGAGACCGCGGAACGCATCGTCGACGGCGGGACCGAGGAGGTGCCGGTGTCGGACCTGTCGGTTGGCGACCGCGTGCTGGTGCGGCCCGGCGCGTCGGTGCCCGCGGACGGCGAGGTGGTCGAGGGCGAATCGAGCGCCGACGAGTCGATGATCACGGGCGAGTCGCGGCCCGTCGACAAGGCGGTGGGGGACGAGGTCATCGGCGGCACGGTCAACAGCGGGGAGGGCGCGCTCCGGGTCGAGGTGACCGCGACCGGGGATGACACCGCGCTCTCCGGTATCATGCGGCTGGTGGAGGAGGCGCAGGCGAGCAAGTCGGATACACAGCTGCTGGCCGACCGGGCGGCGGGCTGGCTGTTCTACGTGGCCGTCTCGGTGGCGCTGGTGACGACGGCGGTGTGGACCGTCGCCACGGGGTTCGGGCTGCCGGTGGTGGAGCGGGCGGTCACGGTGCTCGTCATCGCCTGCCCGCACGCGCTCGGGCTGGCCATCCCGCTGGTGGTCGCCATCAACACGTCGCTCGCCGCGAGCAACGGCATCCTGGTCCGGGACCGGGTGGCGATGGAGGCCGCGAAGGATATCGATACGGTGATGTTCGACAAGACCGGGACGCTCACGACGGGGAAGATGGGTGTCGTGGAGGTGAAGACGACGGGGATGGACCGGGACGAGGCGCTGCGCCTGCTGGCCGCGGTGGAGGCCGACTCGGAGCACAGCATCGCGGCCGCCATCCGGCGCTCCGCGGAGGAACAGGGGCTCGACGTGCCGGACGCATCCGGGTTCACGGCGATCAAGGGGAAGGGCGTCCGCGCGTCCGTGGACGGCGAGGAGCTGTACGTGGGCGGTCCGAACCTGGCCGCGGCGGAGGGGTTCGACCTGCCCGACGAACTGGAGCGGTTCGCGGAGGCGGCGGCGGAGAACGCCGAGACCACCGTCTACCTGTTCCGGGACGGTGGCGCGGTGGCGGCGGTCGGGCTGGCGGACGTCATCCGGGACGAGTCGCGGGAGGCCATCGACGCGCTGCATGACCGCGGCGTCGAGGTGGCGATGATGACCGGGGACGCGGAGGACGTGGCCCGGGCGGTCGCCGCCGAGCTGGATATCGATACGTGGTTCGCGGAGGTGCTGCCGGAGGAGAAGGACTCGAAGGTGCAGGAACTCCAGGCGGAGGGGAAGCGGGTGGCCATGGTGGGCGACGGGGTGAACGACGCACCGGCGCTGACCCGCGCGGATATCGGCATCGCCATCGGCTCGGGAACGGACGTGGCGGTCGAATCGGCGGACATCGTGCTGGTGGAGAACGACCCGCGGGGCGTGGTGAAGCTGATGAACCTGTCGCAGGCGTCGTACCGGAAGATGGTGCAGAACCTGTTCTGGGCGACCGGGTACAACGTCGTGGCGC
>CAZNTD010000011.1:21277-24068 GCA_964575915.1 uncultured archaeon | reverse complement strand
TGAAGCCGATGAACTGTCCCGGCCACGCCCTCATATTCACGCATTCCGCCTGGTCGTACCGGGACCTGCCGGTGCGGTTCACCGAGCAGGGCAAGGTGTACCGGAAGGAGCAGAAAGGGGAACTGTCCGGCCTGTCCCGGGTGTGGGCGTTCACCATCGATGACGGCCACCTGTTCGTCCGGCCCGACCAGATCGACGACGAGGTCGAGGAGATCCTCGACAACATCTTCCACGTCCTCGACACGTTCGATCTGGACCACGATATCATGCTCGCGACCCGCCCGGACAAGTCGGTGGGCGGCGACGAGATCTGGGAGAAGGCCGAGTCCCAGCTGCGGGACGTGCTGGAGCGGAACGACATCGCCTACACCGTCGAGGAAGGTGATGGCGCGTTCTACGGGCCGAAGATCGACTTCGCGTTCGAGGACGCGCTTGGCCGGGAGTGGGACGGCCCGACCGTGCAGCTCGACTTCAACATGCCGGAGCGGTTCGACCTGACCTACCAGACCCGGGACAACGAGGAGGCGCGGCCGGTCATGATCCACCGCGCGCTGTACGGGAGTTACGAGCGGTTCCTCATGGTGCTCATCGAGCATTACGACGGCAAGTTCCCGACGTGGCTGGCGCCGGAGCAGGTCCGCGTGCTTCCCATCACGGACGACAACCTGGACTACGCCAGACAGGTCGCCGGGAAACTCGAGTCCGACGGGGTGCGGGTCGATGTGGAGGACCGGTCGTGGACGGTCGGCAAGAAGATTCAGGCCGCGCACGACGACCGGGTGCCGTACATGCTCATCGTCGGCGACGAGGAAGAGCGCGAGGGGACGGTGTCCGTGCGGGACCGGCAGGAGCGCGAGGAGCAGAGCGTGGACCTGGACGCGTTCCAGGCGCATCTCGGGGACGAGATCGGGGAACGGGTGGCGGAGCCGGACTTCCTGGGCTGACGTAGTTATAGATACGGTGCGTGGTGCGCGTGCGTGGGCGCGTGGACGGCCGGACACGGCCCACCTGCCACCTTTTTAAATGTAAACCTCGCGGCTTGGGATAGCGGTTGGTTTGATACGATGAAGACAGTGTACGACGTTGACCCGCAGGCGCTGATCGACGCAGCGGCCGAGCGGCTGGAAGACGATTTCGATGCGGTCGAGATGCCGGAGTGGGCGCGGTACGTGAAGACCGGTGTCCACAAGGAGCGACCGCCGGCACAGGACAACTGGTGGTACATCCGGGCGGCCGCCGTCCTCAGGACCGTCTACACGGACGGCCCGGTCGGGACGGAGCGGCTCCGGAGCAAGTACGGTGGCAAGCACCGGCGCGGCCACAACCCCGAGCACTTCAGCAAGGCGTCGGGGAAGGTCATCCGCACCATCCTCCAGCAGCTCGAGTCGGCCGGCCTCGTCGAGGAGAAGGAGGGCGAGGGACGCGCGATCACGTCCGAGGGGCAGAGCCTGATGGATGGCCTGTCCGGCGACATCGCCGAGTAGGTGGTTCACATGAGCGACGACCTCGATGAACTGAAGAAGAAAAAGCTGGAGGAGATGCAGGACTCCGGCGGCGAGGTGGACGCGCAGGAAAGCCAGGAGCAGCAGATGCGGCAGAAACTGAAGCAGCAGGCCGCGCAGCTGCTGACGGAGGAGGCCCGGTCCCGGCTGGGCAACGTCCGCGCGGTCAAGCCCGACCTGGCGTCGACCATCGAACTCCAGCTCGTGCAGCTGGACAAGGCGGGGCAGATCCAGGGCAAGATCGACGACGAGCAGCTGAAGCGGCTGCTGCAGAAGATCCAGGAGTCCGACGACGAACCGGACATCAAGTACTCGACACCACGGTGATATGCATATGAGCTCGCGAAAATCCAGCGGGAAGAAGAAGCGGTTGAACAAGGCGGAGAAGACGGCGAAGTCCGCGCCGCGATGGGTCGACCTGAAGACGTTCGGCCTCAAGCGGTCGCTGACGCGGTCGGTGAAGCGGCGGAAGAGCCGGCACTGGCGGCGCGGGGACACGGACGAGTAGTGATGTAAGATGGCCGAGACCCAGATCCACACGGTGAACCTGCGGCGCGTCCGCCGGGTCAACCCGCGGAAGCGCGCGAAGAAGGCGATGCGTATCCTGAAGGACTACGTGACGCAGCACACCGGGGCCGAATCGGTCTCGGTCTCCAACGCGGTCAACCACAAGATGTGGGAGAACGGGGCGCGGAAGCCGCCGACGAGCATCGAGGTCCAGATCATGGTCGACGGAGGCGCGGCGCACGTCGAACTTCCCGGCCGGGACGTGGCGACCGCCACGACCACGACGACGCCCGAGGAGACGGCTGACCTGTCCGACGAGGACATCGCCGAACTGAACGTGGACGAGGTCCAGGACCACGTCGAGGCGGGGACGGTCGACGCCCAGCGCGCGCTCGACATCGAATACGCCGGGAAGAACCGGAAGACGCTCATCGACTGGCTGGAGGAGCACATCGGCGGGGACGAGGCGGACGAGGAACCCGTCGAGGAGCCGGACGAGCCCGCGGAACCGGAGCAGGACGTCGACGAGTCCGGGGCCGACGAGGACGACGAGTCGGGCGACGAGACGTACGACCTGCCGGACGATGTCGTCGAGGTCTTCGCGGAGGGGACCATCGGCGAGGGCAAGGATGCCGCCCGGGACCTGGGCAAGGACGCGTTCGAGAAGCTGCTGAACTTCGAGGAAGCCCACCAGGACCGGAAGGGCATGAAGAAGTTCCTGCGGTCGAACATGAATTGAGCACCGCGAGGTTCCGTCCGGCGACCGTGCTGACCGCCACCCT
>CAZNTD010000011.1:0-21177 GCA_964575915.1 uncultured archaeon | reverse complement strand
AACATGAATTGAGCACCGCGAGGTTCCGTCCGGCGACCGTGCTGACCGCCACCCTCCATTTTTAAACTTCCTTCTCGGAGGCGTGCGCATGACAGAGACCATCGCCGAGGCGGCGTACCAGGGCGACACGAACATCGGGTTCTTCGGCCTGGTCACGGAGGAGTTCCGGCTGTTCGCCGACGGGTTCAAGAAGGCGGACTTCTTCGGGGAGTCGGAGACGGCGCGGATCGCCGGGACCGATCTCATCGGCATCTTCGCCGCCGGGAACAGCAACGGCATCGTGGTCCCGGACATCATCACGGATCACGAGATGGCGGTGCTGGATGAGGCAGGGGTGCCGTACCGCGTGGTGGAGTCGAACTACACCGCGCTCGGCAACCTCGTGCTGTGCAACGACAACGGCTGCGTCATCTCCCCCAACCTCGAGCACGTGCAGGACGAGATCGCGGACGTGCTGGACGTGGACGTGGTGACGGGACAGGTCGCAGGTCACGACATCCCCGGCTCGTGCGGGGTGGCGACGAACGAGGGCGTGCTGCTCCACCGGAACGCCAGCGAGGGGGAGATGGAGAAGGTGACGGAGGCGCTGCAGGTGGACGGGGATATCGGCACGGTCAACTTCGGGACGCCGTACGTCCACTCCGGCATCCTCGCGGACAGCAAGAAGGTACTGGTCGGGAACGATACGACCGGGCCGGAAGTGCAGCGCATCCAGGACGCGCTCGGCTTCCTCCGGTGAGTTCTACCCGTCGCGGCCGGGGACATCCCACGAATCAGGGATGTCGCCGCGGTTCATCGCCCGGATGTCGGACAGGGCGCGGGACGCCTGCTCCGCGGGATGGTCGTGGGCCGGGGCGACGATGCCCTCGACCCGGTTGGTGGCCGCGTCGTAGTCCCGCTCATCCCAGGCGACGGCGTCGAGTTCGCGGAACGCGCGGTAGGCCGCGGTGTCGGTGCCGTCGTCCAGGTCGAGGGTGACCATGTTCGGCCCGTTCTCCACCGTGGACTCGTAGGCGGCCGGGACCGCCGGCTCGTCGTACGCCGCCATCACGGCCCGGGCGATGTCGAACAGGCCCATGTCCCTGTCCACGCATCCGAGATTTTTAACGCCGTCGCGGCGGTAGACACCACGGGGGTCAGGCGGTCTCCTCGATCCATGAGACGAAGTCCTGCTTCTCCATCGCCCCCATCTTCCGGCCGACCTCCTCGCCGCCGGAGACGATGAGGAACGTCGGGATGCTGCGGACGCCGTACTGGGTGGCGAGGTCCTGGTGCTCCTCGATGTCGACCTTGCCGACCTGGACATCATCCAGTTCGTCGGACACCTCGTCGACGATGGGTTCCATCGTCTTGCACGGGCCGCACCACTCCGCCCAGAAGTCGATGACCCAGGTTTCGCCGCTCTCCATGATCTCGTCGAGTCGTTCCGCGTCAAGCGCTTCAGGCATCTAGAATCACAGGAGGAGGTGTCGGCGCGAGATTGATAAACGTTCTCCCGGCGGCGTGTTTTCACCCGGCAGCGACGACGCGAACGTTGATAAGGGTGGCCAGGGAGGACGCGGCCATGGACCGGACCATCGCAGTGGTCGGCGCGGGGACGACCGGGTCGCACATGCTCGACCTCCTGGCCGGGGAGCCCTGCGACCTTGTCATCATCGACCGGGACGTGGTCGCGGCCCGGAACTGCGACGCATCGGCGTTCTACACCCGGGAGATGGTGGCGGACGGGGCTCCGAAGACCGTGGCGGCGGAGCGCGTCCTCACCGGGCAGCACGGCGGGGCCGTCGAGGGGTGCGTGGCGGACGTCGCGGCGCGGACCGTCCACGACCTGCTGGAGGGCGTGGACGTCGTGCTGGAGGGGACGGACACGGTGGAGACGCGGCGGCTGCTCAACGAGTGGGCGATGGAGACGGGGACGCCGTGGATCCACACCGGCGCGCTCGGCAGACAGGGCGCGGTGCTGCCGGTCGTCCCGGGGGAGACGCCGTGCTTCGACTGCGTGTTCGGCGCGGTGGACGGCCGGGAACTGGCGACGTGCAGCAGCGCCGGTATCGACCGGGAGACCGCCCGGGCGGTCGCGGCGGAAGCGGTGGACCTGGCCGGGGCAGTGCTGGACGGGGCGGTGCCGACCGGGCTGCGCCGGGTCACCGGGACACGGGTCCGGCGAACGGCGGTGACGCCGCGCGAGGGGTGCGACGCGTGCGCCGGGGAGACGCCGCACCTGGACGGGGAACGGGGGACGCGGGCGACCGCGGTCTGCGGCCCTGACACCTACCAGGTCCGCCCGGACCATGAACAGGAGATAGACCCGTATGGAATCGTGGAAAAACAGGAGTTCGATGGAGAGGTTACGGTGAACGACCACCTTGTCCGGGTGGAGGGGGCGGACCGGTTCACGGTGTTCCGGGACGGCCGGATGATCGTGGAGACGGGAAGTGCGGCGCAGGCCCGGGCGGTGTACGCGCGGGTCGTCGGCAACTGAGAGCATTTTTAAGCGTGGACGTGGAGGAGGAGGATATGCCGACGGCAGACGCGGTGCGCGAGGAACTGAAGGATGTCATCGACCCGGAACTGGGTATCAACATGGTCGACCTCGGGCTGCTGTACGACGTGACCATCGAGGACGATGGCGGGGTCCACGTGCTCATGACGCTGACGACACCGGGATGCCCGCTGCACGACGTGTTCCGGGCGGAAGTGACCGAGAAGGCGGCGCGGCTCGACGACGTGGACGAGGACGACGTCGAGGTGGAACTCACGTTCGACCCGCCGTGGAGCCGCGAGAAGATGAGCGACCAGGCCCGCGCGGACCTCGGGTTCATCTGAGTCCTGGCCGGCACCTCCCCGCTACCCCCACGGGCACCCCGGCAATATTTATGGGACGGTCGCACCCCATACCCTTATGCGACACACCTGTGCGGCCGCGGTCATCCTCGGGGTCCTGCTCCTCGCCGGGACGGGTGCGGCGCAGACCAGCGACCTGCCGCCGGGCGAGGCGAACGTCATCGACGTGGACTGGCTGGAACGGGACGAGGGAACGACGTTCTGGGTCACGCTGTACAAGGATACGGAGGGACGGGAGGGCGAGGCCGACTGGTGGCAGCTCGAGCAGCTTGACGGGACGGTCATCGCCCGGTACGACATCGCGTCGCAGCCATCGCCACAGTTCACGACCAACGACACGTTCACCGTGCCGGAGGGCGTGCGGTACATCGTGGTGCGCGGCCACGACTCGTTCTACCTGTACGGCGGCCGCGCCATCGTGGTCGACCTCGGTGGTGGCGGCACGGCACAGTACGACCAGGGTGCGGACGAGGACGACCTGTCCTCCCCGTCAAGCGGGTCATCGGACGGTGAAGACCCTGGCGGGGGTGGCGGGGTCGGCGGGAACGGGACGGACGACGACCCGCTCGTCCCAACCGACCCGGAGCAGTTCGATGAGACGCAGGAGAACGATACGGACGGTCAGCTGGCGAACGAGACCTGGACCCCGCCGTTCGACGGAGAACGCGTGCCGCTGCTCCCGGTCGCGGCCGTCGGCCGCGTCGTCGTGGTCGCGGGGATCGTGGCGTGGTGGCGGCGCCGGGACCGCAGCTGATTTATACCGGGAGGCGGAAGGGTGGAGGCATGGACGACGAGCGACGGGACGGCGGACGTGCCGGTGGCGGTCGGCGGGAACGGGAGCCGGACCGGCGGCGCTCCCGGGACCCGGCGGACGGACAGAGGGATACCGGGGATGCGGCCGGGGACGGGCTGGACCGGGTCGCGGTCGGTGTGACCGCGGGACTGTCCGTGATCGCGATGGGCGCCGTCATGGTCGCGGACATCGGCATCAGCGCGGTCGTGGCGATGGACCCGGGCGGGCTGCTCCGGTCCGCCGCCATCCTCCTGGCGGTGCTGCCGCTGCCGGCGGCGTACATCGCGCACATCTCCCACGACGGGTTCCGGCGGGAGAGCCTCGGGACGCTGGCGGCGCTGCCGTTCGCCGCGCTCAGCATGGGGCTCGGCGCGGTCGCGGCCGGGCTGGTCCTCGGTGGGCTGCTCGTATCGTACAAGGCGACGAACCTGTGGGACGGCGGCAACCCGTTCTGGACCGGGTGGAAGGCGAGCGGGGGGATGGTGGTCGTCCTCGCGCTCGCCGCAGGGCTGATGGTCGCGGCCACGTACCAGGGCTCCGCGACGTTCCGGGAGGACATCCGCGGCAACCTGACGAACGTGACGACCGAGGTCGCGACCGACCAGATCAACCTGACGCAGCGGAGCGTGATGGAGCAGCAGACCGAGACGCTCGTCGCGACCGCGGGGATGGTGGCGCGGAACGTGTCGGAATCGTCCATCCTGCTCACCGGCAACCGGGTGATGGGCGCGGTGGAGGACGACGGCTCGTTCTCGCCGGACCAGCAGAACCTGCTCATCACGGAGTTCGACACGGCGCGGCAGGACATCCCGCCGCAGGTCGCGGAGCAGACCCGGGACGCGGTGCGGCAGCAGCTGGAGGCGAACCAGGGCGGACTGGTGCCGGTGCAGGATACCGCGGACATGATCGCGGAGCAGACGCGGCGCATCCTGCAGGAGTGGGGACAGCCGACCCCGCTCGTCCTCGCCGCCATCACGGTCATGGTGATGTCCCTGGTGCTCGTGTTCAAGCTGCCGTTCTCGCTCATCGCCGGACTGTACGCGGTCATCATCGGCGCCGTGTCAGCGCGGCTGCGGCGGCAGACAGGCCCGGACAGGGTTTAAAAAGGTTGGACGGGAGCCGTCGGTATGGGTTCTATCAGGCACGCGGATCCGGAGGATGCGCAGGAGCACCTGCCGGCGGAGTTCGAGCCGTACGTGAAGGACTGGTTCGACGACCGGTTCGAGGAGCTGACCCCGCCGCAGAAGCACTCGTTCCAGCTCATCCACGAGGACGAGAACTCGCTCATCTCCGCGCCGACCGGGTCGGGGAAGACGTTGAGCGCGTTCCTGTCCATCCTGAACGAGCTGTTCCTGATGGGCGACGAGGACGAACTCGAGGACAAGGTGTACGCGCTGTACGTGTCGCCGCTGCGGGCGCTGGGCAACGACATCCAGCGCAACCTGGAGGAGCCGCTGAGCGAGATCCGTGCGGAGGCGCAGGACCAGGGATACGAGATGCCGGAGGTGCGGAGTGCGGTGCGGACAGGCGACACCCCGGACTCGGAGCGGTCGAAGATGCTGGAGACGCCGCCGCACATCCTCATCACGACGCCGGAGACGCTCGGCATCCTGCTGAACGCGCCGAAGTTCCGGGAGAAGCTGCGCGACCTGAAGTACGTCATCGTCGACGAGATCCACTCCCTGTCGGAGAACAAGCGCGGGACGCACCTGTCCCTGTCGCTGGAGCGGCTGCAGGACATGTGCCACGACGAGTTCACCCGCATCGGGCTGTCCGCGACCCAGGCTCCCATCGAGGACATCGGCCACTTCCTCGTTGGCAACGAAGAGGTGCCGGGAACGGGAAGCGGAGAGTCAGGACTCGACGACCCCGAACCGCGGGACTGCACCATCGTGGACGTGGCGGCGTCGAAGGAGATGGATCTGCAGGTGCTATCGCCGGTCAAGGACCTGATACATACGGATCCCAAGGTGGTCAACGGCAACATGTACCGGCAGGTGCACCGGATGGTTCAGGACCACCGGACCACGCTGATATTCACCAATACGAGAGCGGCGACCGAGCGGGTCGTCAAGAACCTGAAGTCGCGGTGGCCGGATGCCTACGAGGACGATATCGGGGCGCACCACTCATCCATGAGCCGGGAGAAGCGGTTGAACGTGGAGGAGGGGTTGAAGAGCGGCGACCTGAAGGTGGTCGTGACCTCGACGTCGCTGGAGATGGGGATCGACATCGGCTACATCGACCTGGTGCTGCAGCTGTCGAGCCCGAAGGGCGTGTCGCGGGCCATCCAGCGCATCGGGCGGAGCGGTCACAAGCTGCACGCGACCGCCAAGGGCCGCATCCTGGTCATGGACCGGGACGACGCGCTGGAGTGCACCGTGATGATGCGGGCGGCGAAGGACGACGACCTGGACCGGGTGCGGATCCCGGAGCGGTGTCTGGACGTCATGGCGCAGCACGTCGTGGGGATGGCGTGCAACCGAAAGTGGGGCGTCGTGGAGGCGTTCGACACCATCCGGAAGGCGTATCCCTACACCGACCTGGACCGGGAGATGTACGACAAGACGCTGAAGTACGTCGCGGGGGAGTACGCGGAGCTGGAGGATCAGCACGTCTACGGGAAGATATGGATCGGGGAGGACTATCCCGAGGGCGAGGTGCCGGACCCGGAGGACATCCCGAACCGCGACGGCGAGTCGCCGGTGGCGGACGACCTCGTGTTCGGGCGGCGGGGGAAGATGACCAGGGTGATATACATGACGAACATCGGCACCATCCCGGACGAGTCCCAGTACCGGGTGGTCATCCGGGGCAACGATTCGTACGTGGGGACGCTGGACGAGGAGTTCCTCGACCGGCTGACGAAAGGCGACATCTTCGTGCTGGGCGGGGACACGTACCGGTTCGGGTACGCGAAGGGGATGAAGGTGTTCGTGGATTCCGTGCCGAACAAGTCGCCGACCGTCCCGTCGTGGTACTCCGAGATGCTCCCGCTGTCGTACGACCTCGGGATGAAGATCGGGGCGTTCAACCGGAAGATGGTGCAGCAGCTGGAGATGGGGGCGGAGCGGGAGGACGTGACGGAATGGGTGCACCAGCACTACTTCGTGGACGAGAACACCGCGAACGCCATCATGGGATACATCGACGAGCAGTACCGGTACGTCGGCGAGGTGCCGGACGACGAAACGATGCTGGTGGAGAAGACCGTGGACGACCAGGGCAAACTGAACCTGGTGTTCCACACCATCTACGGCCGCCGGGTGAACGACGCGCTGTGCCGCATCTTCGCCAACGTCCTGTCGCAGCGGATGGACGCCAACATCGGCCTGGTTGTGGACGACCACGGGTTCGTGTTGATGGCGCCGCGGCGGCCCGTCGACGTGGAGGAGCTGGTGCAGGACGTGGCGGGGATGGACCTGCGGGAGGTGCTGCGGGACGCGGTGCGGAAGACCGAGCTGATGAAGCGGCGGTTCCGGCACGTCGCCGGGAGAGCGTTGATGATCCTGCGGAACTACAAGGGCCAGCACAAGAGCGTGGGCAAGCAGCAGATGAAGAGCCACTTCCTGCTGAGCGCGTGCGAGAAGATCGACCCCGAGTTCCCTATCATCATGGAGACGTACCGGGAGATCATGGAGGACCACATGGACCTGGGGCACGCGCAGGAGATCATGGACCGCGTGGCCGGGGGACGCATCACGACGGAGACCATCGAGACCGATGTTCCCAGCCCGTTCGCGCACAACCTCGTGCTGCAGGGGCAGAGCGACGTCGTCATGCTGGACGACAGGAAGGAGCGGCTGCAGCAGCTGCACAGGGAGGTCCTGGAGCGCATCGGCGAGCCGGTGGATGCGTGAACCAGCACCCTTAACAGGGAACAGGGGTAATACGGCTCCATGCGTGTACGGGCGGTCCTGCTCCTGTCCCTCCTCGCGGGAGCCGTGCTCGGGTACGCCGGTGCCGGGACGGTGGAGCGAGACGGGGCCACACCGGTCGTCCTCATCACCATCGAATCGCTCCGGGCGGACCACGTCGGGCCGTGCTACGGCTATGACCGGGAGACCGCTCCGGCCATCTGCGAGATCGCGCGGGACGGGGTGCTGTTCGAGCAGGCGTACAGCCAGGGCTCCGAGACCCCGATGTCCATCCCTGTCCTCCTGTCCGGCCGGTCACCACGGACCGTCGGGCTGGAGAGCTGGGAGCACACGCCGGGCGAGGAGCTGGTGACCATCGCCGAGACGCTGGACGCGGCCGGGTACGAGACGGACGCGGCCATCATCCCGGAATCGTGGCGGACCGGGACGTTCACCGGTGACTTCGAGGAGACCCTCGCGCATCCCAACGATATCCGGTTCGACCGCGACCGGTTCCTCTGGTACTTCATCCGGGCGCAGGTGCACGAACCGTACACCCCGCCGGCGGAGTTCCGCAGGTGGGACACGCTTGACATCCCCACCGACGACATCGGACCGTGGTTCGAACGGCAGGTGCGGAAGGATGCCGGGGAGGTGCCGGTCGAGGACATCGTCGCGCTGTACGACGGGGAAGTCCGGGAGGCCAGCGAGGACGAGGGACACGGGGTGCGGTACATCATCGAGCGACTGAAGGATGCGGGCCGGTACGACGACGCGCTCATCATCGTCACGGCCGACCACGGGGAGCGGCTGCGGGCGGAGGAGATCGCGGACCATGGCGGGACACCCGCCCCGGAGGTCACGCACGTCCCGCTCATCATCAAGTTCCCGCACAGCGAGCATGCGCGGCGCCGGGTCACGACGCCCGTCCGGCACATGGACGTCGTCCCGACCATCCACGACGTGCTCAACATCACCGGTGCACCGCCGGTCGACGGGACATCGCTCCTCCCGGTCATCCGTCGCGAGGAGACGGCTATCGGGCCGATCATCGCGGCAGGCAGGCCGCGGACCGGGTGGGGGATCATCGAGCACCCGTACGAACTGGTGGTGGATAACATGACCGTGGACTGCGACGCCGGCCGGAGCGTCCTCCACCGCATCCGGCAGGACGGCAGTCTCACCCCCATCCCCGACCCGGACGGGACGCGGCACGCCCGCCTCGAGTCGGAGCTGTGCGCGTTCTACCGGGGGAGCGACCCGCCGATACAGGAGAAGCGCGACCTGTCCGCCGCGCTGAAGGAGCGGCTGCGGGAGATGGGCTACCTCGAGGAACGGTGACCCTCCGCGACCACATCGGCGACTACGCGACCATATAAAAAGGAAGGAGATGGAACAGGAGGCCATGGGAAGCGACGCGCTGGATATCCTCGCCGAGCAGGCGTACTGGGTGCAGGACCGGATGGTGTACGGGACGACCGCGCACCTCGCCGAGAACCTGGACTCGTTCCCCGGCATCGGGTTCGGCATCGCGTTCGTGAAGCGGTCCGCCGAGAAGGTGCTGGTCAACCGGGTGGAGGAGCGGCTGGTGCCGCGGCTGGAGGACCATGTCGATACGCAGATCGCGTTCACCCGGGCACTGGTGGAGCGGGACGATGCGGACGCGGTGCGGGACGAGTACGCGGAGGAGCTGCTGGCGACGGACCCGCTGTGGGAGGTGCTGGACCCGGACGATGATGTGCGGGCCGCGGCACGGGAGGACATCCTCGATGCGAACGTGGCGAGCTGTGAGCGGGCGGCCGAGTGGGCCGAGCGGGCCGGCGACGAGACGTTCGCCGACTATCCCGACATGGCGGCGCACCTGGGGCTGGACGCGGACGAGGCGGTCGCGGAGGTCGAGGGCATCCTCTACTACGTCGACCTGATGGACCGGTACCGGGACCACATCGACGCCTCGGACTACAGTTCGGTGCTGGATGCCGACCGGGTGCACGACTGGTTCCTTGAGCACTTCCTCGAGGGGTTGCGGCGGAGCGAACAGGAGATCCTGGACGAGATCAGGGCGGACATCGCGGCGCACGGATGAGCCCGGTGAACGGGCGTTCCGTTCCGCCGCTCACACCGGTATATGCGTGGTATGTACGGGGGGAGAACGTATCCGGACGGCCAGCACCGCAGGAATATTTATAAGCATCACTATCCAATAGTAGTATATGAAGAGGCGACGGTTCATCGAGGGCGCAGGAGCCGCGCTGGGCGGCGTGTTCCTGCTGGGGCAGCGCGATAGCAGGAGCACAGGGCAAGACCATGGCTCGGCTGCGGCCCGCACGACCGGCCCGGACCCGGCCACACCCGCGAAGCAGGACGGGCAGGGACAGGAAGAAGACGCGGAGGAGACCGAGACCCCTGCTGACACGGGTATCACCCATGTCTCGCCGGACGGTGAGCGCGGCGCGAGCGGGACGCGGGACGACCCGCTCGACTCCATCTACGACGCGGTGCGACGGGCGGAACCGGGCGAGACCATCCACGTCGCCGCGGGCGAGTACCGGGAGGAGATCCACACGCAGCAGGGCGGGGAACCCGGAGAGCCCATCACCATCACGGGACCGCGCGACGCGGTCGTCAGGCCGACCCTGGAGGACGGGACGGCCCGGCAGGGCCCCATCCTCACCATCAACCACAGCCACGTCCACCTCCGCGGCCTGGCGTTCGACGGGCTTGCCGATCCCGGCCGGGAGGGCGATGCTGACTGGTACGGCGACATCATCCGCGCCACCCCGGAGGCGGGACAGGACTACCTCGAGGACCTGGTCCTCATGCCCGACGCCGTCGGCAACGGACGGAGCGCCCTGGTCAGCGCGACCCGGGTCGTCGGTGCGGAGATCGGCGGCTTCGAGGTGACCGGCCCCGCCGGCGTCCAGCACCTGTACGACGAGGAGGACGGCCACAACGGCGAGATCGTCTACCTCGGCACCGCCATCGACAACATCGGCGAGGACTGGTACGGCTGGGACACGGTCGACCGGACGCGGGACGTCCACGTCCACCACATCGACAACTCGGCAGGCCATCCCCACGCCGAACTCGTCGATGCCAAGCCGGGGACGCGCGACATCCTCATCGAGTACTGCACCGACGGGGGCGGCTCCGGCGCGTACACCCTGCGCGGCCACGACGACACCGACGAGGCCGCCGTCGGGCTGCGTGGCAGCGACGCCACCCTCCGGTACTGCGTCATCGAGGACGGGAACGGGCAGGCCGTCCAGGTCGGCGTCGACGCGCTGGCGCAGGACGGCCGGTTCGAGGAACTCACCGGGACGGCCGAGCCGGACGCGGCGACCGACGCCGGCACCGGCCACGCCATCTACGGCAACCGGCTCACCGGCAACGACGGCCTCGCCATCCGGTTCCCGGTGGACGAGGACGGCATCGCCCAGGGATACGGGCCGGCAGCGCAGCGCCACATCTGCGGCAACACGTACGACGGCGAGACGCACGGCACCCCGGACGCGGCGTGGGACGCCGCCCTCACACGGGCCGACACCATCGGCCACACCGGCGGCCAGCGGTAGCGGGTTTAAATCTTGAGGGCGAAGTCCCGGACATGGCCGAGGACGTTCTCACGTTCGAGGAGCTGCGGCGGGCGCAGAGCCGCGAACGCGACACCGACACGTTGCAGGAGCTGGACGACGCGTTCCTCGACCGGGCGCGGAGCTACCTGGACCTGAAGCGGGACGGCGACAGCCACCTGCAGAACCAGGAGTACCGGAACGCCCGGAACATCCTGCAGGACATCGTCGACCGGCGGCAGAAGAAGATCGTCAAATTGGCGTTCCTCGCCGTCAAGTCGAACGTGAACGTGGACAACCTGATGGCGCACGAGGAGGAACTGTTCACCGACCTGACGGACGTCATCGGCGACCACCGGTTCGACGTGGAGAGCGACCTCGTGGACGGCGAGGAGGCTCCGGAGCCGGCCGGGGACGCGGACGAGGGCGGTACGGATGATTCGGAGGAGACGGCGGAACCGGAGGCGGATATCGATGATGAGACGGGCGACGGGGAGGACGTGTCCGACGACGCGGACGCGGATGAGGCACCGGCGGGCGGCGAGGAGGACCGCGACGATCTCGACCCGACGCCCGGCGCGGAACCCACGGACGACCCGGAACCGGACGGGACGGAGGACCCCGAAGACGCGGACGACGAAGAGCCGGACGACGGGGACGACCTCATCCTCGGCGGCGAACCGGACGTCCCGGAGAAGGACGAGGACGCGACCACACGGGACCCGGGCGTGAGCGCGGACGGTGCAGCGGACGCGGAGCAGGATGCCGATGCCGCGGCGGACGGGGAGGACCCCGACGACGGCGACGCGGCGCCGGACGGGATGGTGAAGGTCGCGGTGACCGCGGACGTGCCGGAGTTCATGGGCACCGACCTGGAGCCGTACGGCCCGTTCGAGGAGGGCGAGGAGGTCCTGGTCCCGGAGCAGAACGCGGAGGTCCTGGCCGACCAGGGCAAGGCGGAGCCGGTGTGACCCGTGCGAGGGCGAGACACCACCCGCTTTTTAAATGTTGTTCTCGATGCGTTGACAGGCCGGGCGACCGGTCAGAGGGGATGACGACATGGTAACGATACCCAAGGAGATCAGGCGGCACTGCCCGCACTGCAACGCGCATCACGAGCACCGGGTGAAGGAGTCGTCCAACGGAAAGACGAGTGCGATGAAGAAACGGCACCGGAAGGCCCAGCGGAAGATCGAGAAGGGCTACGGGTCGTTCCCGTTCGAGGATCCGGCGCACCTGTCCCGTGGACGCAAGAACCCGACCAGCGAGAAGAAGGATCTCGTGCTCGAGTGCAAGGAGTGCGGCAAGGCGCACAAGCCGACGAAGCCCATCCGCGCCGCGACGTTCTCCATCGAATAGCATCCTCCGAACCGGTGATACAACAATGGCACGTGGACACTTCATCAAGGTGAAATGCGACGGCTGCGGCAACGAGCAGGTCATCTTCAACAAGCCGGCCGGTGACGTGCAGTGCGTCGTGTGCGACGACGTCCTCGCGAAATCCGCCGGCGGCACGGCAGAGTTCAGGGCCACCGTGGTGGAGGACGTCGCGTAACGATGCGGTTCCACAGGGATATCCCCGAGGAGGGCGAACTGGTCGTCGTCACCATCGACGACATCCACGAGCACTCCGCGTCCGCATCCATCGCGGGCTACGACGAGGCCGGACTTATCCATATCTCCGAGGTGTCCCGCTCATGGGTCCGGGACATCCGCAAGAAGATCAAGGAGGGTGAGAAGACGGTCGCCCAGGTCATCGAGGTCGATGACGGGCAGATCAACCTCTCCCTCAAGCGCGTGAACGAGAAGAAGAAGCGCGACACGATGGAGGCGTGGCGGAAGGAGCAGAAGGCGGACAAGTTCCTGGAGCGCGTGGCCGACGAGGCCGGCGTGGACGTCGACGAGCTGTACGAGGCCGTGGCGTTCCCGTTCCAGAAGGAGTACGGGACGACGTTCGAGGGCTTCGAGCACGCCGCCATGGACGATGTCGACTTCGCGGGGCTGGGCATCGACGACGACCTCGCGGACGCCGTCACGTCCGTGGCGAAGGCCAACATCTCCCTCAAGCAGGTGGAGATGAACGGTGAACTGACCATCCGCGTACCGGGCGGCGACGGCATCGATGCCATCAGGGACGCGCTGCAGGTCGGCGAGCACGTCGAGGTCGCGTACCGGTCCGCACCGCAGTACGCCATCACCGTCTGGGGGCGGAACGCGGAGGATGCGCGGGACCGGATGGACGACGCCGTGCGGGGCATCCAGGAACGCATCGAGGACGCGGGCGGCGAGTTCGCGTTCGAGAAGGGATAGACCGGCCGCTCCGGGGTGAGACGATGGCCAAGATTAAAAAGTGCGCGTCGTGCAAGACGTATACACTGGAGGACACGTGCCCGGCGTGCGGCGACGGGACGCGTGAACCGGGACCGCCGAAGTTCTCCTACCCCGACACGTACGGGGAGTACCGGCGGAAAGCCAAGTTGCGGCAACGAGAGGATACAGATGACGAAAGTTGAACATCGCGAAGTGACCCAGGTGGTCTGGGAGGATGAGGATGTCGAACTCGAGGACCCGCTGTTCGTGGAGGGGCTGACCGGGATCGGCCATATCGGCCGGACCGCGGTCCACTACCTCATCGACCAGCTGGAGACGGCGAAGCTGGCGGAGATCATCTCCCACCACTTCCCGCACTGGGCCATCGTCAACGACGACAAGGAACTGGATATCCTGAAGAACGAACTGTACTACCTGAAGCGGGATGACGGCCGGGATGTCGTCTTCCTCATCGGCGATGCGCAGAGCATCGACCCGCAGGGCCACTACGAGGTCGCGCACGACATCCTCGACGTCCTGGAGGACTTCGGCACCACCGACCTGGTCACCATCGGCGGCTACGGGAGCGGCGAGATGGTGGAGGACCCGGATGTCTTCGGTGTCGTGACCGACAAGGAGCTGAAGGCGGAGTACGAGGAGCTCGGGGTCAGCTTCGACCACGGCGTCGGCCAGATCATCGGCGCCACCGGGCTGCTGCTCGGTATCGGGAAGCGGTACGGGATGGAGGGCATCGCGCTGCTCGGCGAGACCCCCGGCTTCCTGCTGTCCGACCCGAAGGCCACCGAGGCCGTGCTGAACGTGCTGGAGGACATCCTGGACGTCGACCTCGACTACGACAACCTCGACGAGAAGGTGGAGGAGGTCGAGGAGGTCATGAGCAAGATCCAGGAACTCCAGCAGCAGGCGCAGCAGGGCCAGACCGACGACGAGGGCGGGCAGGAGCTCGGCTACATCGGGTAGCACGGCCCGCGTCCCGGTCGGCAACGCGAACCCCCTGCCGGCGCCGCGCCGTGTTCCCGCATGCCGCGGCAGTCCCGGCGGTCGGAGTTTTAAATGTTGCGTGACGGAGGGAGGTATGGCCATGGCAACGTACGCTGCTGACGGGTACACCCGGTTCGAGCGCGCCCGCATCATCGGGGCACGGGCGCTGCAGCTGTCGCAGGGCGCACCGGCGCTCATCGAAACCGACGGCGACGATCCGATCGACGTGGCACGCGCGGAACTTGACGCCGGCGTCGTCCCGATCGGTGTCCGGCGGTAGGACCCGATGCGCGTCGACAGCATCGATCTCCGTATCATCTACAACAGCCGCGTCGACCCGACGGTCGAGGCGGTCGTGAACGGGACGCGGGCTGCCGCACCGTCCGGCGCGTCCACCGGGACGCACGAGGCGCTGTGCTTCGTCCCCGACGATATCGATAGTATCGAACAGGAGTTGCGGGCGGAGCTGGTCGGCGACGAGTTCTCGCAGCAGGAGTTCGACCAGGTGCTGCGGGACGTGGACGGGACGGACAGCTTCGCGGAGATCGGGGCGGTCGCCATCGCGTGCAGCCTCGCGTTCGCGAAGGCGGACGGCTTCTCGTACGGCGACACGTTCCCCTACCCGGCCGGCAACCTGCTCGGGGGCGGGGCACACGGCGGCAACACGTCCATCCAGGAGTTCCTCGTCATCCCGCACGAGGCGGAGACCATCCCCGGGGCGATGGAGGCGCTGGCCGATATATACGAGGCGTTCGGGGAGAAATACGCGCGCCGTATCTCCGGGATCAACGACGAGGGCGCGTACATCACGGACATGGACGACGAGGAGAGCATGCGTGCCGTGGCGGATCTCGCCGCGGAGCACGGTGCGGCACTGGGCGTCGACATGGCCGCATCCGAGTTCTGGGACGGCGACCGGTACCATTACGAGGCGATGGGCCAGGACCTGTCCACGAAGGAGCAGGTGAAGTTCGTGGCCGACCTGGTCGACCGGTTCGACCTGCGGTACGTGGAGGACCCGTTCCACGAGGACGAGTTCGAGGCGCTCGCCGAGCTGCAGGAACGGGTGCACGGCTGTCTCGTGGTGGGCGACGACACGTTCGTGACCCAGGCGGCGCGGCTCGAGAAGGGTATCGCCATCGACGCTGGCAACGCGCTCATCGTCAAGCCGAACCAGGCCGGCACGGTCTCCGCGACGAAGGAGACGTTCGACCTGGCCATGGACGCGGGCTACGTGCCGACCATCTCCCACCGCAGCGGGGAGACGTGCGACGCCACCATCGCCGACATGGCCGTGGCATGGGGCGCGCCGCTGCTGAAGGCCGGCATCGCGGGCATCCGCACCGCCAAGAACAACCAGTTGCTGCGGCTGTGGGACCAGGAGCCGGGCGAGATGGCCGAGCTGCCGTTCTGACCTACCGGGTCGCGTCGTAGATGCGGGATATCGTTCCCTCCGACAGGGCGGAATGGTGGATCTGCATCTCGTCGATGCGGCCGCCGAAGTACGCGTTGTTCTGTCCGCTGTCGAACCCTGACGCCTCCGACCCGTCAGCAAGGTAGAGGAAGCGTGTCGACCCCGTCCCCAGCGTCGGGTCGGTCGACAGCGTCCCATCGAGGCTGCCGTTGATGTAGAGACGCATCTCCGGCCCCGCCGGATCCCACACCATCGCCACGTGCGTCCAGGTATCCTGCGGTAACGGGACGGAGCCGTCCAGAAACCGGGTGTTCCCGCTCCCGGTGGACGTGTACCCGCCAGGGGAGTGATCGCCGTCCGAGGTCCCGGAGTCCTGGTCGAGGCTCCAGTACTCGCTCGCGTCGAGCGACAGGATGCGGGTGCGGCTGCCGGTCCCGGTGTCCGCCCGGGAGATCCAGGCCATGTAGGTCACCCCGGTAGAGTAGGCATCGCTTCCGGATACGTTGTACTCGGACGCGGCGTAGTCGTTGGATCCGTCGAACAGTACGGCCGTGCCACGCTTCCCGGCCACCCACGTCGGACAGTCCCCGTCCGCGCAGGCGGTCGACCCGTTCTTGAGCGTCGCGTCCAGCGCCCCGCCACTGTCGTTCACCCAGATACCGCTTCCCTCATCGAACCGGTAGTAGACCGCCAGGCTGCTCCGCGCATCGCACGTCCCGGTCACGGCCGTGTCCGCACCGGGCATATCGAGCTCGATGCGGTGCTGCAGACCGTTCTCCATCGCCGTCGGGAAGGAGACATGGAGGATGGAGACACCACCGGGCTGGAGGAACGACTCACCGGAGATGTCCGTGGTCGCGTTCGCGGCGAGTGTATCGTCCGCGTAGAGGAAGACATCCGCCGGACCGCCGGTGAACGCCCTGGAACCGGTGTTCGAGACCGCGATGGTGGCGACCGAGCCCTCGCACGTGACCGATTTCACGTCGAGCCGGCTGGACAGTCCCTGGTCGGCGTCCTCCTGCGCCTCGTTCTGCACCTGCTGCATCCACGCGTAGGCGCCGCCGGACGCCGCGACGGTCATCATCAGGAGGAGGACGATGGCGACCACCGGCGTGATGCCGGCCCGTTCACCCGGTTTCATACGGTACAGTGGCGGGGAGCGGTATAAATAGGTCATGCGCCGGGTGCGGGTCGACCGGGACCATTAATAAAGATTGTCGTTCAACCGCGAGGTGTGATAGGATGCTGATGGAGAAGGAAGCGTATCTCGAGGCCGGTGTGAACATCGGCAGCAGGCAGCGCGTGAAGGATATGGAGTCGTTCATCTTCCGGGTCAAGAAGAACAACCTTGCTATCATCGACATGGAGCAGACGGACGAGCGCATCGAACGTGCGGCGTCCCTGCTCGCCCGGTACGACCCGGAGGATATCCTTGTGGTGTCGCGGAAGCACATCGGGCACCAGGCCGTGGTGACGTTCGCCGAGGCTGTCGGCTCCCGACGCATCTACGACCGGTTCATGCCGGGAACGCTGACAAACCCGAGTTCGGAGGATTTCATGGAGCCGGAGATCGTGCTGGTCACGGATCCGGAGGATGACCGGACGACGGTCATCGAGACCGTGGACGCCAACCTGCCGGTGATGGCCATCGCGGACACCGGGAACTCGCTCGAATACATCGACTACGCCATCCCCGCGAACAACAAGGGGAAGCGCTCGGTCGCCACCATCTACTACCTGCTCGCCCGGGAGATCCTGAAGAAGCGGGGCGAGATCGAGTCCGACGAGGACTTCGACTACGCGGTCGCTGACTTCGAGGCGGACGACGAGGAGTAGGACCAGGACCATATGCATACCCGAGTTTCTTTTCGGAACTTCGGAACAGATCAACACATCAGGTGAATTCAATCATGACACTGAACATCCACACGGTAAGTGGGTACGAAGAGGTCGGCAAGAACATGACCGCCGTCGAGGTCAACGGGGACGTTGTCCTTCTCGACATGGGTGCGGACATGGAAACTGTCGTCGAACACGATGAAAACTTGGAAGACATGTCCACGGTGCAGGCCATCGACATCGGTGCCGCACCGGACGACTCGGAGATCAAGGAGAACCACCGGGAGGACGTGGTCGGCATCATCGTCAGCCACGGCCACCTGGACCACTGTCTCGCCCTGCCGAAGCTGGCGAACACGTACGACTGTCCCATCTACGCGACGCCGTTCACGGCCAAGGTGGTCGAGCGGCTCATCGAGCAGGACAACCAGCGCGTGAGCAACGACGTCATCCCGGTGCAGATCGGGGACACGGCGGAGATCAGCGACAAGATCGAGCTGGAGATGGTGAACATCACGCACAGCATCCCGGACACACCGCTGACCGTCCTCCATACGGAGGAGGGCACGGTCGCGTACAGCCTGGACTTCAAGCTGGACGAGGAACCGACCATGGGCGGCAAGCCCGACTACAAGCGGTTCCGCGAGCTGGGTGAGGAGGGCGTCGAGGTCTACATCGCCGACTCCACCCGGACCGACGAGGAGGGCCGGACCAAGTCCGAGCGGGAGACCGCCATCGAGATCCGGAACATCCTCAACAAGGCGTACCAGGTCAACGACGGCGTCATCATCTCGACGTTCTCGAGCCACATGGCGCGCGTCAACAACATCCTGGACGCGAACGCGGGCCGGCGCAAGGTCGCGCTGGTCGGCCGCTCCCTGAAGGAGTACTCCCAGAGCGCCGACGAGCTCGGACTGGTCGACACGAACCGCATCGACAAGATCGTGTCGTACCGGGACGAGGTCATGGACTTCCTGCAGGAGGCGTCCAACAACAAGGAGGACTGGCTCATCGTCTGCACCGGCCACCAGGGCGAGCCGAACGCGGTGCTGAGCCGCATCGCCCGTGGCGAGTACGTCTACGACATCGGTGACAACGACCGCATCATCTTCGCGTCGTCCACCATCCCGGTCCCGGTCAACGAGGCCAACCGGTACGTGGTCGAGAAGACGCTGCGCGAGCGCGGTGCGCGCGTCGAGACCAACGTGCACAGCCACGGCCACGGCATGCGCGAGGACCAGCGGGACATGATCCGGATGCTCGACCCCGAGAACATCGTGCCGGCGCACGGTGGGACGGAGAAGCTCGCCGCCACCGCCTCCCTGGCGATGGAGGAGGGCTACACCATCGAGGAAGACGTCCACATGGCGCAGAACGGTCGCGTCATCACCATCAAGTAGAGCCGTCGGGCGTGGGCCGCAAGGTCCCGCCCACCCTTTTTCCCTTTTCCCCCGTTTCCCTCTCGTTCCCCATTTCAGTCGTCGAGAGGATCGTACGCCGCGTCGATGAGTTCCTGCCGCGTCGGTGGCTCGACCGTCGCGACGGTCGCGTCCCACCGGTCGGCGTGGTCGTCCACGGTGTGCGGGAAGTCGAGCGCGTGGTACGCCCGGTCGACCGCATTGCGGGTGTTCCAGGCCGGGAGGACGTCGGCGTATGTCCGGAGGAACTCGAGGCCGCCCCGCACCGTCTTGAGCGGCGGGATGCCCGTCCCGAGCCCTTCCGCCGTCCACGGCGTGTAGCCGGCGACCTGCATGTCGTCCAGCATCACGTCGGTGTCGACGCCCGGCGAGGCGAGACCGTCCATGTGGTGGCCCGGGAGCACCCCTACCCCCTCGTACCGTGGCGGGAGGGTGTCGTGCGCGTCCAGGCCGGGGACGAGGTAGAGCCCGTTCCCGCGGGCCGTCTCCGTGACGGGTTCATCGGCGAACAGGCCGCGGGAGACCAGGTTCCCGATATCGTTGTAGCCGGTGCTGTACTCCACGCCGGACGCGATGTCCGTGGACCGGGACGCGTCGAGGAACCCCTTCCAGTGCTCGTCCGGCGTCCCGAACAGGGGGAGATGCGGATGGTTGGCGACGACCAGATCGGCGCCGGCCGCCTTCGCCTCGTCGTACAGCGCGTCGACGTCCGGCAGGTCGTACAGCGTCACCTCCTCGCGCGGCGGGATGCCGTACACCCCGAAGTGGGCGTCGTTCCCGTCGACCGTGGCCTCGATGCCGTTCCAGAACGCGAACCGGGTGTCGTCGAGCTCGCCGTACGCGTGGGTGTCGAACACGTCGAGGTGGCCGTCACGGTCCGCCAGCCAGCCGTCAAGGTCGTCGTACAGGTCGGGGCTGGACCGGACGTGGTCGGAGGGTCCGAACAGGAGGTCGACGCCGGCCGGCGCGGTGTCGATGATGTCGCGCGGGGCGACGTGGTGGTTGATGACCTCGACCCCGCGGACGTCCCGCTCCGCCCGGCTGGAGTACGGGGTGTGGAGATGCATGAACGCCGCCACGGCCCGGCCATCCCGGTACATGTATCGTTACCGGACGGTGGTGTTTAAATCGGTGGCGGGGGGAGGGGGAAGGATAGTTAAAACTGGCCCGCGGATGTCGCCGCATGGATATCGCCGGGCTGCTGGAGAAGTACGCTGTGCAGAACGCGCTGGAGCACGGAAGCGCGGAGACGGACGCGGTCATCGGCAAGGTGTTCGCGGACCAGCCGGACCTGAAGGAGCGAGCCGGCGAGGTCGTCGGGATGGCGGACGAGGTCATCGCCGAGGTCAACGCGCTGGACGACGACGAACTCGCGGAGCGCGCAGCAGGATACGAATACGAGGAGGCGGAGCAGGAGGAGCAGGGGTTGCCGGAGCTGGAGGATGCGGAGGACGGGGTGGTGATGCGGATGGCGCCGTTCCCGTCCGGCATGCTCCACATCGGCAACGCCCGGATGGCCGTGCTGAACGACGAGTACGTCAAGCGGTACGGCGGGAAACTGCTGCTGGTCATCGACGATACGGCGGGCAGCGAGGAGAAGAAGCCGCTGCAGGAGGCCTACACGGCCATCCCGGAGGACCTCGAGTGGCTGGGCGTGGAGTTCGACGAGGTGCTGTACAAGTCCGACCGGATGGAGCTGTTCTACGACTACGCGGAGCGGTTCCTGGCGGAGGGCTGGGCGTACGTCTGCGAGTGCGACGCCGAGACGCTGCGGGACAACCGGAAGGCCGGCGAGGCGTGCGTCCACCGGGAGCAGGACCCGGACGAGAACCTGGAGAAGTGGCGGGGGATGCTGGACGGAGAGTACGCGGAGGGTGAGGCCGCGGTGCGGCTGAAGACGGATATGCAGGCGGACGATCCGGCGTTCCGGGACCGTGTGCTGCTGCGCATCGCGGAACTGGACCATCCGCGGGTCGGGACCGACTACCGGGTCTGGCCGATGCTGGAGTTCTCCTGGGCCATCGACGACCACGAACTGGGCATGACGCACATCATCCGGGGCAAGGACCTGGTCATGGAGGACCGGATGGAGCGGTTCATGTGGGACCTGCTCGGCTGGGAGGAGCCG